>JAFVUY010000119.1 GCA_017502465.1 Bacilli bacterium | reverse complement strand
TTGTATCAACTTTTGCCTCTGGAATATTAGTTTTAATATTATTAATTTTAGGATTAAATTTAATTTTCAACTATTTTTTACCATCTGTTAAAAAGATATGTTCAAAATCTATTTTTATTTTATTAGATTTTATTCTATTTGAATATAAGTTTTTATTATTATACTACTAAATTGAATACTAATATTCTTTTCCCTATTCTACTGAAAAATCTCTCCATATTTTTTTTGATGGATACTAAGAAAAAAGTTCAAATTTTGAAACTTCTTCCCAGTTAGTAAAATCTGTATCTGAACAAGCTCTACTTAAAACAAAATTACCAGTAGTAATAAAATTTAACTAAGGATCAACAGACGAAGCTGGAACTCTTAAACTTGGAATTAAGTAAACATCAATATATCCTTCTTCATTATTTCCAACAACTTTTAAGCCTACATTCTCTTCAGGATCAACAGATAATTTCTAAATAATCTTATATTTAGGGCTAGTTGCCTAAATTCCATTTATTGTAGTAACGCCATATTCTATATAACAAAATTTATCAACCTACAAATCTTTAGATAATATAAAAATATCTTGAGATTTATCATTTTCACTATCATTTGAAGAATTGTGTAAAAGTTCTCCAGTAGTCTCTATTAAATTATCATTATCATCATAAATATTAAAATAATAAGAATAAACTTTTTCCGTTTTATCTTTTTTTATAACAATATCATTTTTTTGAGAATCTTTAGTCTCAATATCTTTCTAAAGATAAGTCCCTGTATAATGATATAAATGTTTATTTATTCTTGTAGTTTCTAAACCTTCAATACTTAAAGATGGTTTTGTAGTATATTTTGCTATACCAACAGTTGAATAATAACCAACTTCTTGGGGATCTTCTGTATAATCCCCTGAAACAGAATCTTTTTTTGCTCTATCTAAATAGGCTAATTGAATTTTATAAAACTAACCCATACGCAATTTATTATAAAGTGCTTCCTCGGCATTGGGATCGCTTGCGTCTGGCTTTGATATAATAAAAGTAACTTTATCTAATTGTTTTTCATTAAAACCTGAAGGAGAATCTTTTTCACTGGTCTAAATATCAGCTAGATAAGTAGTACTTTGTGCAGTTTTTATTTTTAAAGAAAAACCTCCTACATCACTAGGTCCAACCGCTCTATTCATAGCAAATGGAATGGTAATATATACCATTCCATCTTTTTCATAAAAAGCAGGCAATACTCCTTTTATTATAGGAGGAGGTAACTTAGCCATAAACTTTTCACTCCTTTTGCTCTTTTTTTAAAGATGTTATCCATTCAGAATATTCATTTTGAGATATTTTCTAATATTGTTTTTCAACCTCATAAAAAATATCTTTTATAATATAATAAACAATGCCTGCATCGAGCTCGCAGGAATTGATTAATTGATTAATTTGTTGACGAAATTCAACAATTTGTAAATTTGTTGTTTTATTCATAAATCCTTTTTCTCCTTTTTTAGAGCAAATTCTACATTTCGAGATTGGGTTTTGCTCCATCTCCACTGTGAGTATGTTCATTGAAAACATATATCATATGGGCTATTTGAGTATCAAGCCCATCTATCGACTCAGCAACTTTAGCTTTCTAAGCATATCCAACACTACCAGACCACCAAGTTCCAGAACCATCATAATTAACTAAAAATTTATCATTTATATTAATATGTTTTCCGCCAATATTCTAATTTCCAGCTCCAATATATTCAATATTATTGCAAGTTAAATGACCGTCCCAGTCAATTTTAAAATTAGTTCCTATCATAAAAGGCCATCCGCCTGAACTATTTCCATCTGGCAAATCAGCGCTACTATCTATTAAAACATATCTGGCTTTAGCCTATTCGCTATTACTAGGACTAGCTCTTAGATAAAGATTATACCCATCTATAATGCCTGTGCCTAAATTAAAATGAACGCCACTGCCTACTTTTGATACCGCTGGAGTTTTACCGGTAGCAAGTTTATTAAGACGGCCTGCAATTACTCTTGTTTTTATTTCTTGATCATCTGGAATTTCTGTTTCACCTTTTTTATTCTCTAAACGCCATTCTTCTATTGCTGTAGTACGTTCACTATCACTTATTGGATTTGTATAATACGGATGTTCACCAGTATTTGTATAAGTATTATTTTCCTCATTGTAGTTATTAGCATAATAAACTCCTTCTGAAATAGAAAAATATAAATTTGCTTCATCTTCTACAATATAATAAACATATTCATCCTAATCATTTACAGGTTGACTACCCTGCTAGATATAATTTCCTGATTGAAAATACTATGCTTCATCTCCAATATACATTATTTTTTGCACATTATCTGAATCAGGCCCTTTAACGATTTCAAAAAAAGGATTGGTTGGCTAAATTTTCACAGCTCCATAAAAAGTATCATTAGTCTGATTATTTATGCTTGTTAAAGACGTATTTATAGAACCATTGGCTAAATCTATTTTCATTCCATTATAATCAGTATAATTATCTGACTATAAATAATAATCATCTTCATCCATGTAAATTAAATTATAATTATTACCATGCTAGTCTTTATTTTTACTAGTTATCTAAAAATAAGGTGCAGAATGAAAATTACCATATTCATCTGTATAATATCCAGGAGATAAATAAATTCTATCATCTTTATCTACGGTAACATGAAAAATACCATCGTCTAAATCTATTTTCATACCTGCACCTTGTTTTTCTTCATATGCGGCACTTTGTATAGTACTGGTATTACCATCTAAACGAATTTGTCCTCTACCGGCTTTACCAAGAAATGCAGTTCCATCTTCTTTTAATCCAAAAGACCATGTACCGTGATGCATACCATAGACGCCTGTTCCTGGATCAGTACTAACATTATTTCCTGTACCCGCTCTAACGTCTCCAATTAAAACACCAGAAAAAGTATTATCATCATTCTTTTTTCCAGCCCCTAACATCTTTGACATTATTGTACCATTTTCTTCGTCTATTGTCAACTATCCATCCCATTTATTTAACATAGAAAAATCATATTGACTCTAATGTATTAAAATAGGCTAAGACCAGAAAATATCTTTTTTTCCGTTACTCATTTCTTTATAAGCATAAACGCAAACTTCATCATTATAACCTTGAGTATAAAAAGAGCTCGCGCATAAAGCATAGTGATTATCTTTTAATTTTTTTAAACTAGGTATATAACCAGTAATTAGACCACTACCCTCGACAGTATCTTCTGACGTTACTAATTTCCAATCACAAAAATTTTCAACATAGTCTGCTTCATCATCAATTTTTCTTATAATCTATGTAACGTCGTTTAAATAACCTTCTTTTATTTTCCAATTATTAGTATCAGACTGTTCTAAATACCATCTAATTGAAGAACCTGCTCTGTATCCTTCAATTTTTTTTACCTATTCTTCTGAAAATTCAAAACCTGATTCTGTCAATTTTGAAAGAGTAACATCAGTAAAACCTTGACTCATTTCATATAAGACATAAGCATCAGAATAATAAGAAGGAATTCCCTATGCGTTATAAATAACTTCTTTTGCACCTTCAATATGTGAAAAATTATTTTTTTTTATAGCAATAGGAAGATAAGCTGTTAAAGGATACGTAGTAGATTCGTTCTAAAAAGTTGCTGAAAGAATATAATAATTTTCTTCAGGAATTGTATCTTTTAAATATTTAATTCTTACAGAAGAACCTGTTATTTTTTCTCTTTCCTATCCTTCTTCTTTTTTTGTTAAACTACTACTAATAGGATTCCCATCTTTATCTGCCTAATAAATTTCCATATATAAATTATCTAATTCTCCATTGTCAACGGAATCATAATAATTTAATGGCTTTAACCACTCCCAAGAAATCTATTCTGCATCAGTTTTTGAGAAACCAATATTGCGGCCTGCACTATCATAAAGTTCTGCGCCAATAATTATAGGATCGCTATCTTTTTCCCCTAAAATAGCATTTTGTCCATTTTCATACTATAAAAAGAATGTAAAATTAGTTCCATTTGTTCCAGCTTTTCCAAATTTTAATTCTTTTACTGCTTCATATTCAACACCATCTACACTTAAAACGCATTTAATTGTATTATTTGCTTTTTCTTGATACCACTAACCACCAATAGCATAAGACTAATAAACAGAATTTAAATTTCCATCAGCCGCTGTTTTTCTTGTAATTACCTAATACTAAACACCATTTAATACAGGAGTATCTACTTCACAAATTCCTTCATTTAATTTATTCCAGGTTTCAGTTGTGATAACCATAGAATTATTTATAGGGATCCACCATTTTATATAATCTATATTACCAAGACTATTAGTAATTTCTGCTCCTTTATATTCTGCTTTAAAAAATCTTTCTCTTCCAGAGCCATCTCCAGAATTAATAATGGCACCATTCTAATCATAAATAAAATAATTTCCATCACTCTAATCATCACAAACAATTTGTAAAGCGGAAACTGCTTCTTTCGTAACCTAATTTGCTTGCGGGATTTCGTTATTAAAAGTTAATATAGAGCTTTTTAAAACTTTTTTCTAAGGCTTATCTTCTCCTATATCAATATACTAAATACCAATAACTTTAAACTCTTCTTTTTGATTCTAATGATTTAAATACGCTTTACATTTAAAAAAAGAATTATTTTCTTCACCTGAAATACCTTCCATGCTAGTACTGGTTAAAGTTTCTAATGAATCAGAATAATCCTGTTTAATTTCTTCTACTCTGGCAAAATACTAATTAACATCATTATTAAAAGTATTTGTCTAAAAATCTTTTAAAGAATTTAATAATTCTGTCTCATCTTTTGCTAAAAGTAAAAAAGAATTATAATAATAATCTATTATTTGATTTAATTCTGAAATATAATCATTTAATTGAATATTATTATTTTCTGCTTCTTTCTAAGTTCTTAAATTTTCTAATTTCTCCTACATTTCTTCTAATTTAAATGTAAGATTTTCTTCGGCCATAGATTTAATTTTTTTCCAACCAAATCCAGCATATTCATCTTTAATATTTTTAAAATTTTCATCATATTGATACCAAGTAATTTCAAATTCATTATTGCTTAAATCTTCATCTTTCAATATTTTAAAGAAGCCACTTTCTTCTTCTTTATGTATCCAGCGTAATCCTAAATTTTTTACAATTGTCGTATTATCATACTTAAATGTTAACTTATCGTCTGTAAAAATTCTTAAAGTATCATCTTCAAATTCACCGGAATCATATCCTAAAAAAATTTTTACATTTTGAACAAAAAGATTATCCTAATTCTCAGTGGGGGGATCGACCTCAATGTCTTTATCTTGAGAATTATCATAATTAATTAATTGGCCTAAATCATTTTTAAAATTACCACTTTGGAAAAAGTATAAATCTATAGATTTAATACTATTTATTCCTTCTAAAGAAAAAACTTTTTCCTAAGAAAAAAATCCTTCAAAGCCATAAGGATTACCATACATATCTCTGGTTGTTAAATCAAAATCATAAACTCCAACATCTGTTGTTACCTAGGCACGCAACCCATAAGTTCCTGAAACAATATTAAGACCTTCTAAACTTGTTGAAAAATCGGCAGAAATACCTAATCTTGTAAAACCTGCAAAATTAGTAGCGTCTACTAAATTATAAACCTATTCATAAGAACCTGGATAAGAAACATTGTTTATCATGCTAGTTTCATTTGCTAATAAACTTACTGCAGGAGCTCCTTCAAATATATTATCAGTTATTATTACCATTGTATCTAAAGGAGATACATACTTAAAAGGAGTTGTATCATCTGCTACAACTCTACCTATAATCATTTTTTGTTTATTATAATCTCCATTTGGAATTGTCACTTGTACCTAATTACCATTTTTTAAAGTTTCATCTGAAGTAAATGCTTCAAAACGAACTGCTCCATCTGAAACAACATATTTACCTTGTTTAGCTTTAGAATCGTCTTCTATTAAACATAATTTGGTAATATCATACTAAAGTCCTTCCATTTTTGCGGAAACAATTGTATCAATTGCTGTACAAATTATTTCATTATAATCCATAGATGGACCTCCTTTTTCTCAAATATTTCTATATTTTTTTAAATTTATATATCATAAATTTAATTATATTTGACCAAAATAAAAATAAGGAGATAGATTTCTCTATCTCCTTAAAATTATTATTTTCTATGAGCATACTATGCAGATACATTAATAAGATTATTAAATGCTTCTTCAATTTCACTTCTATGCTAAACATTAGGAAATTCAGCATGAATTGTAACTTCTTGTCGAAGAATATCTGATTCACGCTCATCTCGGAAATTAAATGCTGATAATTTACCAATTCCTGCACTAGCTACCTATGCATTTAAATCAATAGTCTAAGCTAATTGACGAACTAAAGATACCGTATTTAAAATATTAGAAGTATCTTCTTTATTTAAAACAATTTCTTTTTCGTCTAAAAGAGCCCACTTAGGATCGCTACCCCATTCACCAGTATATCCACCTGTATTATATCTACGACCTTTAACATCTTCTACAATGGCATCAGGATTTTCTCGCTTTACATACAAAGCCTCTTGCTAATCTGCCACAATAATAGTTTGTGGTTTAGGGTCTAAATCATCATCACCCTTGCCATCCTTCTTTTTCCCGGTATAGCTACCACTGCCAGAAGAACTAGTTCCATAATTTTTTGCTTCGGTTGCAATTTTCTAATCTGTTAAAGTTTTAATTAATAAATTATAAGCATCAACAACACCCATTGTATCAATAATTGCTTTCTCCATTGCGGCTCCATAAGTTGTCTACCATTTTATTAGTGCAGTCGAAGCAGAATCAAATCCACTTTCCATGCGGCCAGCCATATCTTCTACTGCGTCTGCCGCATTTTCAGTTTCATCTTTAACTTCATCAATAGCATCAGTCGCTGTTTGTGCAAATCCCGCAGTGGAAGTTCCTGCGGCCTCATTTGCGCTATCAATATCACCACTCATTGTGCTGTACGCACCAAGTAAACTGCCAATTAACACGTCAAGAGAATCAACAACTCTTGAATAAATATCAACAATTTCACTTTCGCTATTAATCAAGCCGCCTAACATAGTTTCTTTCCAACTGGTAACAAAATCTTGATTTGCGCTAATTTTGTACCCAGTAATTCTATTATATGTAGCCCAGTCATCTTCGTAAAGTTCTTTATTACGATTTATACCATTCTACATTTCTGATTGATAATAGCCAATTTGTTCCATATAAAATTTGGTTACTCTATCAATTTCAGCCTCATATTCTTCTAAAGTAGCAAAATCACTAACTTTAATATCAAGAAGCGCCTACTGCATTTCGTCCATAGTGCTGACTGTTTCAGCTTCCATTTCCTATAAATAATCATAGTTTAATTCCTAAACTGCAAATAAAGCATCTTCATATTTTTGTTGAGCCTCTTCTACTTTATCACTGCTTTGAGTATAAACATAAGAATAATTACCTTCATTATCTCTTTGCAAACGAACAGTATCTTTGGCATTTTGAGCTTCCTATAAAGCTATTTGAGCCTAATATAAATCATATTTCTTTTGTAAATATTCTACATCATATTCACTCATTTTAACGCCTTCTTCTTCATAAGCGTTAATTTCTTTTAATAACTCTTTTAATTTAGCTTTTCCAGCCAAAGAGTTATTGTCATTAATAGAATTATTTATATCTCTGGTTAATTTACTTAATTCATAAATTTTCTCATAATCCTAAATATATCTTTCATTCTATTTTTGAACTTTTTCATATTCTTCAGATAGTGGAGCACCGCTCGCAGTAAATGATTTAGAAAAAACATCTGCGGCTTCTTGTGCGGACTCTTGGAACTATTCAACAATCATTGTTAAAGTATTTTCCCAGGTGGATAAGAAAGTTTCCTGAGCAGCTTCTTCTTCTGCATTAATATCTTTAAGCATTTGAGTCCAATATTCAATAGCCTATTGATTATCATCCCTCATTGCTTCTGCAAGTTTTGCTTCAGCAGTTTTTTCAGAATTTTTTAATGCCTCCCAAGCTTTTCTAGCACCTTCAAGCTAATTAACAGCATTATCGACTAATGTCTCATTTAAACTACTCATAAGTTCTTTAGTAATGCCTAAAGTTTCTTTTCAACAATACCAATAATATTTTTATAGCTTGAAAGTGTTGCGTTTAAGTGGTCAAAAGTGCTAAGGCCTTCTTGTAATTCTTCATTCCATGCCTAAAATGCTTCTGTTAATTTACTTTCAGTTTCTTCTCTTAAAGATTCCATTGTTTTTAGATTATCTAAGGCGGCAGATTTATATTCTCTTAAAAGATTTATCTATTCCTCTGAAAAAACATATTTATTAGCTAAATCTTCAACAGAAACAGTACCTTTTAAAAATCCATCTAATTCAGCGTCGGAAAGAGTAGAACCATCTAAGCTAGTTGCTTGCATTAAAACATTTTTCATGCCCTAAAGGTTTGTATTTAACTATTCTCCAGTTAAATCAGCCTGCTAACCTAACAAAGCTAAACTTTCTGCAACAGCAAAAGAACTATCACTTATTCTATCTAATTGGAATTCTAATAATTCTAAACTATCTTCAGTAATATCAATTTTTATTTGAATTTCATACTAAACTTTTTGTAATTGCAAATCAATTCGTTGCTAAATTAATTCTTTATATTTACGTTCTTCTTCACGCAATTTATCATAAGTTTCTTCGTATTGGCTTAAACTTTCAAAGAATTTTTCATATTGTTTTTCAAATTCTTCAAATTCTTCATCCGTCATATCAGATTCTACTGCTGCATTATAAGCATCTAGCATAGCTGATTGAATATTGTCATAATTAAGAATATTTCCTAATTTACCCTCAGGAGCATCATATTCAATATTAACAGGGAATATTATACCATCAGCAAGGTCATGCTACATAACCATATCTTGAAAATCATAAAAATCCTATTCCATAACCTATTTATCTGTTAAAGTTTCTGGATCATTATCTTTTTCAAATTCAGTAGCATAATTTTCTACTGCGTCAATTAATTCTTGTTGCTTAGCAATTTCTTCATCTAATTTTTCAATTTGCTAATCAATAAGAGCTAATTTTCTAGGGCCAAAAGCTCTATCAGCCGCATCAGAAAGTTCATCATATTCATCTCTTATTTTTTCAAGTTGACGTGTTAATGTATGATAACGTTCTCCAGTATCAGCGGTTTTTTCTTCACGTTTGGAGCCACCTCCGCCTCCACCTCCGGAGCCTCTTCCGCCGCCAAGCTTTTCAGTAGATTTTGCAATTTTTCCTCCGCCTTTTGGAACTAAAAATGTCTAAGTATAAGTATAAGTACCGCCACTTTCTTCAAGAATTTTAACACCTTGTACCTATACCTACTTTCCATCCGCATCAGTGGTCATAACATTACCGCCATCTACAGGAGTCCATCCATCTGGGAGCTATCCTGTAACAGTAATAGTTTTTTCTTCCATTTCTACATCAGGGGGCTAGAATCCAACTGCTTGCATAAGGGCATTGGCTTGAGCCATAGCATTTGCAACGTCTGCCCCTCCCTGATAAGCGGCATTAGCAGCCTAATTATACATATCATACAACTATCCGCCAATTCCTTCTACCCCTTGTCCAAAATCAATTAATTCTCCTGCTTCTATTTTCTAAGAAGCGATTTCATCCAAAGTTTCTTTAGTTACATCTACAAGCCCTTTAAAATTTTTCTCAACCATACTCATGGCTAGTTTAGACTATAAACGGTCATAGGCCTCCTAAGACCCGTTAGCTGCTTTGGTTAAATCATCATAGTTTTCAACTAAAAACTTGGGGTCTAAATTTTTTAAAGCACCAGAATTTAACCCAAATAAGTCTTCCATCGCAGTGGCTGTTTCAGTTATATGTGCAGAAAGCTCGCTCCAAGTTTCAGCAGATACTTCTCCTTCTTTGGAACTTAATTCTTTCTATGCTTTTTTAATTAAAGGACTTAAATCAGAATAGGAATCTTTAATAGATTTAGCACCTTTATTTAATCTTAATTGAGCAATAGCAACTGCGTTTAATAATTCAGGTTCTTCTGCTAATTTTGCGTTTGTTTCATATAAAATATCTCTATATGCTTTAAACTAATCTAAATCTAATTCATAACTTTCAGCTTTTGCATTACCTTGAGCATTTGCGCCTTCGCGAAATTTTTCTTTACTCCACTGACCATTTTCGTAATTACCCATTAATTCAGTAACAAATTTTTCTGCTCCGCCCAAGCTATCAAGCATTTCAGGAAGTATTCCAAACATTTGAGCAATTTGACCAAATTTACCCTAGTCATATAAAGATTTCATCTAGTTAAATTCATCTTCATTAATAGCCCCATAATCAGCTGTTGAAAAATCAATATCTTTACTACCAGCTGCTAAAGCAGATAAAATACTATTAGAAATATCTACACTCGATTCTTCTGCTCCTTTTAAATACTAAGGAAGAACTTCATTAACCATAGTTGCAGCAGAATCTGCACTATAATTTTCTAAAAATTGTCTTTCATAAAGAGCTATACGCATTTGCGCATCAGATAACTACTCAGCAAAACCAACCGCATTACCTGCAGCGTCAGTAAAACCTCCTTTGCCAACTCCTCCATCATATATCCAATTAGCCATTTCTTCTGCTGTATATCCAAGAATTTCTTGAGCATACATTCTAGCTAATTCTTCATCATTGGCTATTCCCATATAATCATTTGTTAAAGTGGTCTAACTTACCCATTTGCTAAAAACATTATCGCCCCAAGTAGAAGATAAAATCTATTCATCTGTATTATAAGCCAAAGTAGCCGCTGCTCCAGAAAGTAAATCTCTTTTTTGAGAATCTCCCCCTGCCATTTTATCAAGCTAATCACCATATTCTTTATTAATATTATTTTCTAAAATTGCTCTTGTAAAATAAGCTGCGGCTTCAGCAGCAGCAGAAGTTTTATCCGCAAACTCTGTCAATGGTCCTTGATTAGCTTCAATCATATCTGTATATTGTCCTAATGAGTCTGCGAAGCCACTGTCTGCAGATTCAATCCAATCTACCAAACTTAATTCTTCGCCAGCGTCCTCCCATGCCAAAATAGCTTCTGCGGTAGTATTTAAAATTTCATCAGACATATGCATTAATGGACGAATTACATCTCCAGTTTCTGTAGTAACTGCATCTGCCTAGAAAAATCCAATATCTCTACGCAAATTAACTCTATCTCGATTTAAATTTGCCTCAGAAGATTCATACTATTTATAATATTTTAAATTTTCTGCATTATAAGTAGCTAATTCTTTTTGTTTTTCAAGGCTCTCTAAAACACCTTCATTAAATTTAATAAGACCATTCTCATCGTAAATGAATTGCCCATATAAACCATGAGCCTCAATTAATTCACGAGCTTTTTTATTTGCCTCATTAATTGCATCAGCATATTCTTCAGTTCCTTTAGTTAGGTTTGAAATAGAATCGACAGCACTTTCAAATCCATCTATCTAAGTTTTAAAAGACTCAAAAGAACTTTTTGCTTCAGCGTATCTATCTGAAGCTTCTTGAGCAGCTAACGCAGCTTTTTGAGCAGCTTTTTCATGTGCTACCCATGCCTCAGAAGCCACCCAAATAGCAGTTGCAATTGCCGCAACTCCTGCAACCCAAGGTCCAATTAATCCTATCAGTCCTTTTAAACTAGTCAATAGACCCCGAAAAGCATTGCCAGTTAAAACACTTCTAATCTATCCTACAATATCGCTATCTTCATCTTCTCCAGATAATAAATTACGAATTTCATTTGAAAGTGGTATATCATTTCCATCTTCATCTTGAGCAGTCCATTGACCATCTTCATTTCTAGTTATTTTTTTTACTGCCTTATTTTTAAACCATTCTTTTGTCTCTTCATTGAGAGCTTTCGCACTTTCTTGAGTCTAATTAGCCTATTCACCCTCTGCCTCAGCCTATTCTCTAGTTGCTGCAGCGTTAATCATTTTAGCAATAGTATTTAATGTAGTCGCCATTGTTCCAGTGCTAATCGCTGTTTTTACTGCAGTTGCAACAGCAGCGAAACCAGACCAGGCATTAACTATTGCGGGAATTAACATAACAACAGATCCAAGAATTGCGGTAAATCTTTCCCAGCCTGTTAAGTCAGGATTAGAAATAGTATCCATAATACTACCAAGAATATTAAATGCCATAACTGCAGAGCTTGCAGCTCCAACCGCAGTTGAAAGTGTAGCACTCCATCCTTGCAAACTGCCTCCAACATCATTCAAAGCATCTTCATATTCCTGCGCCGCATCAGCTGCATTATTTTCAGCTTCTGCTAGCTCTAATCCTGCATTAGCAGCTTCTCGAGAAGAATTAACATAATCCTACACTGCCTCCTAATACTCTTTAGACTATCCTTTTGTATGTTTTTTTACACCCTATGAAAGTTTTGCGTTATTAGTAGCAATTAAATCTTCAATAGTTAATCCAGAAGCATCTTCTCCAAGACCTAATTCTTGTAAAAGCCCCTATAAGCCACCCTCTTCGTCCAACTAAAGATTTCCCTAATCATCTTTAGTAACTTTTGATATTTTCTATTTTATTTTTGAATATTCATCAACATATTTATCAATTTCTTTTATTTCAGCAAAAGCATCTTTTGAAGACATTGCTTTGCCTTTAGACTTTCCTTTTGTTACTAACTGACCTAATAATTCAGAACGAAACTCATCTTTTTCAGCTTTTTTATTCTAAACTTTTTCCTATGCCTAAATAGCTTTATCATCTGCACTAACAACTTTATCCATTTTCGCTGCTAACATTTCTTTTTCATGATCGTTTAAAAAAGCTTCTTTTTCTTGTCTTTGTTGCTAAAGTTCTAGTTCTCTACGATAAATACTCTATGCATCTTTATTCTAACTATATCTACCTTCTACCTAATCTGTTAAAAACTATTTTCTTTCTGCTTTAATCTATTCTTGTCCATAAGAGGTAGAGGCATAAAGATTATAAGCTAAATTTTCAAACCCTGCTTGCATCTAAGAAGAAAAAACTTTTGTAAAAATAAGACCGATGGCGCTAATAGCTCCGCCCATTCCGCCAAGGCTATCAATTAAACTTCCTACTACAGTAAGAATATTTTCAAAACCGTTTAAAACACTTATAAAAAATTTATCATTTAAAAGACTATCAAAAATATTCTATATAGAAGCTTTTACTCTTTTAGAAGCAGCCTCCCAAGACTCTTCATAAATCTTGGCCTATTCTTCTAAAACCCCAGAAGAACTGTACGCGGTTTCAAGATTTTGTTCCATAAAATCCCAATTATCCATTAAAGCAACTAATTGAGTGTATTGACGAACCCCTGCAACAGTTTGCGCTAAAGCAGTCTATTCCGCTTTTCCAATGGTATCCCATTTAGAAGCTAAATCATTAAGAATATCATCCATTTCACGCATCTATCCATTTGCAGTTAAAACTTCAACTCCAACAGACTTTAGTGCGGCAGAGTATTTATTTAAATCAACCCCATCTTCAAGAGTTTCGCCTAATTTTAAACCTTGAATACGAGCAAATAATGTTTTTAAAGCATTACCAACGACATCTGCACTTTGACGAGTTGTTGCTGTAATTGTTGCCAAAGATGCAGTTGCATATTCATAACTTAAACCAACAGTCTCTGCAATTGCAGCAAACTTTTCTAGACCTGCAGAAATTTCTGCAGTACTTGATGCAGTTGCAGCACCTAACGCAGTCATAACATCAGCATAATATTCAAGAGAACGACTACCATCATCAAAATTATTCCAAACTGCAGTCATTTGGTCAGAAACAGTCTATGCGCTCTCCCTTGATACATTAGCCATTTTAACAGTAATATCAGTTCTTTCCTTAACCTACTAATCATTCAAACCCTATTGGTAGTAAATTAAAGATGCATTTGTATATTCTGTTGTTGTTGTGCTTAATATTTTTGCAGCCTTATTTGCTTCTACAGCAAATTTAGCCATCTAATCAGTATTATAACCTGTAACAATCCTAATATTATTTAAAGATTCATTTAAATCCTAAGCATAGCCATATGCAGATTGTACAGTTCCCATAAAACCATGAAGAACACTTGAAGATAATTGCCATCTTGCAGTATTTTTCATAGTTGTCCACATTTCATTCAAAGCTTGATTTGAACGACGAATTGGAATTTCTGAAGTAGCTACTGCTCTTGCCAACTTCAAAAAAGCCTATTCTCCCTATGGACCAATGCTTCTTAATTTATCAGCATAACTATTTAAACTTTGTCCACTTTTTTTAATAGACTAATTTAATTTTGCAAAATCAATTCGACCAGTATCTTGATTAATAGCATTTTTTAAATGAACCTATAAATTTAAAGCTGCAGAACTAGCTTCTTTTAATTCTTTTTTCATCCCACTTAATGAACTTCCTGTAGATGGCATATTTGCTATTTGACTTAAAGAATTCTACAAATCCTAAATCTAAGCTTTTGCCTAACTAGTATCAGCAGTAAAACCTAAATTAACATTTAACTATTTAGCCATTTATTCTTACTCCTTTCTCTCTTATCCTAAAATAAAAAAATGGCGTTATTAGAATAACCTAATAACGCCGAAAGAAAATTTAATTTTTGATTATTCCTATATAATCTTAAAAAGTGATTATTTAGAAATAATTTGATTAGCCCAATTGGGCCAAAACATCTCTTAAAAAAGTTAAGTTTTCTTTATCTGCTAAATCTTTTTGAATCTTAGAAGCATCTAGTTCAAGATTACTATAATCAGCAGAAATATTATCCAAAATACCCATTACAGAATTTCTATAAGAATAAATAGACTGAATAGTTTCTTCTGTTCCTTCAAGAATAAAATCATATTCATCTGCGGGAATTGCATTCAATACTATAACCGCAAGGCCAGAACCCACAATTAAATCATATAGTTTATAAATATCTTCTTTTTGTTTATCAGTAAAAGAAATATTTGTATAAGCCATAGTCATTTTTACAATTTGATAAATATGCAATCTACAAGGATTATAAAAACTATTTTCATCAACAGAAGAATTAATAATATCAGAAATAAGATTCAGCTTATCTTCTACTGGAAGATATTGTTTTACTTCAATTTTTTGACTGTTAAAATCTATAGTTTTAATTTTTGAATTTTTTATTAAACCTAATTTGGTCATTGCAATTTTTGCCATTTAAAAACTCCTTTAATATAATTTAATTTTATAAAGAAAAATTTTTCTCTCTAGCTTTTCTTTATAAATATATTATATCAAAAAAATTTTTTAATGTCAAATTTTTTAATTATAATTAGTCATACCTACCTAATATTTAGTACCTAAAGTATTCTCATTAATACTAACTGCACCTTTTAAATAAATTCTAGATTTTCTTTTTTCCATTAACTATTTTATTCTATCATTATATGTAATAAACCCTTGAGGAGTTAATAGATATTGGTTTCCATCTTTATTATTAAGATGTAAAATTTTAAATAATACAGTAGATAGGCCATAATCAGCTAACATATTATAATCTTTACTTGTATTTTTTACCCAAATACCTGTTTTTGGATCTGGCTCCTAATCTAACTAATTTAATAACTAAAAAGTTCTTTTTGCAGAAACAACTAAGCCATCTGACTAATTAAATTCGCCAATAGAAATTTGAGTGCTTTTATTTTCATTCCAAGGTTTTTGATTAAGGCCTGCTTTTGCCTAAATATTCAATCTTGACAATTCTAATAAAGTAGAATAACCTTCATCACTAATAATTATTTGTTTAGATTGTCCAGACGCCTATTCCATAGCTTTAAAAAATTTATCTAATGTAGTAGTTATCATTTTATTAGATCCAATAGGTTTATAAGAAATATTTATTTTTAATAATTCAGGGGATGAACATTCTATCATCATTAAATCCTAGATTAACTAACCTTTGTGACGTCCTTCTGAAATTGTTGTTCCCTATAAGTTTAATGCACCCGTATTTATTGTTGATATATTTGGAATTTCTAAAAGACTGAGCCAAGATACCCCTATATCCTCTATTAAAGCCCCTTTGTAATTATTTAAATCCTTAAACCATTCATCTAAAATATTATCATTTAATCCTTTTAAACCACATGCCTAAATAGCATTTTCCAAAGACTATAAATAATGTTCTGGGATCTTTTGGCCCCCTCTTTGCAACATATTATTCATGTTTAATAATATATTTTTTAATGACATTAAATTTTTTGAAAGAACTTCATATTTATATCCTTCTTCTTTTGTTTTATTTCCTGCGTAAGTAGCATTTAATCCTTTTACAATATTTGTTAAAATTTCATCAAGTTTTTGATCTGTTTCTTTTGCATATTTTTCTGGTAAGCTATTTATTTTACCTGTTTTAAATAATTCATTTAATCTACTAGCTGTTTTATTTGTATTCTAAGTTGCCTAATCCTAAAATTCAGAAATTTTTTTCAACTAATATTCCTAAATATCTTTTAACCCTGGAACAGAAACTTTATTTAAGTCAGTATATTTACCCCAAAAAGGCTCTTGCCCAGGATAGGCTTTAACAATATTTTTCTTAAAGCTCATAAATAAATCCTCTTTTCTTTATAAATAAAATAAAAAGGGAGAGGATTATTAAATCCTCTCCCTTTTTATTTATTACATAAATAACTTATCATGTGCATCTTCATGAGCAGTGCTATGACGATGCAGAGTCATACTTCCAGCGTCTTTCATAATTTGGATAGCGGCTAAAACCTTCTTAGACTTGTCAAAACGAGTATAATCAGGGAATGCATCCATAGTGAAAGTAAAGCTAGATGGATCACCAGAAGATGCCATAGTGAAGGTAAAGTTGGACTGAACCTTGCAATTAGGAATAATGAATTCCGCAGGCATATCTACACCATTCTGGTCACGGAACAGAGTAGAAGCTTCTAGATAATAGTTACCACCAAACTTGTCAGCAGTGATTTCAATTTGAGCAGCATTACCTTCTCTTGCTACATAGTAATCAACAAGAACTGCATCAAATGGTGGGAATTGGCTTTGAGCTGAATAGTCTCTAATTACATAATTATGATTATCAACTTCACCAATGGTATTTATAGCTTCTTGATCATCATAATTCTCATGCCCATTCACTTCAATAATAAAATGACCATCACTTTCAACAATATCAGCATGAACAGGAATATAAGGCTCACTAACAATTTCGCCATTCTTCATTAACATAACATAGGCAAAATTATCACCTTTGTCAGTAGGAAGATAAGGCTTTTCTTTTAAAGGAATTTGAATTGCTCCACTGTTAGTAGTAATTTCGCCTCTGTCAACAGTTTCAGTCATATGCTAATAAATAGGCTGATCAACAGAAGCATCAATTAGACCTGCACCAGACAGAATCATGAAGCCTTCTGGAGAAATCAAAGCATCTTCCATGGTAAAAGTTACAGTTCTTTCACCTTCCCACGCCATTAAACGAGCATTGCCACGACCACCCTGTGCATAAACAGTGGTTGCTGCGCCTTCCATACTAGAAGTTTTTAAAGTATCAAAATAAACAACTGGTTCACCAGCATAGAAAATTTTATTACCAATTTTTTGAGCAGATTTTGCCTTTAAAACAACATCGCAAATCTCGCGTACACCAAATTTCATGGTATTATTTCCTCCTTATTTAATGTAAATTTTTCATCCAATTATCTGGACTCTTATCAGGCTTACCGCCTGCAAGTCTAGAACGAATATCTATATCCCAATTAATATACAAACTATATCGTTCAATTAAGTCATATAATTGGAACATCGTTAAATTCATCAAGTCCTACATAGACATTGAATTAAGTCCAACAGTGAGAATTGATAAATACTAACTAAAAACACTTGAATTTGAATCGCCTCGCTCTGCGGCAATTCGTTCTCTACCACGCATTAATTTCTAAGCAATTTCTTTTGCTTTATCATTTGCGGGATTAAATGCCTATTGGTCCATTGGTCCATTTTTGGAACAAAAAACCATTCTTAAAATATCTTGTAGATAATCAAAATTATTTTCATCAACAATAATATTTTCATTATTTTGCTAATTAAATATTAAAGATCTTGGAGTAATCAATACTTTACTTTCTGGAAAAATTAAAGTGAAAACCTACTAGACAGCTAATTTTTTATCTTTAGCTTCTTTTTCAGACATTATCATCATAAATATCTAAAAATTATTTATATTTGCTAAACCTTCTTTGTCCTCTACAAACATTGTTTTATTTAAGGTTAAGGTCTAGGCTCCCATAAAAAAATTCTGTTCCCCTATTAGAGCAATTTCTTTTATCTTTGGCTAATGAACTGTTATCTAGCATTCTGGAACCGGTATATCAGTTCCGCACATCATTGCTAATCTATAATCCATTATCCATTTATATAATCTTCAAAATCTTTTAAGAACTGCTCCTCTTCCATGGGATTAGGCATAGTTTTCTAATCTTCTCCCCCGTGCGTTGCCGTATACATTAAACATAATCCAGCATATTCATCTGTTAAAATCATTTGATTAGCACCCAAAAATTTTAATTCACCAATACCAGTCATTTTTGCATTATTAAACATTGCATCAATTTCTCCTGCTATTTTATACGGTCTTAACTAAAAATCTTGTAAATGCCACTGATCAAAATGACAAATAATATCAAATTCAATTATACTATCTCTAAATTCTGGATTACCACTTTGAGTAAAATTATCAAAACTAATAATAATATAATTTAAAACACTTCCATCAACATACAATTTAGGAACTATTTTTATATTTTTTCCCATAAGCTCTAAGCTCTAATCTTCATTTAAATTAGCTCTCATTAAAGCATCTTTTGTAGTATAATAAAGAAGTCTTTTTAACCTTGGGTTTTTCATTATTTTATCAACAATAATACCCATATCTTTTTCCATACCTAAAAAACTAGATTTGGGTTGTTTATATCCATCAATTCTCACTTAAATTCTCCTTTACTCAAAATAAAGACTCTACAACAATTGTCTTTTTATAATCATCTAAAGGACCATCTTTATCGCCGTACCATATATCAAATTGACCACTATAAGAAGAAGTCCATTTAATTTTTATAGCATTTCGACCCCATTCATCTTTGAATATTTCTTTTTCAATAGGTAATCTACTATTAGAAAAATACCAGCTTTTACCATAAACAAAATCTTTTACATAATAAATATATTCTTTTTTAGGTCTAATAAAAGTATCTCCAATAATAGATTTCTTAGAATCAACTTCTGGATTAGGATCTAACGGCTTGGCTATTAAAGCACCAACTAATCCATTTTTAACATCATCTTCGTGTTCATTTGCATAATATTCTACAGCAGTAATATCAATAATACCAGGAGTGTTTAAAGTATCAACTGCTTCAACTCTCCAGCAAGTATTATCTTCTCCTTCTACTAAATCCTGTAAATAAAATTTTTTATATCTTTTAAACTACTTTAATGTATCAGTATTTTTAGGCAATAAAATATTTAAAGAATAGTTAGGAGTATCAACACTAACCCCGTGCTTTTGAATATAATTTATTTTAGTTTCAACTGGACCTCTTAAAGCCCCAAAAGTTCTTTTTTGATTACCTTCTTCATCAAGCCAACTTATTTCATAAGAGCATTTTCTTATATCTCCTCTGAAATAAGCTAATTCAGTTAAATCCTATAAATAAATTAACCAATAAGTTCCAGTATTACACCATTCAAAAACATCTCCAACAGCAAAGTCATGTTCAAATCCTATTGAAATAATTTTATCATCATAATCCATTTTTAATTTATTAGGATTAATAAGTGCGCGGACTGGATCAGCTTCACGCACACCTTCCATGGTAGGAATATAACCCTAGATGAATCTTTTTACTAAAGCCCCTTGATATGAATATAAAGTTGCTTTATCTAAACTTTTTCGCTTATCTCGTATCATACGATTCTACTATGCGAAACCACCTACTGCTTCTAATCTTTTAGCTACATCATTGGCTCCATCAACCGTATCTGGAGTGTATTTAGGTAATTTAGTTTCACCCATACGAGCGTTCATTAACTTTAACGCTTCGTTAGCCCTAGTAAATTCAGGGTATAATCTTTCAAATTTTTGCATTCTTAAACTCCTATATTAGATTTATAATCTCAAAAACTGTTTTTCTATAAATCTAAAAATCTAAATCTACCTAAACTTTTAATCCTTCTAGTTTTGAAAGAATCTATAAAAAATGCGGGTCATAAATGAAAATTTCATTTAAACCCGCAACTTCAATAATTACAGTATCCAATTGTTTTTGCCAATCTTCTTCATTCTCACGCATAGGAATTAACTTCCAAACCTAATTGGTTAAACGAATTACATCTTTTTGAATTACTTCTAATGGAACCATAAAACCATACTTTGTCAACGCAATGCACTTCTTTCTCGCAAGACAGACCAATTTGACTAGTAATTACCAGATTCATCAATCTTTCTACGCTTATAAAGTCTTTGCATATGATGAGATTGTCTATTACACTCATTCAACAAAGCAAGCATTTTTTGTAAATGGTTTGCCTGTGAAGTCATTTTAAAATCTGACCCACTATATTTCATTCTTGTATTTTCAATAGATGTAACTTGTCTTTGCACCCATGCGCACATCATAAGAATAGCTAAAATATTAATCTCCTCAGAAGTTAATTCTGCCGCAAAGGAAGAACGCTCTATGAGGACTCTAGGAGTTTCTCCATTATTATCTGGAGTCTCTTCCCATAATAAACCAATAATAAAATCAGTTGTTAATACTTCATCTTCTGGCTTTACTTCCTGCCCAATACTATAATCATAAAGATTTTTTCTAGGAAATTCAAAACCAGGAATTGCTTCAATAAGCATATTGCGCAAATCACGAATAGTATCTTCTGGGGTTAACTCCACATACATATCATCAGTAATTTTACCAAGAAAGCGATTATATACTTCCACGAACTAAGTTCCCATCTGTATATTCTCCTTTCTAGGAATTATATTATTCTTCGTCTCTCTTTACAACATTATACTTTGGAGTTGTTCTGCGCCCTGCAGGCACCTCTTCCTCGGTAGGAATAGCAACTCTACGCCCTTGTTTAGCAGGATTAATCTTACCTTCTGCTTCATCTTCTTCTTTTTCTGCCTTAATATTAGCAAGTGCTTTTACTAGGTCAAAACCAGTCTTTTGCTTTAGATATTCAATCTTGGGAGTACTTTCCAAAGGTAATTCAACAGCATATTTCTTAATTAAATCAATAACTCCAACAGGAGCAAAATCCATCATATCCATAAAGGCTTCAGTGGAACCTTTAACCATAACTTCTTTAATTTTTGCTTCATCCATAAAGTATTCTGGCTCAGTATGAATATTTAATTCTTTAATTGCGGCATCTGCTTTAACCTACAAAAAATGAGTCATTAAAGCGACTCCACCTGGCTGATAAGATAATTTTTCTAACTCACTAAACTTAACTTTTTTAGTTTCCCCGGGCATAAATTCTCTGCGAATTCCATCTTCGGGAATGACATACCCTACTTTGCTAGAACTTCTATTTTTTACAATACAAATAGCATTTCCATCCATAAATATTTATCTCCTTTTTCACGTAAAATAAGGGGAGAAGGTTTCTCCCTTTCTCCCCTTAATTATATCATATTTTTACAAAATTGTCAAATTATTCTACAACTTTGATAACATTTTCTACGGTATCCTGCAGATACCAGTTATCCATCTGACCCATTAAGGAAGTATCGCAGTAAGCGCAAATGTTGTTGGTAAGCATAGCAACAACGCCAACCTTCTTGTAAACTTGAATTTCACGAGAACGGTCATAGTTGGTGTATTCATCAACAATAGTATTGCCTTCAAAAGCAATCTTTACAGGCTTAGTGTCAGCGCCAGTAGGAATAATCCAAGCATAACCTGGGTCAATAACCTTGCGTTCATTGGTTTCATCTTCAAAGCCCTGTTCAAGAATAACAACTCTCTTACCCTTGTAGCTCTGCAGACGACCATTTGCCCACAGTTCTTCCTTCATACGATCGGTGTATCTCCATACTTCCTGAGGAATCATCTTTACAGCAAATTCATAAGTGCAGTAAATGGTAGGTTCGCCATAAGCAGAAGCGATAACCAGTAAACGGTCAAATTCTTTTTCATCAAAGCCATTAAAAGCAACATAGTTAGCAGGAGGAAGCTGATATACAGATGCCTTCAGAGCAGCTGCTACTTCTTTATAAATCAGTTCGTCCATACCTTCCATAACGATAGCGGTTACTTCTGCGAAATCAACACGTCCATCCAGGAATTCTTCAAAGCCAATCTGAGCAGCTCCGCCGATAGCACTGGTACGAACTTCAAAGCTTTCTTCTTGCTTACCCAGCTTAAATACTTCATAAATACCAGCCAGACCAACGCGAGTGATGAACTGCTTTGCACGAGTGCGGGAATTGGTCTTTCTACGGAAGATAGGCTTATCACCCTGAGCGAAAGTACGAACTTCAGCAAACTGGTCATACTGTTCAATAACTCTCTTAGGTAGAACATCATCCAGAACTTCTTCAATAACAGCAAAAATTAAATTCTTGTTTTCACGATATTGTGAATAAGTGCCAGCATATTCATTAAATTCAAAACGCAGGGTTTCATTCAGCTGGTCATAATTATAACTCTCTCCCTAAAAGCTGTAAGCAACAGGAGCAGAAGGGTCAGCCTTAGCAACAGTTTTAGCTAAAGCAACTAAATTTTTCTTATCTAACATTCTTCTCTCTCCTTTCGTTAAGCGATACGCATAATCTTAACAGCCTTCTGACGGTCAGCCAGGTTATAAACCTTAACTACTTGCCAGCTCATAGAGCCATCGCCAGCCTTGCACAGAATGCCGTCTGCAGCACGAGGAGACAGAACGTCGCCAACTGCTAATTCAGCTTCTGCAACCATATTAGTAGTAAAAATATCACCAACATTAGTCTTAAATACACGAGGAACCATAGTGGTGCCAGCAGGCATCATCTTTTCCTTAGAACGACCTTCAAAATGGAATGGGTCTTCATTGTAATGCAGTTCATACATATCAGGACCTGCGGTTACCTTTTCAAAAGGCTTCTTTTCGCCATTCCAATCAACTTCAGTGGAACCATCCTTTAGTTTGCCACCGTAGTAACGAGACTGCTTATCCCAATTTAAGGTGTCATGGTCCAGAGGACTGTAAACACGAGCAACATAATTATCTTTTAGCATTGCGAATTCAGCATCCATCTGGAAATCGCGGTACAGCTTGGTTTCATTATAAACAAGCATCCATTCGCCAGCGCCTTCAAAATTTACCAGACCCTTAGCGTAGTCATACTTTACGAACTGACCTTGCTCTAAAACATTGATATCAGCATCAGCAGGTAGCTGTGCATAAATCTGTGCAGTTCTTTGAGCAGACAGATGATTAGGTTCTACCTGGCCATAGCCAAATTCAACAAATCCGCCGTTTTCAACGGATGCCTGGCTAAAGCCAACTAATTTATCTTTATGCATTATATTTCCTCCTTAATTAATCATTGTTTCTCGCAACATTTTGCTGGATTGCTTTTACCCATGCAGGTACAGCATCATCTACAACAGAATCGCCTAAATTATAAGTAGTAGGCATAGTGTCAGTATCACTTACATTAGTATCTACGTCAAGGTCAAAGCTTACCTTGTTGCGAACACAAATAATAGATAGTTTTGCTTCAATGTCGCTTAAAGAATAAGTATCAATATTATCAATAACATCTTTCTTATCACTTTCAGATAACATATAGAAACTATCAATCATAGCTTGCTTTTCTTTCTTTTCTACCTTTGCTTTAAATTTATTTAATTCATCAACAGTAGATTGTAAAGCACTATATTCGGCAACTAAATTATTATATTTAGTTTCCAATTCATTATAAGAACTCTGTAAAGAAACATATTCAGTTACTTCTTCTAAATTATATTTCTTCTTTTTCTTCTTCTTTTCGTCGTCATCATCATCAGCGGGTTCTTCCGCAGGTTCCTTGTTGCCATCATCTGCGGGCTTTTTATCGCCTTCGTCCGCAGGTTCCTCTTCATCTTCTTCTAGCTTTTTCTTTTTCTTAGCATATTCAGTTTCAAAAGATTCAATAGCATCAAGAGCAAAATGACAATCATTTTCATAAGTTTCAGTGATATCAGTTAAAGAATCTTCAACAGTGATAACATCTTCAACTACTGAGAAATTCACACGATGGAATGTATCATCGGTACGACTTTGAAGAACAGCAAATGTTTGGTTATCTTCTTCATAAACGCCATTAATACGATACTGAGTCTAATCAGTATTTTCATAAAGAGCGGTCCATAAAGAGTCACCAATTTCAACAGCATACTTTGAAATCAATGGTGCTCCTCCTTCATTTAGAATTTCTTTCATTTGTTCCATCATTGAGAAGAGTTCAGATTTAAAGCCTTCCTCAAATGAGAACTAAAGATTTGTGTACTCTTGGCGAATGCCAGCTGTTTCAAAACAAGGCTCGTATTCTTCTCCTAAAATACACAACTTTGACATTATTGCTTCATTAATAATGAAGAATTCCGGTTTTCCTTTATTATCTTTTGTCCAAAAAGCATCAATAATTTTATCATCTAATTCCATAGAATGATTATTTCCTTTTTCAATAACTCGTTTTGCTTCGGGATATTGCCCAGTCCATAACCAACCTTCGGTCATTAAATATTCTCTTTCGTCAGCATTATCATCTAAAAACTTCTAGAACCAAACTTTAGCATTTAAATCAACAAAACCATAAGGTCTTGTACCATCTACAAGTTTAAAATCGCCTTTATCAGTAATTTTTAAAATTCTATTATGCTACTCAAAATCTTGAGTATATTCATTGAAATAGCCAACAATTGGGCTACCAGGAATACTGTTAGCCAATTGTTTTGCTACTTCTTTAGTGATGATGCTTTTGTTTTTATTGGGTTTGTCACTTACATAACAAACCTTGATCTAACATTTAGAAATTAAAGGATTTACGGGAGTTACATTAACAAATTCAATAGGGTAATCCATTTTGACACTTGTATGTTTCATTTTAAATCCTCCTTACTTCATAGACTCTTTGTTTGCTATAGTTTTATCGCTTTTTTGGTCATCAGGTTTTTCTGGTCTTCCTGCTTCTCCAGTAGAGGTGGAAGAACTCCCTGATGTTTTTTGAGAACTAGATTTATTCGCTTGATTTTTGTTGCCCAAAATATCTTCGCCATTTAAAGTAGAAGACATTAATGGAGGAATCATAATCTCGCTTAATTTCAAAACCTCATTTTCAAAGTAAGCAGTATTAATAATAGCACTCTAAGAATGTCCAAGAGCAATCTAAGGAAGCATTTTAGAATAACCTAATTGAACGTGTTCTTTATACATTTTAGATAAATCTTTATAGTTATATTGAGTAGTTTCTAACATATAAAATCTAAAATTATATTTTTTGCGATTAGTATTTTTTGCTTCTACTATTTTATCAAAAAATATCGCAAATTGCAAGAGTAAGTTTCTAACAGTACTTTCATCTTGGAGAATTGAGTTATTCAAAGACATATTACCATCGGTGTTAAAAATATTTCTTGAAACACCAAAAGAGTTATATACTGTTCTTTCTACTTTTTCTAAATCATCCTAAGTTGCTGTTGTAGTTTTATCGGACATATTAATACTTTCAATATCTGCAAAAGTAGTTAAAACATCAACGCCAATAGCACGCTATAACATTTCAACAGCATTATTATGAATATCTCTTGCTTCATCAACATCAAAAATCAAATCCCCATTTTTATCAAGGGGAAGTTTTTGAACTATAATTTTCAAAAGTTGCTACATCTATTTGCGACGGTCAAGATCTTGTGCGGCGTCTAAATCAATGATAGATGGGATTGCATTAGCAAAGATAGGGATATCACTACCTTTAAAATTGAATTTAACTGTGCTAGCTGGTGATAATAAATACCACCCACCACTATCGCCCTAAAAATCATTTTTTAATTTACCTTGTTTAAATAACATATATCCCTTCGCAAATTCATCGGGAAACATTTTTATTACACGCATACGATATGCAAGGTCTTTAAAATTATCATCAAAGAACTTCATATTAAATTCAACCGCAGGCATACCACCTACATTATATCTAGAACGGCAATAATTAACAGGCAACTCTTGAAGAATTAATCCTCTACTATTAGGAACAATATATCCATAATAGCAGCCATATTTAATAACACTTAGCGCAATTTCTCCGCAAAGTTTCTTAATATGAGAATTATCTAAGTAATTTAAAATTTTTGAAAAGTCTTTTACTACCTTTTCAGTGGATGCTTTATCATCTAACACTTCTGGAATAATATACCAGTCGTATCTATATAAATTAGCAAAATAATCACAGACAGAGGAATAGATACCACTTGTGGTGTAAAAATAATCAGAAATTGCGCGAATGGTCGAGATATCGCGGTCCGCAAGTGCTTTCATAACCATAAATTTATTTCCATATGGTCTATTTATTTTATCTAGAGTTCCAAGATTTAAAACAGCATCATCTAAAGTTTTAGTTCCAACTTTAATTTTACCATAATCTAAAACATCTTGACCATAGCGACCCATATCAAAACCTTTAGCACGAATTTCTTCTTGTCTTTTTTCACTTCCCAAAAAATTCCACCTCCTCTTAGTATCCTGCTTTATTCATTATGTAATCATAAGAAATAAGATTTTCCTCGGTATATGGAATTTCTATTAAGTTAAAACCATGTAAAGCACAAAATCTTCGCTTTTGGTTATCATTGTATTGCTATTGATATAAACCTTTTTTACCACCAAACTTGCTGGAAGCCTCATAGTGTTGCTTGCCCTAATATTCAATAATAAAATCAATTTTACCATCATCGTCAAATACAACAAAATCAAAACGAAGAGGTCTGCCATTTGGACTTCTTAATTCTGGAAAAATATATTCCATAGTAAAAGTAAGTTCTGCTTCTTTTAAAATTTCTTCAATTTTAATTTCTCCTCTTGAAGCACGCATCAGACCCCCTCCTTTCTTAATTGTAAAAATTCCAGTCCTTTGCATTGAACCTTTTTTTCTTTTTCTTACTTTCTTCTTCTTGCTTAATATAGTATAAGCCATACTCAAAAGCGGAAAATTTATCTTTACCAATCTTTTTATTAGATTGTTTTAAAATAATATTTACGCCTTCATTTTCTTCATGAAGATTATTCATTTCTTCTTTTAAAATGGAAGTTAAGGTAAATGGTTTTAAGTATTCTGCCCTCTATTCAGGAGTCATATTTTGACCAACCTTAGTTCCAAGCAATTTTGTCTTTGCCGCACGCTCATCTATTAACAATTTCACTTTGCCAGAATTCATTTGAACCTACGCATTTGCGTGGGCTTCTGTATTAATTGGCGCATTTGCTTTTATAATATAAATAGCGTCATGTTCTGTATTATTAGTTTTAAACTTTTTATAGTAATTATCTGGGTCATTATAAATACCAAAATCTGGAAATACTTCACCAGATACTTTATCTTCTTGAGATTTTACCATATAGTCAATTAAACCAATACCTAAACCATTGCCATCAATAACCATTCTTCTGGCCTTATATTCATAAAATAATCTTTTTAATTTAATAGCCTAATCTTCAAAATGCTCATCTGTTAAAGTGTAAATATTTACTAATGATTTATAGGCGGCTCCCGCAGTTTGAGGAATTACCTTCCAAACGCAAACAACAGTATCGCAACCCTTTCTACCAACGTCCACAGATAATATATAATAACTTTTGGTAGAAGAGCGTCCAGAATAAGAATATTCTGGCTATAATAATTGTCTATTTCTATCAAAAACATCTCCACGGAAGAAAGCATCTTCAATAGAACCAGACCATCGGCTTTCATATTCACGTCCAAAAGCAGCCTCATTAAAAGTTTCATCTCGCTTTTGGTCTTGAACGAATGTTTTTTCATATTGTCCTACAAGAACAGGTATTTTATATGTACCACCAAGAACAAATGCGGTTCCCGGTTCTACGACCATCTTGACGAGTACTTGAATAAGTTTGTCGTATGGGAACGTATTTTTATATCCAGCAGTAGTGATATAGAGTTCACCTTTATTTAAGGCTTCATCTTTTTGTCTAGTTCCGTCCATGCAAGTTCTGGAAATAGACATCATAGGAATTAGAACTTCTTGAAGAATCTTACCATCAATACCAACGCATTCTTCTAGAACTCCGGCGTGTCTACGACCACCACGAGCCTTTTCATTTGCTGCGACGTTATCAAAGTAAGAACCATTTTTAAATTTATATACGCATTTATCTTTTGTTTCCGTTGTTCCTTTACCCGGTCGCCTATCTATTTCTCGGTTGAACGCAGGTACCATTCGGCAGATTTCATCAACCTTTTCTTTTAAGATACTCGCAGACTGGCTTTTACCACCGGCCGCCGTAAATAGCTTGGCTCCTGGATATAAGACGCAACGCACCATTAAACTAAGCACCGCAAGGAATGATTTAGAATAACCACGGGGAAATACCGCATAAACTTGTTTATAGCGAACTGCCACTCGTAAAAAAACTCTTTGATAGAAGAAAAATTTTAAATTCTTTGGTTTATTAGGATCTCCGCCATCTTGAAGAAAATCAACAAACATATCTGGATATTCTCTCCAATAGGCAATATACTAACGAATTATAGGCTTGACCGCATTTACTCTCTCTTCTGAGATTTCAATTTTTTCATATTTTTTAGATACGTTTAATAAATCTTGTAAAGACATTAATCTTTACCCCATTCATCAAACAATTCTTTATTTAGGTCTTCCTATTCTTCTTCAAATAATTTAAAATCCCTATAATCTTCAAGACTCATTTCTTCATCATTTTTTGCAAAGAGTTCTCGTTCAAAAGCTTCATCTTCATCTAAATCATCAATTTCATCTTCTAATTCTTTTAATCTATCTTCTTCAATTTTCTTTACGGCCTTTTCAATTAAAGCGCCCAAATGCATTTCTTCTGTAATTAAAGTATGCGTGTAATCTTGAAGGTCTTGAATTACATAGTCTACTTTATCTTGCGGGCCGTCGGTATAGTAGCGAGGGATAAAACCATCCTTTTCGCAAATCATAATAAGTTCAGAAATGGAGTCAACATATTCACCAGATTCTGCTTTATTCTGTGCCGCAGTGAACTTACCAGATTTCATTAAAGTATCATATACTTTACTCATCTTTTGGAAACCCTCAATGTCGCCCATGTCAATCAATTGATTTGCCTTCAAAGATGTCTTACAAATTAGTTTTAATGTATCAATATGTCCTGCGGTTGAAATTTCATAGCTATCCATCATTTCATTATATAGCTTTTCTAAAGCAACCCATTCTTCTGGCTTATAGGTTTTGCCCCACTTCAAACGAAGATATAATTTATCTTCATCGGTTAAATCAAATTCTAAATCATCTTGTGCAATTCCATTTTGCTAATCAAAATAGCTTGGTTCTGCATAACTATTAAAATCTGGCGGAAGAATTTCTCCTTGCGGAACAGGGATAGATGCTTTTTCAATTGCTTCATCAATTTGCGCACGATCATACCCTTGTTTCTTCATTGCTTCTTCCATTTTTTTATTAGCAACATCTTGAAGATGTTCAGTATCATTCCAACGATATTCTTTAAACTATTTGAGTTTCATCTTTGAAAGATAACGACCCAAGATAGTCATACCAGTGGTTTTTCTTCTGTCTTTACCATATGATGCTAATAATTTATTCCATTCATCTGGAATATAAGGAACATCAATTTCTTGAAGTATCCATAAATAAGTTTCAGGATCCCAATTATCTACGTGTAGAGTCAAGCATTTTTTACACATATTAAGTTTCCCGTCGTTAGGATACTTATCTAAATTATTAGATGAATAAAATTGGTCCCCGTTCATAGTTTTATTACATTTCTCACAGTAATAAGTTTCTGCCATTTAAGCACATCCTTTATTTCTTTTTACTATTTCTACAACATTTACAAATACTATAGAAACCATCTTTACTCGTCTTATTTTTACTAAAATATTTATTATGTGCTAACTTAACTTGCCCACAGCGACTACACTTTTTAAATTTACCTTTTTCTACTTGAGTATAATACCAATTTAAATAATCATCTTCAGCCGCTTCAGCAATTAATTTAGGAATTTTATTTCGCCAAAGACTAGAAATATATTCTACACTATGCTTAATTCCAAATTCTTCTTCCAAAGCTTTTTGAATATCAATATTTTGCATGCCATCTACTTTATACTCAACTAAACGTAAATATAAAGGATAAGGCTCTAACGCAACACCCGAGATAGCATCAAAGTCTGTTAAGAGATACCACATATCACTTTCAAAGTCTCCCCAGCTATCTTCTTTTAATTTTGAATAATTACATAATATGGCGGAGCACACGACCGGGTCAGTGAGCACAATACCTGATGATATCAATGAACCATCTTTGCCCAAGGCTATTTCCCCATCTAACGGCAGTATGTTGCGTTGGTGTATAAGTTTATTGGGGATGATAGGTCGGCGATATGCGTTTTTGATAACATATTGGTCCTTCCGCAATTCTATTAAGGTCTTTTTAATGGTGAACGCATCCTTACCAGAAGCGGTCTTCATTTTTTGTTCCCACATCGCAATGGCTTCACGCAATTGTTTTAAATAAGGAATTTCTTCTACATCTTTTTTAGTTATACATACTTTTGGTTGAAATATCTAATTTTTATTTTCTGTTATGAGATTATATATACCATCTTCGCCATTTTCAAATTGGGAAACAAGACCTTCAAAAGAAGTTTCTCTTTTATTTACGGTAGTCATACGATTATCCGTGAGAATCTTCTTCTCCTTTTTCTCTTGTTTCTCCATACAAAGAATTAGGTAGTCCGCAAGAATTTCCAAATATTTATCATTAGGGTCTGGATTTTCTTCTAGGATTTGTTGAACTAACTAATTTCTTTCTTCTGGAGTTTCTAAAGAATAATCTAATTTAATCAATTTAAACCTCCAGTTAGTTTTTAAGTCTTCTAGACCTTACTTATATTATACCAGAAAATTTTTGGAAAGTCAAATTTTTGAGCGTGATTTGACAATTTTAAAAATTTTTGATATAATATTAATATAAGAAAAGGAGTAATATATATGTTAGATAGAGTTATTATAAGAAAATATGAAATTGGTTTTGAACGCATATTTGGATTATTAGGTGAAAGAATACTGAAAATGGGGAAACGAGGTTTTGTTACTGAATATGCCCTTCAAATAGAAGGTAATCGTTTTAAACTTACAAAAGAACAATATGAATTTTTAAAGGAAAGAGAAAATAGATATGTTGCTTCACGGATTTATGAGAATAATGGCTATGAAAACTTTTTGGAATATTGCCAAGAGGTAAATTTACCAATAGAATTTATTGATAAATATGAGCCTTGTGAAAGTGAGGGAGAATATTATTGTAGTTTATTTTGCCCTCATATGAGATATTGTAAAGGAGGGCGCGTAGCGCAATGAAATTATTTGCAGAAAATGATAGTAGAAAAATTGATAGTTTGGGAAGAGTAACAATTCCAAAAGGTATGAGAAATCGCATGGGGTTGCGCGAAGGCGATGAAATGTGGTTTTTCAATTTGGTTGCGGACGATGGTATTGAATATATTGCGATGAGTAATTAGGCTGGCATTGATCCTAAATATGAAATTGCGGCGAAGGTGCTTGCGGAATTGGGATTAGATGTTCCTGATAAACTAGAAAAGAAATTAAGAGAACTGGACGACTAAGCGAAGATGCTTGGTCGTTTTTTTATTTTTTCGTGATTGAGAATGAAAAATGGTTTTGGGATTTTTTTTGGCCAGACCAAAGTAAAAAACAAAAAAAAATATTTTTTTCTCCCATAATTCACCCCCCCATCTGTTATCTGACTATAATGTATAAAAGGTATTGCCGCCTTGGCAGAACGAGCAACGCAAGGACAGCCTCAGACCCCCTACAAATACATGCGCTGGCTCGCAGGCGGGCGTGCGAGCCGTGGTTCGCTTTAATACGTTAAAGCGGTAAATTCTTCTAAGATTCGACGCTTTAGTCCGCTAAAGTGCTATTCCTTAAATAATAAATACGCTTTAAATCGCTAAAGTATTCTGTATTTTAATTGTTACAGACTTTAAATTGCTAAAGTATTTATTATTTTTATTTAAATAGACTACATTGTTAAAAAAATAACTATTAAAAAAGGTATTGACAAACTGCTTACCATGTGCTATACTATAATCACAAGGAACAGTAAAGGAGATAAAACAATGAGCGAAAGAGAATGGAACTACAACCACAACGGCAGTGCAGAACCTATGGGTGTAAGCATGGATACGATCTTCTCCGCATGGATTGACTACAAAATGATGATGAGCTGGAATTAAGGTATTGACAAGACCCCGCTCATGTGCTATAATACAATTACAGAGAAACAATAAAGGAGATACAACAATGAGTGTAATGTTTAAGTATAGATGGTGTGGCAATGGTAGTATTGAGACTATCCAGCAGAGAAGCAAAGTGTACGGTGAAGGCTATCGCTTCTCTCATGGTATGAGACGCACTACTTACAAGGTGTACAATGTAAACCGCAAGACAATGGAGTGGGTACTCGCAGAAGATTGTGAAATTATTTAAAAAAAGTTCTTGACAAATACACACCCATCTGCTATACTATAATCAAGGAAAGGGTAATACACCAAAACACAACACAACAAAGGAGATAACCACCATGAAGAACATCATCAAGAACATCCTCAAGAAGAACACCACCAAGAAGCAGTACATCTTCATTGATGACTCCACTGTAATGCACATCTGCTGCGGTGAAGCAAACCATGAGAACATGGAGCTTGCAAAGAGCATCATTGCTAATGAATGGGATAACGAATACTGGAGAATCTACATTGCGTAAGAGAGAGTAAACACACTCTCTCTTTTCTTTGTGTCATTCGCTTTAGTTCGCTACAGTCGTGAAGTGCCCTAGCTTCACTACACCAAAGTGGCAGAGAATTAAATTACTAAAGATTGTTAAAAAAATAATTATTTAATTTTCCTAAAATAATGCTTGACAAATGACTTTCATTCTGCTATACTATAATCAGAAAGAACAAAGGAGAGAACACAATGACCTACACAAACATTTACAATAATCTGGATACCGTAGAAGACCGCGAACTGTTGAGAGTAATGCATAATGCAAAGGTGAGACATCAATCTGCGGTGAGTGGATACGAAACTTACATTAAGAATAAAAATAGCAAGGGTTGTGCTATTGAAAGTCATTACAACAAAATGAATAGATTTGAAACAATCTTTGAAGTGTGCTATGCTGAATGTGTCCGCAGAGGTTTGGATAAAAGAGATAGACAGATGGCAAGAGTAAAAGACGGATACGAACAGACTTGTTTGAGAAGAGCCTATCTGTGCGAAACCTACGACAATAGATTTTAAGAGAGTGGAAACACTCTCTTTTTTTCGTCAACTCCGAAGAACCCCTAAACTTCACCGCGCTAAAGTGCTAAAGAAAAATTTGGTAAAAGATTGTTAAAAAAATAACTTAAAAAAAATCCTAAAAAAGTCTTGACAAATGCGTGCAGTCGTGCTATACTATAATCAGAAAGAGGAAAACAAAGAAACCCAAAAGAAAAGGAGATAATAAAAATGATGACTTGTATCACTCTTACTGCAAAATGGTTTAATGACGTTAAGGATTCTATTCCTTACGAAAATCCTTACTTCTACCATGAAGAACCCTTTGGCGAAATGGTTGAAGTTGATGTTGATGAAGAAGCCTTCATCAATGTAAGCAAGGAAAAAGGCTGGATGTAAAACATCCAGTTTTTTTTGTAGCACTTACTTTAATTCGCTAAATCGTTAAAGTCGTAGGAGCCCGAAATATTGTATCATACTCGCCGCCAAAAGTCAAGAGAAAAATGCGAAAAAAATAAACAAAATACGCTTTCCTATTTTGTTAAAAATGCCAGTATCACTTTTAAAAAAAGTTCTTGACAAATGCACACCTATCTGCTATACTATAATCAAGGAAGGGGAGAAATCCTCAACCGATGCTCTTTGACAAATGAACATTGATGCGGAGAAGGATAGAAACTCCAATTAAAAAACCCACGAAGCCGCAAGGGACAGAGCAAGGAAGATGCTCTGGATAATAAAAAACCCGTAAGTGATTGCGGAAGGTCAAAAACCGCAACTCAAAAAAAACCCACGAAGCCGCAAGGGACAGCGGAAGGTAGAAAAAACCGCTGTAAATCAAAAACCCACGAAGCCGCAAGGGACAGTGGAAAGAAGAACCACTGGATAATAAAAAACGCAAGGTGAGAAGGTCAAAAACTCCGATACAAAAAACCCACGACTCAATGTTTATCTGGTCTTAATAAAAAAAGAAGTTTGAAAAAACTTCTTTTTTTTTATAAAAAAGTCTTGACAAACACATAACCTTGTGCTATACTATAATCAGAAAGAGGGAAACACCCAAAAGAAAAGGAGATAATCAAAATGAAAACTATTATTGCTATGTATCAGAACAACGATTGCGGTATCCGCCATTTCTATGTAAAAGAAGAAAATCTGGCTAACTTTAAGAGCTGGGCACGCAACAATAGCTATGAAATCATCCGCATTGACGATTCCACTTCTACCGACATCCTCAGAGCGTACACCATTGACCGCAAATGGTATTTCAAAAATAATTAAAAAAAGGGGTTGACAAACTCAACCCTTTATGCTATAATGTAATCAAGATAAAGAAAGGAACTGATTCAAATGAAGAACACTAACACCATTCCCGTAGAAACCATTTACTACAAGACCGTATGGATCAACGATGAAACAGGCGAAATCGCAGAAAGCCGTTTGGAAGTAATCCGCAACACAATCAGCAATCTCATCCACTACCATTTTTGGTCTACCAAATGGGAACGCATCAGCGTCCCTTGTATGAGAACCACCGAAATGAGAGAGCCCATTTGGTGAAAATAAACCGAGAGAAAATCTCGGTTTATTTTTGTGTATTTTTACCTATTGACAAAATTCCAATAGTGTGGTATAATAGAAATGATTTGCGGGAGCGGGCACTTTAGCGATTTAAAGTGGTAAATAAAACTTTCATTTGATTCACTTTAGCGATTTAAAGTCTGTAATTTCTTTTATTTGACGGCGCGCTGACGATTGTGGCGCGCCGAGATTCCAGTATACTACATAAGGCCGGTTTTGTCAACGATTTTCTGCCTGTCAAAATGCACAAAAATTATTCCCAAAATTTGTGCTTGACAAACCCGCTCTGCTGTGCTATACTATAATCAGAAAAACAAAGGAGGCTATTACAATGGCAATCATCACAGGCACACCAACACGACACGCGAGCGAGGATAGGCTTGACCGCATCACCGCAATCGCACTGACTATTGGCTTCGGCAAAGTCATCAAGGAAAGACAACGGGATGGCAAGTGGTATCAAATCACAGACACAGGGGTTCTGGTTGTGCGAACACCTGACAAAGAATCCATCATCACAATGTGGGCAGCCACACAGCGACAGGCTGCGGACATCTACGGAGAGGAAACAATTCCAGGCACTCTGCGGTACAAGATGAAAGCAAACAGAAAAAAGTTTCCAGAAACTTACGCATTGTGAAAAAAGGGGTTGACAAATTCAGCCCCTTGTGCTATACTATAATCAGAAAGAACAAAGGAGATGTTTCAAATGTTAAAAAAGATTACAGATTTCATCGTTTGCGTAATCGCAATCACAGCAATGGGTTGTTGTGTGGCGGCTTTTGGAGCAATGTGCTTTGATACCGCAGCAACCGAAGAAGTAGAAGTTTTTTCCGTAGGTTGTGAAGTGTCGCAGATGGTATACGCAGAAGAAACTGTTAGCCGCTCCACTTCTCGCCCTGTCTACAAAATGGGTATCCGCAATGATGAATTTTCGGCAGTCCTTGACATTACAGACACCCAGTTTGCAAAGTATGTTGTGGGCGACATTGTAGAAGTAGAAGTCAGAGTCTACGAAAGCGGCTTGGGCACTTTCACCTATGAGTATAAACTGCTCGGCTACTACAATTAAATTAAATAAAAAAAGGGGTTGACAAAACCCCTTTTTAATGTTATAATACAATCAGAAAGAACAAAGGAGGATACAAAAATGAATGATAAGCGAGTTTGGATTTGGCAAGGAAGATTTGAAAACGAATGGGGTGGACTTGGGTTTGATGAGTATGTGTGCTATGAAACCCATCAGGTCAAACAGGTCTGGGACGACGGCTATGAAGAAATTTTTGAAGGGGCTTGACAAATAGCCCCTAATGTGATACAATGTAATCAAGATAAAGAAAAGGAGAAATCAAAATGATTGAATGCCCAAACTGCGGAAGCACCGCCCAAGTCAGACTGGAACACCACGAAACTTATATTTGGCAAAAAGAAATTGCCGTGTATCTTGAATACAAATGCGGATGCGGTCAGCGTTTTGTTACAAGTATTATCACAAACCGAGAAAATGAAAAAATAACTTGACAATTCCAGAAGACTGTGATAAAATATAATCAAGATAAAGGAAAGGACTTGATACAATGGATAAACGAGCAAACAAGAAAACAGGCGAGGAACTTCAGCAGTACCTCCAGTTTCAACGCAGAGGCTACAAGGTAGACTCCAAAAAGGGCAAAGGCTCTTATAAGAGAAACCAAAAGCACAAGGGCAAAGGGTGGGATTAAAATCCCGCTCTTTTTTTCTACATCTGCGGGAGCCACCGACAGGTCCGGGGCACCCCGAAATATTATACCACACCCGCTCCAAGGTTGTCAAGAGGAAAATGCGGAAAAAATTATACAAATTCATTTACCCAAAATTGTTCAAAATGATGGTTGACAAATGCTATCTCATCTGCTATAATACAATCAGAAAGAACAAAGGAGGGCACCTCAATGAAAATGAAAGCAGTTTGGATTCTCACTAAGCCCTACGAATCACAGGTCTTCTACATGGCGGAAGAAAGCGTTGCTGAATTTGTAGCAAGACGCGAAAGACGCGGACAGAAACTTCTGAAAATTGAAGATAAAAAAGGTTGACAACCTCAGCCCTTTGTGGTATAATGTAATCAAGATAAAGAAAAGGAGAAATTCAAATGAAGTTCACTAATGAAACCATCATCACCGCAGAAATGCTCAACACCGAAGAAATTACCGCAGTCCGCAATGAGATGGACAATTGGGTAACCGTCCTCATCAATTTGGTTCTTGATGTTCACACCATCAAAAACAACATGGTAGGCAAAACCATTGAAGAAATTGAAAACGAAATTGACAATTTGTCTGACAAAGTTCTCAAATTGGGATGGGAAATGTAAAAAAAAAGGGGTTGACAAACAACCCCTAATGTGTTATAATACAATCAAGATAAAGGAAGGGAGAACCTAAAATGACTGACCGTGAAATGTATGAACGCTACTGCGCAGGCCTTGACGAAGATGACATCCCTCTGGACTTTGAGGATTGGCTGGCTTGGACTCTTGGCGAAGATGCCTTGGACTACGAAGACGACTACGACCTTGATGTCGGCTTTGACCCCTACGCAGGGTGCTACACTTGGGATTGCTAAAAACAATCCCAAGAAAAATAAAAAAAAGTGTTGACAAATCACCAAAAGTGTGGTATGATTAAGATACAAAAGAGGTTGCCCCACCGTTGAGCTTGGAGGGGAAAGTAATAGGCGGCCGGAAGAGCCTTCCTCAAAAAAATTAAAAAAGTGCTTGACAAGCTGCCCAAGTTGTGATACAATAAGGATGTCAAGAGGCAGACAGGAGTGAACAACCTCTCCCCAATGCATAGTTGGGTGAAGTAAAACAAAATCTCCCTACCGAACAAAAAAGTTCAAAAAACCTCTTGACAAACCCTTAAAAGCGTGCTATAATAAAAGCACAAAGGGCGAGGGTGAGGCAGCCGAAAGAAAGGTTAGCCCACGAGAGCGAGTAAGACCTCTACCCCAAGACCCCTACCGCACGGTATGTAGGTGTGCGGTATACAAATGTGAACCAGTGTCCGTTTGCTGAAGAAATGCGGAATGATGCCTACTACAAAGCAACCAAATTCCAAGGGGACGAGAATAGAGCTGCCCAAGGAGGTCTGAAATAATGACCCACAGGTGTTGCCCTCGTGTGTGGCCACCCCCTTGGAATTTTTTATTGTTTCATACTTTAATACTTTAAATGGCGAAAGTGCGTCGCGCCGCACACGTTCCTGGCGGCCGAAATTCCATTATACCACATAAGGCCGGTTTCGTCAAGGAAAAAGTGGGTAGCAAAATGCACAAATTATTTTCCTGTTTTTTGGTATTGACTTTTGGTGTCCAGTAGTGTATAATGTAATCAAGATAAAGAGTGAGCGAGGTCGCGGGGAATCCGCAGGAAGCCACCCCAAGGGTTCAATTCCCTACCCCTCTTTGTCGGTGGTGCGAAGGTTCGGCAGGCAAGCGGATTGCGGGGGTTCAATTCCCTCCCCACTAAATCAAAAAAAACTCTTGACAAGTGAAACCAAAAGTGCTATAATGTAATCAAGATAAAGGAAAGGAACTGATACAATGAACACTAATCCTAATTTGATGACCGATGAAGAAATTCAGGGCGAAATTGAAGCAATGAAAAATAAGGTTGCCAGACTGGAAAACATCTTAAATGCTCGCAAGGAAGAAGAAAAGAAAATTGCGTGGGCTAAGGTTGCGAACGCCATTGATGACTACGTTGTTAAGTATGGCAATGTCAAGGTCAAGACCTATTACGGCACAACCTATGATTTGCACGCCTACCACGCAATCGCAGGCGAGTTCAGTTGTAGCGATTAAAAATAGGGAAATTCAAAAATTTCCCTATTGACAAAATCAAAAAATTATGTTATAATTATTATAGAAAAAAGGAAAGGAATTAAAAACTATGAAAGTAAAGGTATCTATTACTAAAACCATTGAAGTTGAAATCCCTGACGAACTGGAAAAGTACACTTGGGATGGTACTTGGCAACACACCCCCGACGAAAAGATTGACAGAGACATTGCCAAAGTGAGTGCAATTGTTGGCTTGCCCTTTGCGGCAGATGTAGCTGATGAGGAAGAATGTTTTTATAGTGTTTACACTATGGACGGACGAGCAATTTTTGAAGGCTAAAAATAAAAATAGGGTTGACAAAACTCAATCCCTATGGTATAATTAAGATACCAAAAAGAAAAGGGGAATAGAAAAATGTACGATGAAAGAGATAAAACTTGGACTACTGATGGAGACCCCGTGTGTCCTCACTGTGAAGAACCTCTTTACTTCAATGAAGAAACTGATGACATTGTCCTTGCAGACGAAGGTCAGGTTTGGGTAGAGTGGAACGCAAATTGCAAAGAGTGCGGACGGGAGTTCAAGGTGCGAGAGTATTACTCACTCACTCACATGAGAATTTTTGAAAAAGATTGGTAAAAAAAGGGGTTGACAAATTCAACCCCATGTGCTATAATACAATCAGAAAGAACAAAGGAGATGACTAAAATGGAAGAAAGTTGGATTGCATGGACGGTTCTGTTTATTCTGGTTGTAGCAGGTATCGGAAAGTTCATTCAGCGAGCAAGCGATGAATGGAACGAAAGAAACTACGACGAAAGCCACTTTACAGGCTACGAAGACCCTCGGTGGAGAAAGTAACCCACCGAGGAGCATACAAGGTCCATTAGTTCAATTGGTTAGAACACCCGGCTCATAACCGGAATGCTCTGGGTTCAAGTCCCAGGTGGACCACCACTAAGGCTCGTTGTGTTTCTCCTTTCTGTCGGGCGGTGGGCTCTAAGATTTCTCCCCACCGCCCAAATTTTTAAAAAAGGTATTGACAAATTAATCCAAGAGTGGTATAATGTAATTAAGATAAAGGAAAGGAAATGAAACAAATGGAGAGAATTTACTGGACATTTGATGGTGAAGAATACGACACCTATGAAGATGCAATGGATGCGGCGACTGATTCTTTTGACTTTGATGACTTTGAGTTCTATCTTAAAGAATCCATTGAAGATAAAGAGACAACTCTTTCTGAAATTTTGCGTGAACTGGCAAAGGGCAAAGGCGATGAATTGTATCATGAGTTATACAGCAGATGCTTTGACCGATTCGTAGAGGACTATGTCAGCGAATGGGCAGAACCCAAAGAAGAGGAGGAAGAATAATGGAGTATGTTATTGCTTTAATAATCATGTTAATTGCTGATTTTTTTATTACCGCGGGAGCATACGCGGCACTCGTTTGGTTGGCTGCGTTCTTGGGGTTGACTCTCCCGATTTCTTGGGGAGTGTGTTTTGTGGTATGGTTAATCGCAAAACTTATAAAAATTATTATCGGTTAAGGGGTTGACAAATTCAACCCTATCTGTTATAATAGAATCATGAAAGGGGAATGATTAAAATGACAGTTGAAAAGTATTACAGAAACGCAGAAAACGGCAAGATGACAGCAGACCACCGCACAGCAATGGAATGGTATAGAGCGGGGGCGGACATTGAAATCCGTGTGCTGGACAAGAGAACTGGCCGATACAAGACAAAGACAAGATGGGTTCACAAACTGTGAGCCCTTTTTTTATCTATTTTGCCATCTTGACAAGTTTGCGGCCGCGCGCTGACGATTGTGGCGCGCCGTATTTTGTCAAGATGGCAATGTGTACAAAATTTTGAGCGAATTTTTGTGCATTATTCCGAGATTGACATTTCCCGTAATAGGTGTATAATAGTATTAACAAAGGCAAAGGAGATACGAAAATGATTAGATGCCCCAATTGCGGTAGCTCCGTACAAGTGAGAATGACTCTCATTAAGTATGACCGTGAAGAATACAAATGCGGCTGTGGCTGTCACTTTTGCCGTAAGGCATTTAGTGATAAACTCACAAAAATTTTTGTAGAAAATCAAAAAAAGTCTTGACAAATCAAACATTATCTGCTATAATACAATCAGAAAGAGGAAAGGAGAACAAAAAAATGAAGAACCTCAACATCACAATCAACTTTGACATGGACGGCACAATCGCTGACCTCTACGGTGTAGAAAACTGGTTGGACTACCTCATCGCCGAGGACACCACCCCCTACGCAGTAGCAACCCCTCTGCTCCGACTGTCCGCACTGGCTCGCAGACTGAACACCTTGCAGAGAAACGGCTATAATCTGGCTGTCATCTCTTGGCTGTCCAAGTCTGGCTCCCCCGAATACAACGAGCGAGTGACCGCAGTCAAAATGGCATGGCTCGCAAAGCACCTGCCCTCCGTTCACTGGGACAGAATCACCATTGTTCCCTATGGTACTCCCAAGGAAAACTTCTGCTTTTCCCCTGCGGACATTCTGTTTGATGATGAAGAACGCAACAGAAATAACTGGACTGGCAGAGCCTACGATGTACAGAACATCATGGAAATTCTTAGAGAAATCTAAGAATTTCCAAAAAAAAGTCTTGACAAATAAACCAAAAGGGTGTATAATTAAATCATCAAAAGGACAAAGGAGACACACAAAAATGACTAAAGGCAATTTCTTCCGCTACTACAACAAACTGACAGGAGCTGACCGCACACTGATTTTCTTCATTCATAATCACATTGTTTATCTTTGGGAATGTCATCATATAGCCCCCCGATGGACAAGAGAAGCTCGCGAAAGCAAGAGCAAGGGCGGAGCTCAAAAGTTTAGAATGTACATCACCGCAAAAGAAAAGAAAAGCCTCATTAAAAAGGGTGCAATTCCTGTAATGACTGAAACTGATTTTAAGGCAATCCCGGTCAAGAACAAGGGCAACAAGTGTGAAATGTGGTTGCATGAAGTTTGCGGTTTGGGTGAATACACTCCCGACCATGTAAGATTTGACAAGTGCGGAGATGTAAAAATCAACGGCATTGAGTATCAGGTAAAATTCCAAAATGCGACCCTTACAAATGTTGATGTACTCCACAAAGCACAGGCAGAAGCAAGAAAAAAGTGAGAGAGAAAATCTCTCATTTTTTTTGTGCATTTTTACCTATTGACAAAATGAGCGCTGATGTGGTATAATGGCGGCGCGCCCACGGTCCAGGCGCTCCGAATTTCGCTTTAGTTCGCTAAAGTGGTAAATCGCGAAAGGATTGGCACTTCACCGCATTAAAGTGATAAATCCCTAAATTGTCCATCCGATGTGGACAGCACATTATACAAAATGCCCCGCTCATTTTTGTGCATTATTCCATCTTGTAATCTGCGGAAAATCTGGTATAATAATAATTGTCAAGGGGAGATGGAAACAGTCTCCAAGCGGTACGACTCCGCGGTGAGTAGTCAGACAAAAATCAAAAAAAATATAAAAAACCCCTTGACAAACAATACTAAATCTGCTATAATGAATACATCAAGAATAAAGGAGAACAAAAAGAATGATTACTCGCAATTATAAGGAAAACAAGATTGACCACCGTCGCAATTATGTACTGTTCATGGACTGTGAATCCACTAATGGTCTGGAAGATGCCCTCGCTTACGATTTGGGGGGTAAGGTAATTGATACCCGTGGCAATGTGTATGAAGCATTTAGTTTTGTAAATGCTGACATTTACAAGGACGAAAAGGAACTAATGAAGTCTGCGTATTACGCACACAAGTTGCCCCAGTACGAACAGGGTCTGCGAGATGGTTCTCGCACAATGTCCACCACTTACAGCATGAGAAAGTACATTCGTCAACTGTGCGAAACCTACGGAATCAAGTTTGTTTGTGCCCACAACGCACGATTTGACAAAGCAAGTCTTGACACCACAATTCGCTATGTTACCAAGAGCAAGACAAGATACTTTTTGCCCTACGGCTTGACTTGGTGGGACACTCGCAGAATGGCAGAAAGTGTTATCTGGAAAATGCCCACTTATCGCAAATTCTGTGAAAAGCATGATTTGTTTACCCCTACTGGCAAACTTTCTGCAACTGCTGAAAACCTTTACAGATTCATTACAAAAAATATCAATTTTGAAGAATCTCACACAGGTCTGGAAGATGTAGAAATTGAAACTGAAATCATGCTGTATTGTTTCAGACAGCACAAGAAGATGAGAAAAACCCTTTACAGAAATTAAAAAAGGGGTTGACAAAATCAACCCCATCTGTTATAATGTAATCAAGATAAAGGAAAGGAACTGATACAAATGACTAATTTCAATTATAATCTGACCATCGCTTGCTGTGATAGCGAAATGGAAATCCGCACCAATGACGTTGACAGAGTGTGTGCTGAATGGTTTGGCTGTCAGCAGGACTTCACCCCGACCGCATGGTGCTGGTAGATGGCTATACGGGCGAAGTGCTTGCCGAAGTTGACTTCAAGACCAACAAGTCTTATTACACTCGCCTGTGGCATTACGTTCTCGGTGGGTACTTCATCATGAATTTTTAACCCCCTGTCCTCTGCCTGCGGACAGGGGACATTTTTTTTGTGCATTTTGCCTATTGACTTTTTGGCGGCGCGCTGACGAATGCCAGCGCCCGAAATTCCATTATACCACACCCGACCAATTTTGTCAAGAGTTTTTTATCTGGCATTTTGCACAAATTATTCTCCCGGAATTCTCCTCCTGGCACATTGCACAAAAAAATATTTTTCTTTTGTGCATTTTACCTCTTGTATTCTGGTGTGGTTGTGGTATAATGTATACAACAGGAAGGGAAAACGCCTTCCCAAGCCGATAACAGCCCCTATGGGGTGTGGGGGTCGGACCCACAAAAAAAAATTAAAAAAAACTCTTGACAAGTACCACCCAATGTAGTATAATACAAGAGAAGTCAAGGGGAGAGGCAAGCAAGCCTCCCAAAAAAAATCCAAAAAAAATAAAAAAAACCTCTTGACAAACTCCACTAACTGTGGTACAATAAGAATGTAAAGAGGAACACCTCTTACAGATAAAAAAATTTTTATTAAGGAGTCTGATACTATGACTAAGCTGACCAAAAAGGAAAAGTTCGCAATGCTCAAGGCTATCCCTGCCGTAGCAGAAAACCCCATTCTCGTGGAGTTCATTGACCACGAAGTAGAGCTTCTGAACAAGAAGAACACTTCTGAAAAGAAGCCTACTGCAAAGCAGATTGCCAACTCTGCTGTACAGAATGAAATCCTTGACTTCATGGAAGTCGGACACCTGTACACTGTGAGCGAACTGATGAAGTCCGTTCCTGCTCTGGACGGTTGCTCCAATCAGTACGCAAGCTCTCAGGTTCGTGCCCTTGTTAATGCTGGGGCAGTAGTTCGCACCGAAGACAAGCGCAAGGCGTATTTCAGCCTTGCCTAATCGGTGAAAAAAAGTCGGGGGGATTGAAAAATCCCCCTTGACAAATCATTCCAGTAGGTGTATAATAATGACAGTAAAGGAGTGATAAAAATGGTTGAAAAACTGATGAAAAAGTTAGGCTGTACCGAAGCCGAAGCCCTTGAAATCATTGAAGCTGACAAGGCAATAGACAAGGGTGCAAAACTCTTTGAACTGTCGCCCGAACAGGAACAGGCAAGCAAGAAAGCCCGACAGGCAGACAGCAAGCCCCGAAACAAACCAACAGTCAAAGAGAAAAAGGTTGACAGCGACAAACTTCACTTGATGAAAGTGATTGAAACTGCAATCAAGTATAATCCCAACTGCGACAGCTACGAAGCAGTCAACCCCGAAAGGGAAGCAGTTTTCCACTTTAACGGGCGAAAGTACAAAATCGTCCTGTCCTGCCCTCGCACATAAGCGAGGGCATTTTTTGTGCATTTTGCCAGTGTGTAGAAAATTGGATTGAATTTTTGTGCATTTTGCCATCTTGACAAATGCGGGCGGGAATGGTATAATGGCCGGCCGCCCATGGATGTGCGGCCCGGTTTTTCTGTCAATTGACAATTCGCACAAATTTTTCCCCAGTTTTTTATACACATTTACCACTTGACATTTTCCCAAAATGTGCTATACTATAATCAGAAAGAACAAAGGAGAGATACAAAATGATGAGACATTACCATTGCCCCGTAAACGCAGTTGATTGCCCTTCCTACACCGACGAAGGACACCCCTGCCGATGCCTGCTGAATAACCCCTACGAAGAATGCGACGACTTTTACTTCCACTGGGGCGACGATGTAGAGCCACACGAATTCACCGACTACGACTGGAACCCCTGCCAGACCTGTTGCCATGGTGGAGATGAAACTCTGGAAGATGTTTCCTGCTGTAACTGCTGTGAGGTTGGCGAGTTCTACCGACCCGACCCCGAAATAATTGAAAAAGATTGGTAAAAGGGGTTGACAAACCCCTTCCAATCTGCTATAATTAAATCAATCCAAGAGGAAAGGAACTGATACAAAATGTTAATGAATTTGAAATTGGCGATTCTGAACGCCAAGCATCTTTCAGAGTTGATTGATGCCTACGAGGAAGGGAACTGGGATGTTGACTTCATCACCTTCTCTGAAAAATACACTGCAATGCTGTTGGAAAACTTGGGAGCAGTCCAAGCCGTGTACGCAAGAATGGACGAAGAAGAATAAAGCGTGCGGATTTCCAAAAAAATGTAAAAAAATATTAAAAAAATTGGAAATCCGCACTTGACAAACCCCCTTCCCCGTGCTATAATAAACACAGAAAACAACAAAGGAGAAAGAATAATGAACTTTGAAGCACTTGAAACTATGACCGATGAAGAACTGTCCGCACTGGCAATCGCTTGCGACAAACTTCGCCTCCAACGCTTTAACGAAAAGCGTGAAAAGATGTGGACTGAAATTGCTAACCTGTTGGTAGATTATCAGGAACAGATTGGGGCAATTGATGTTTATACTTCTGATGGAGAAGACCTTCTGGGTTCGCTGATTGTTCCTCGTGAAACAGGAAAATTGCGTTGCACTTTCCGCTATGAACGTGATGACGACTATTGGAGATAAAAAAGTGGGGGATTAAAAATTCCCCACTTGACAATTTGTAAAAAAAATGGTATAATAATTATAGAAAAATGGAAAAGGAGAAAACTAAATGGATACAAAACTGCTATTGGAATTTATTATCTTTTCAATGCTGAATGTTATCATTCAGACCGCAAAGGGTATCATTACCATCAAGGGCGGCAAATTCGCGGCGGCTTCTGCAAATGCTGTTGCTTACGGTCTTTATACTTACATCATTGTGCTGACAATGTGTGACCTGCCTATGGTTTTGAAGGCTCTCATTACTGCTCTGGTGAACTTTGTGGGGGTTTATCTTGTTAAGTGGGCAGAAGAAAAAACAGAGAAAACGAAGTTGTGGAAGATTGAAATTTCTGTGTTGGCTGAAAATGCCGAAAAGATTAAAAGTGCCCTTGATGCTTTTGGTGTCTCGCGAGATGATGGCAAAAAGGTCGGCAAGTGGGTCAAGTTTGATACTTACTGTTACACAAAGAAAGAAAGTGCTTTCGTGCGTGAGATTGCAGAGCGATACAAAGCAAAATACTTTGCGAGTGCAAGCGAAAGTTTGTAAAAAAGGGTTGACAAAATGTTAGCCCTATGTTATAATTAAATCATCAAAAGGAAAGGAATTAAAAGCTATGAAAGTAAAAATTGGTGTCGTTAAATACGTAGAAGAAGAAATTGAAATGGAAGAAACCGAAGAAATGCGTTTTTTGCGTGACCTTGATTATTGCAATGCTTCTGATGAAGAACAAGACAGGCACGATAATACCGTTGAAAAATTTTACAATGAATTGGTAGATAAAAATTTGATTACTGGTGAAATTTGTTGTTTGTATCTTGACGATACATTTGTAGCAGAATGGTAAAAATTTGGAGAGAATTTTCTCTCCAAATTTTGTGTATTTTGACTATTGACAAATGAAGAAAAGGGTGGTATAATTGGCGGCCCGGGAGCGAGCGTACGGGCCGAAATTTCCATTATACCACATAGGCCGATTTTTGTCAAGAGTTTTTTATTTGTCATTTTGCACAAAGATTTTCCCGTAATCGCTTCACCGAATTAAAGCGTTAAAGCAGATTGTCCGTCCGGTGCGAACAGCACATTGCACAAATCTGGTTCCCGCATTTTGTGTAAAATCCCATCTTGTAATTCACTGCCCTATGTGGTATTATAGTATCACAGGGGAGGGGTGAGAACCCCAAGCCAAGCCGAAAAAATCTTCTAAAAAAAGAAAAAAAGGCTTGACAAACAAAACCCCATGTGCTATAATAAATACAGATAAAGGGTAGCGACCAACGCAAGAAAGGAATTGATTCTATGAAGAAGCTCACTAAGAAGGAAATGTTCGCTATGGTTCGTGAAATCGTTGTTGCCAACGGTGGCGATAACACCGAACTGCTGACTGGTTTCATTGACCATGAGGTTGAACTGCTCACCAAGAAGAACTCTGGTGAGAAGAAGCCCACCGCAAAGCAGGTGGCAAACTCTGCTGTACAGTCCGAAATTCTGGACTGCATGGAAGTAGGCAAGCCCTACACTGTGTCCGAACTGATGAAGATTGTGCCTGCTCTGGATGGCGTGTCTAATCAGTACGCATCTTCCCAGGTGCGAGCATTGGTGAACTCTGGGGCACTGGTGCGAACCGAGGATAAGCGTAAGGCTTATTTCTCTCTGGCTTGATTGCCAAGGGGAGAGAGTGAAAAACTCTCTCCCCACAAAAATCCAATAGAAAAAGGAGTTATGAAAAATGGCTGAAAATGCTCAGATTGTGGCACTCCGTAAACTCGGTCTGACTGACGAGGAAATCACAGAAGTGCTTGCCGACGACAAGAAGGTTGACCGAGGCGAAAAGCTCTGGGAATTGACCGACGAACAAAAAAAGGTGGCAAAGGCTATGACTGTAAGCGACACCAAAACCAAAAAGGCTCCCACGGTTTACAAGTTTGAAAAGAAAACAAATCGCAAGGAAAACACCACAAAAAGTGCGATAATTGCGGAAATTGCGAACTTTTTGACCGAAAAAGGGTACGATTTGGTAGAAATTACCAATAAAGAGCGACAGATTGCGTTCAAAGTTGGTGAAAATGACTATGAATTAACCTTGGTTCAGAAGCGAAAGCCTAAAAAGTAAAGAAAAAAGCGGTTTTTCCGTGAAAAAATCGGAAAAACCGCTTGACAAATGGTAAAAACTGTGCTAAAATAAATTATCGGTTGAGGTGAGGCGATGGCACTCCCCAATCAAATCTAATGAAAAGGAATTAAAAGAAATGACTAAGAATCACCTAAATGCTTATGAGCATTATGACGAAATTGATATTAAGAGAAAGCAGATTGTTTATCTGTATGAAATCAGAAATGAAGCTTTTGAAACTATTTCAGAAATTACAGGCTATGCAATTTCTACCATTCGCAACTATGTAAAGAAATTTGCACATTTGCTTGAAGATGCAAAAAATCTTTTTAAGTATTCTCGTAAAAAGATTTTTGAAAAGAAAAAGCCTATCATTCCCGATGGTATTGAATTTCATTGTCCCGATGATTTTGATTTTGATGACAAGGCACAGCGATTTTATCTCATTCGTGCTTTTGATGTAAATGGTAATAGAATTTTTTCAAAAATTGGTACTACTATTCGTCAAATGATTGAGCGAATGAAAGAACATTTGAACTACTATAAAAAATTGGGCGTAGTAAAAATTGTTGTTGATAAAGTTTGGGATTGTGGTGAAAGAGATGCTGTAATGTATGAAAGCTTTTTTAGAGCTGGTTACATTTTTAAACACCCTACCGCTTTTTGTTCTAACGACAGATTTTTTGATGTAGATTTTGACCTTGATGAAGCTGAAACTATTTTTAAGAATGTGCCTGCTATTTTGAGTGCAACTTTCTCCCCTGCGTAAGCAAGGGAGAAATTTTGTGCATTTTGACGAATGAAAATTTGAGATTGAATTTTTGTGCATTTTACCTATTGACAAACAGACTGCCAATGTGGTATAATGGCCGGGCGCTGACTGACGCCAGCGCCGGAATTCTGTCAAGTATCTAATTCGTACAATTTTTTCGCTAAACATTTGTGTAAAATAACAAAAATAGATTTTCCCAAAATACTTGACAATAATAGCATCCTGTGGTATAGTATAGATACAGAAAAGAAAGGAGAATCTACTATGCATGAAAGAGTTTACAATGTTGAGCGACTGGTTTACCGAGCTTGCGAGATTCTTGAAAAGCGAGCTACTGACCCCAATCGTTCCGTAGAGCAACAGATGGCTTATAACTCTGCTCTGTGTATGGTGCTTTACGCACTCGGTGAGAATGAAGAATGCCTGAACCAGTTTGACTATTAAGAGAGGAGCTAAAAAGTTCCTCTCTTTGACTTTTTGCAAAATTTTTGATATAATAATTATAGAAAATAAAGAAAGGAGAAAAAGTTTTGGCTCTTGATTTGGTAAAAGCTCTTTTAACTATCATGAAGCATTGCTTTGATTGCGGAAACTGTTCTGAGTGTCAGATGCGTGATTTCTGCGGTAAGATTCCAAGCGATTGGTAATTTTATGGTAGCTCCGAGCCGGCCCGCCTTCGGGTCGTATTTTCGGCAAGGCTAGCACGTAGGAACTTTTTACCGAAATTGTAAAAAATTTTTTCTCTCTAGTATTATCCCAAAACCTAATCCTTTCGCCGGTTCTATTTAGGACCGGTTTTCTTTTTATCTATACTCGCCGGGCCGGGGTGGGACGTCCCGGCCCGAATTCCCGATCTTTTTTCTATATGGCGAAATTTCTGTGCATCTAGCAGCCCCCTCGCCACCAAATATTTTTCCCGAAAAGCAGAGCGGGCCGCCGGCGACCGCCAAGACCCGTATTCCCCGATCGGTTTACATATGCAAATTTTTCCGTGCATCTAGCCCCTCCTCCATATGCGACCATATCTCCCGAAACTTCATTTGACAATAATAAAAAAATATGTTATAATTAAAAAAAAGACTAAAAACCGACCGGTGCTAGACCCCCGCTCGGCCATTTGATTTTTAAAAAAATTTATGTTATAATATATATAGAAAATAAGAAAGAGGTATTTATTCATGGATAGTATTTTTTATGACCTGCTGCGCGACGGCGCAACACCTGAATCTCTGGCAGACGCAATGAACGCAGCGCTGCGTAGATATGAAGAAGATAAGGAGCGGGCCGCAGTAGAAGCAGAAAAGGCTATTGCCGCTAACGCACTGGCAGACGCATTCAACAACTATTTTGCTGTCGTTCACCCTGACTTTGATTGGACCAAGATGAGCGGGGCCGAGGCTGCTCGCTGTGCTGATATGATTGTTGAACTGGACGAGATGGTTAATGCTTTTATTTCTGCCCCGCTCGCCAACCTGGTTTTCAGTAAGCCTGCCGTAAAGATGGCAACTGACCCTATTGAAGAATTCCTGCGTGAAATTGGCGTTTAAAGCCAAAATTTTAGAGCGGGGCATTTAAAAACGGAAAGATGTGCCCCGCTCCACTTTTTCTTTTACAAGAATTAACAAATTCATAGCCCAGATATAAAGATAGACAGAGAAGGGGTTTCTCTGTCTTTTTTTGTTTTTATATTAAAGAGGATAACGATTTCGGTAAATTCAAAATTGGGCTAGGGTGGCCGATCGGCCAGACCCTCTCCACAATTTCTCGCATTTCTACATTTTACACAATTCACATTTTAACAACTTTTACATTTGTACTACTCTCTATCTTTACACATTCATCTCTATCCACAATCGCATCAATAATTTGAAGAATCTCTGATTTCACGTGAATAGGACAAGCATCATCAGAAAGAATAGGATAAAAAGCATCTATTAACTCAAATCTTGTCAAATCTTAATCCTCTCATCTAATCGCTTCATCATCTCATCATACTTGCGGTCAAGTTCCATCATAACTTGCTGATATCTTTCGTCGGCTTCTTCAACTTCTGTAACAGCCGCCTCTTCTTGCTTTTTCTTCCGTTGCTGCGAAGCAGCAACAGCAGTCATGGCTTTCTTGCCCGGTCTCTCCCAAGTCTTCGGCGCTCGCTCCGGATGCCATTCCTTCACAACAGTCATCTTGCTATCCAAATAACCAATATGAACACCATTCAGCATGATTTTGTTAGACCTATCAGTCAAACAAAACACCTTTCCACCTTCATACTGATGTTCATTCATATACTCCGCATTTTTCAAAGCATAAATATTATAGCCCTTATATTCACCAATAAAATTCAAAGCAATTTTTCCTTTCATTTTTTGAAATGATTTTCTTTTTATATTTATATTATAACATATTTATTTATAATTTTCAAATGATTATTCCAATAGGTCAGCAAGATTAATATATTCAATGTGTGTGCCGGAACCTACACCCCCATCTTCTAAGAAATAAGTGCGGCCGCTTTCCATATCAATCCATATTTCCTTCACTTTCATCATCTGCGGATTCTGCTTCGCTAATTCCGCAAATCTCTTCGTTTCCGTTGCCTTCACCCTCACTGGTTGCCATATTGGACTCTATTGTATCATCTTTAAAAGTCTCCTTTACTCTCTTTACAAAATCAATAAATTGCTCATCATCTGCCTTACGCAAACCCAATTCAATTCCTATCATATATAATGCCGAATTCGTCAGCCTTGTTTCATCAATTTTAATCATTTTTACTCCTTTTCATCTTCGCACAAAAATCTCCCAGCCTATTTCAGATATTTTAGTCTGAATTTGAAGGAATGAAATTCCGAGAATTCTGAATGAAATTCTGAAAATTCTTATTATTATTAAGTTCTGAGAAAGAACGGACCTGAGAAAGAAATTCTGAGACCTCAGAATTCTTTTTAAGAATTTTCAGAATTCTGAGAATTATTCTCAGAATCTCAGAATGTAAATTCAGAATTTTCAGAACTATTATTTCCTTTTAGTTCTGCTTGTGCTCTCTTCCATCCAGCATTGCTATAAATTGTTTTATTATTCATATTTAATGCAATCGCAATTTCAGAACCAGTTTTTCCTTCTTTTGCCATTTTATAAATAGCCTCTGTGTTTGGATTTTGCTTACGCCCACCTTTTTTAGCCTCTTGAACCTAAGTTTCATATTGAACTTGAACATCATCTGCTTGACGCAATACATCTCTCAACGCAATCTTAATCAATTTATTGTCACATTCATCTAAGTTTCTATTAAACATTCTACATTCAACTAACCAATAGTAATATTCACGCATGTCCTAATCATCCAGGTCTTTTTTAGCACTTTCAATCCAACTTGGATTTATATATATAACATTAGCCATTGCGTTCCCCCTCCTTCAATATTGCGTCAAACGCAATTAAGAATTCAGGAGTTTCTTCATATACCCAACAATTGAATCGTGGGTTATGAGGATTTTTCATCTCTGTCTAATACTTAAAACCCATATTCTATAAAGCAATATGTATTCGCAGAGAATATATAATTTTTACATTTGACATTTGATATTCCCCTTTTAATTATTTTTTAAAAAGTCTTTAATGATTTTACGCACGACCTATGATACAGATAAATCATGCTCTTTCGCATACTTTTGAAGAGCTTCCTTTTCAACCTCTTCTAATCTAATAGATATTGAAGTCATATTATTTCACTTCCTTTCAGTAATTTTTAAAATTTATTTTTAAAACATTTACTTACTTTGTCCTACAAAATTTTTCAAATATTGATTTTTTATAAAAAATTTGTTATAATATTTATATAAAATATAAGAAAGGAAATAATTCCTGTGGAAAATTTTTATTTTGAAGTCACTTTTTACATTGACGAAGAACATTCTAATGAAACAGAACAAGGTTTCCTCTCTGCTACCGATGTTCACGCAGCCGTAAATCAACTCTATGAATACTATGGCAATGACCTCATCAAATTTTCGCTAATGCCTTTGGAAGATGGTCTTCTTATTATGCCAAAAGAAATTTGCGAAGCCTACTTGAAGGAGGAATACTAATGAAATATATCAATAATAAAGAATGTATCTGGAACCCCACCACTGATTGTCTGGGTTGCCCCAATCAACCTACCTGCGAAGCCACTTTGACCGATATCGCAAAAGCAATGTGGGAAGAAAACCAGCGAATGAAAAATTCTCTGAATAAAATCGCATTGTCGCTTGGCGAATGTGCGGAAACAGTCCACGAGGGTTTGAGTGGTAAGAAATTTACAAAGGTGGTTTAAATGATTAGTTGCCCTTTTGATAAATGCGAATATCCTGCGTGCGACCGCACCTGCGGTCTTGATGAACCCGGCATCATCGCTATGCTCCAAGAGCAGATAGAAGTTCTTGACACCTATCGCCGCAATATGAATCTTGGACTAATTGAAATTCGTCATCTTGAAGGATATCTGGATAAACTTCAACGAGAAGGATATAAAGATAGTTTTAATCATTATGACGAATGTCCTTTTGATGACTGTATCCATCACCCTATGGGTATGAAGAAATACAGACCTGAATATTGGCAGAAACAAGGATACCCCATTCGCTGCTTCTATTTTGCCAATCCGAAGTATGCGGAAGACTCTCTCGGCACATATGCTTGCCCATACTACGATGATGAATGTAAATAACAATGCGACGGTTATCGTAAATTCCCTCACTTTTTTCACTCCTTTTCAAATGATTGAAATTAAAAATCTTCTCTTACATAATTATTATATCATAAATTTTTGGTAATTTCAATCTAATTCTCGCCAATTCACGGAGGTGTTTAAAATACAATATCGTGGCGATTATCAAATCTGCGAATATATTCCATATGATGACGGAATGATTGTTTATCTACAAGCAACTAAAATGAGTGAAATCATAACTCCTGCTCGTCATAATTGGACTTTTACCGTTGCGATTTATCTTCAAAGATACGAATTTGGTCAGCCTAAACTTCTTAACAAAGACCCCGTATTTGTCTATGAAGATATACTAACTTACGAAGAAGCAAAAAGTGCCGTCCAGAAGATTGCGGACACCTGGTCCGAGGACCAACCACACTACTTTTACGATATATTAAGTAAAGAATTTTATGTTTTTGAATTGGAGGATGAATAATGATTTGGATTAGTATTTGTATAATTATTGGCTTAATTGTTTGGGCAAGAGCCGCAATTGATTGTTCCAGTGTCTTTATCGGTTTTTCATTAGCGTTTTGTTGGAGTCTAATAGCATTATTTATTACCGCAGGAATCGTCACTGTCTTCCCCACCGAAATCAGGACAGACATTGAACCTCGTGTAGAACAAATCTATGCTATTGAGGATAATAACTATATCTTTAAAAGCACAATGGATAATACTCCTCAATATTCCTATATGACTACTGATGAATTCGGTTTTACTATTTATACAGTTGACAACGCTTCTTTTGTTATTATTCCAAAAGATGAAAAAGAAGTCACTCCTCACGTTTATATCTACGAAGAAACCTTTACTTCTCCATTCCTTGCGAAACTATTTGCGGGAACTACGGTAGACCATAAATATGTGTTCTATATCCCAGAAGGAACAATTTGTACCGAATATAATATTGATATGGAGTAATTGATATGTTTAAAGACTTTGTATATGTTCTCGCAGAACAAGAACATCAATACCTGCGGACGAACACCGTCCTTCTGTGCGTGAGCCCCGACCGGGCTGAACTGGAAGAACTCGTCCTTTCTCTGTGGCAGGAATGTGCCTATGACACCTTCTGCCTCCACTACATGCGTGGCGACTATGAAGCAAGCCTCGCCGCAGACTACGCTATCAAAGTTGCCGACGGCTACGGCAAATCTCTTCAAATTGTGAGGGTTCCTGTATGGATGTAATGATGCTTGGCGGCTGGCTCTTTATCGGGCTTGCGCAATTCATAGACTATCTAACGAAAAGACCTAGCAAAGAAGGAGCAAGTTGGCACTCCTATTGGATATGCTGGTTAGTTCTTATTTGCGAATTGGTAGTAGATATTTTTTAAAAGGCTGGTTAATACCAGCCTTTTTTGATTTTTTTATAAAAATATGTTATAATATTTATATAAGGTAAAGAAAGGGAATTGATATAAATATGAGAGTTTTTTCTATTAACTATATTTTTTGTGATGAAATCAATGAAGATTTTGATTTTGAATGGCAAAATACTCAATTCGGTTATTATGTTCAAAATAATTCTTATGTACCTGTAAATCTTGATGAAGATTATCTTGAAGATTTGCGCGATGACTATGAATGGGCAGTAAATCATGAAGCGGAAGATTATGTTAATCGCCTGCGCAATACTATTACTTTTATTGAGACTATGCGCAAACGTGGATATAAAGATGAAATTCTGGTTTATTGCTCTTGGTAAGAAGAGGAGTTAAACTATGAAATATTTTATGCTAACCGCTTATACTCCTTATTGTGGTGAGGAATTAACCTCTTTTGAAATTGCCGAAGATGAAGAAGAACTGTATCTTTCTGGTAAAGCAGATGCTTTAATCAACGATTGCGTTGATAGTTATATGGATTATAGCGACTGGGAAGATTATGGTTTTGAGAGTAAAGAAGCCTGGGACGAATATTATCGCGAAGGCTCAGGAGTAGAAATTACTGAAATTAGTAAAGAAATCTATGAAGATAATACAAGAGGTGTAAAATATGAAAGACCTGTGGAGTAATCTTTATGAATTGTCCGAGGGTTATGAAATCCCCGGTACTGAATATTTGACTTATGAATTTACTGAAAAGGTTTGTAGCATCCTTAACAGTATTATGTTATATGATGATAAATTTCAATATCGTCTTGTAAATATTCCTTGGCGAGACAACGAGGGTAGCGTTTTTGTCCTTTGTTGGACTGACCATGAAGGAAGACTCCGTGAGATGGACTGGGAATGTATGTATTATGTAAAAGGAGAAGATGTAGAATGAGTGTAGAGTATTGTGCGAAAACCGTTGTTGGTTATTATCTGACCAGCATGGAAGTTGAAAAATATTGTAAGGAAGACCACGAAAGATATAATGAAATCGTAGATGAATATATTCATCGTACCAGTTATTATGAGAGCGACCCCGAAGTAGTTTTCGGCATTGAACTTCAATGTGCCGACGCAGGTTCTATTATCCAGAGAGATACCAGCCTGTATGTTTCTATGAGCGAAGTCCGCAAACTCATTGAAGCATTTGAGACTCTCTTCCCCGACCTGCCCTACGACCCCAACCGCACTATTCAAGAATACATTATTTGTCAGGTGAGATAAAATGAGATATATTAGAGCAGTTACTACCACATATTTCGTCGGCCAGGATCAGGACTATTATAAGGCATTTCCCGACGAAACCGATGACCTTGAAATTGACAGATGGGCTTGCGACAAGGCCCAGGAGAATGCGGACGACTGGTATGGCTCAATGGACTATGAGCGAGAAGGTTATGAGTCCGAAGAAGAATGGGAAGAAGTTTTCTATTCCAGTGCTGGATATGACTGGGAAGAAATTACCAAAGAAGAATACGAATACGAAAATTGGGATGAATAAAATGAGACGTTTTATTAGTTTTTTGATGTACTTTATTAAGTATTTTATTCAGATTGCCTGTGCCGCAGGCTGTGTCGTTAGTACCATTTGGCTTATTATTGAAGCCCCAAAACCCTTTTTCCCTTGGCTGAGTCTTATTCCTATGTCCGCTCTTATTTTAATGGCTCTTTGGTGGGAACAAGAAGGAAAATATTTTAAATAAATAAATAATAACCCCTTGTTTATAAGGGGTTTTTTGATTTTTTTATAAAAATATGATATAATATATATGTAAGGTAAAGAAAGGAATTGATGTTTATGAGTTATAGAATTTTGGGTTTGGACGATGATAATCATCAGCCTGTTTTTGTAACCGAAGTTGGTAATCGCTACCACGGCTATCGCGACATTATCAATTATCTTGCGGAACCCCATCTTGAACCAATAGAAGTAAAGATGTTTGCCATTGTTGATGGCTGGGAGGAACACGAACCTCTGGGGCCGTTTGATGAAGAAACTGTTGATATGATGTTTGATATGCTGGGTGGTTTGATTAACTTCCCCGAAGGTCTTTCCTTTGAAGATTGTTTTGAATTGTTTTGGAACTCTGCGAATAGAAAGTGGTGGTAATATGACTTATAATGAAGCATTGGCTACTGTTGTTGGATTTTTGGATATGGCTTCTAACATGGGATTTTTTGAAGATAATGAGGTTGAGTTGATTGATTCCGCCGTAAATATTCTTTACGAAAAGGGGAAGGAATTCAATGATGAAACCTAAACTTTTTGAAAAATGGATTGCGGAATTCTGTTATCATAAAAATAATCCTGTTCGGCAGATTATTGAGATTGAAGCAATTCATCTCAATGGAGATATTATTTTTGAAGTTGCTTTCATTGAAGAAAGTGCTAAACGATGGAATTCCAGAACTGATGTGTATGATTTTAAACTAATTAAAAAAATCAATCTTTATGATTGAGAAAGGAATTGATATTATGAACTATATTTTGATTCCCATGATTAACGAATCTGAATTGCGTGAAGCGATTTTTACCCAGTATGATGTAGAAATCAATATCAATGATGTTTTTGGTTTGATGGATGATTATACTGAAATTTATCTGGACCCCACCTCTTACGCTATATGCGATGATGACCCCGAGTACGTAGAATTCTTCCTCGTCCTTGGTTATTTGAATGATATCTTCCCCCAATATGATTCCGTAATTATTCGCTACGATTAAGGAGGCTTCTATGGAGAGATATATTACCGAAGAAAATATGGAAGCCGTTGTAAACTATGTAACAGATAAAGCCAATCTGTATCTTACAGAGCAATTTGAAAAAGAGATGGCTTTATGGGAACTTGAAGCCACTTGGCACAAAGTTCTGGAAAATTATCCAAAAGAAGCAAAAGAATTTCTCTACCGAATTACTGCGGAGGTGCTGAAAAATGATGAATAAAATTTATATGGTAATTCCTACTGTTGAAAGTTCTTGTGAGGAAATTTGCGCTGAGGCTATGCTGTTTGCGGACCGTGCTGATGCCGAAGAAATGATTCTGGCTCTGGTAGAAGAAGATTCTTATGAGTCTTGGTTCTATGAATTCCATGTGGATTTGCCTTGGATTAATGAAGTCCGGCACAGTGAAAAAACTTGGAAAGAAGATCTTAATGACTCTATCTGTGGAGTCTTTGATGGCGTCTCTCGCTATCACTATAATAATTATATCTTGGTTGAAAAGGAGGTAATGTAATGCCGGTAGCTAAAAGTTATCAGGGTTTAGAAATCCTGTGTGAACCTTATACCCTTGATAAGGGTAGGCAGTATGTAAAGGTGCGGACCAAGTCCGGAGCCTCCAAGCAGGTGCGTTGGTATACCGATAAGGAATACGCAAAGTTGTATCCTGCGGAAACCCGCTCAACCGAACCTCCTACCCAGGTAATTCGCCCGCTCAAAGAAGTTCTCGGTTTTAAGGAAGGTTATATTACCATCTTTAAGGGCGATACATATAATTATCTGGAATGGTTTCGGCGTTCTACCGCCCGGTTCGCAAGATACTGGGGCTGGTATTTTATCAGTGATGAACCTATGCCCGCAGAATATCCCTATGAACTGGAACCTATCCAGTTGAGATGGGAAGATGTCAGCAATGCGGATGGCACTGCGTTGAAGGGTGAAGATGAAGTTAAAAGAATTGTAGATTCTCTCATCTATGATCCTGGTGATGGTGAATTCGTAGGTGAAATTGGCGAACGCCTTGAACTATACGCATACCTCTATGCTGTATATGTTTTGGATTCTAATTATGGAACCAGTTGGCTCCATTGTTTCCGCGATGACCTCGGCAATGAATATACCTGGACTACCAGTTCCAAGAGACTGGAAGATGACAAGGAATATCATTTTAAGGGCACTATCAAGGAACATAAGGTCTACCGTAATCGCAAGCAGAATGTGTTGACTCGTTGTACTATTTTGTAATTTTTAGACAAAGGAATTCATATTCCTTTGTCTAAATTTTATTTAGAACTTCTATACAATTTCCTTTAATTGACTTTATTTAAATTTTATAGTATAATATACTTCTAATTTAAATAATAAAGGAGGTTTTTGTATATGTTTACACAAGCAACTATTGTTTATATGCTGGGCATTTTGGTTCTATATGTGGGAGCCGGTCTTACTTGCTGGGCATTAGGTGAACACGATTCTAAGGCGGAGAGATGATATTTAGTCATTTCTCCGCTTTTTTGATTTTATAAAAAAAATATGATATAATATTTATATAAGATAAAAAAGGTGATATTTATGAGTGAAAATTTTATGCGATGTATCGCCTCTATCGCAGGTTGGCTCACTGGTGCCCTTATCTTAAAGATAATTGAATTTATTTTTGGAGGCTGATATTTATGGTTGAAGCGTGTATTGGAATGTGTACTATTTACGGTTTCTGTGCTATTTTTAGAGACCTCCGCAAAGTATATATTTGGCTTACCACAGAAGGGAGATTTTAATTATGAATGGTGAAGTTTTCTTCGCTTTTATGCTTGGAATTGTAGTTGGCTGGGCACTCGCCCACATTGATTTCATTGATGATGATGGAGAAGGTTGGTAATTATGGATATCAATAAAATAAAAGATTATTTCAAAAGACTTAGCGATGATGATTTGCGAGATTGTCTTTATGCTGCCAAAGATGAATATCATAACCGAAACGATATTCGTAAGACAGAAGCCGTAAAAGATTTAATTAAGGCATGGAACAAACTTCAATATTTGTTTAAGCAAGATGAAAACGAAGCCTCTATTTCTTTTAAAGAAGATGGTTATGCCAATGGCGATGTATGGACAATTGAAATTACTGATGTGTGTCCTCTAAATGAAAACAGTGTTATGTGGAGATAATTATGGAAGATATTTTCATTTATTCTTATTGTCAACAGTTTTGTAATCGTTATGCAGAATGTGGTGGTGTGTGTGCCGCCCAGTGTATGGAGGATATGAAGTAATGGATGAATGGTGCCATATGATTTCTTGTGCCGAATGTATCGCAATGGGTTGTTGCTATGAAGAATGTTATATTCTTTTTGAAAAAGGAGAACTTTGTTAATGGATGAGCGATGTTGGTGTTCTTGTTTTGATTGTGAAACCTGTATGGCATGGGGTATGGCTTATCCAGATTGTTATGAAAACCTTTATCTTGAACAATGGGAGTTATATGAATCTTATGGATACTACTAATACTGCTTTTTGGCTTTATGCCATGGAATCGGAAGGCGACCTCCCTACCAGGAGAGGTAAGATTGAAAAGGTAATTAAATTGCTGGCGCAGTCTGCTGACCCGAACGATTTTTCTACACAGTGTGCGGCTTATAACGCTGCCCGCATAGATTCTGACACTTTTACAGATTCTGAAATAAATTATATAGAAAAGGAGGTTGCTCGTAGGCGTGGTTATTAAATATAAAAGAGAAGATTTTCTAAAAATGCTTGACGATTTTAATGAAAAGTGTAAAGGAAAGCATTATACTAGAATTGATTATTCTACTTGGAAGTCAATGATAAATGGTATTAAAAATACCAATTATGTTTATGTGGATGATAGTGATTATCCAAAAATCAGAAATACTGATGAAAAAGGTTGTATTTCTGAATGGAGAAGATATGTAATTAGTGCCGAAGATTATTTTTCCAGTAAAAATAAATCTAAATGGCATATGGTTATTAGTCCAAATGATAAATCTTTTTGTGATTTTCTTCTTAATTTTGGTTGGGAGTATCCATATGTCACGCATAAGAGCAAAGATGATATGACAAAAACTAATTTTATGAATGAGGCAAATTTGGCTACTTGTTCTACCAGTATTTCTAATGTAGATAAAATTTGCTCTTATGATTTAAGCACTGATGGTACAATGATGGACGGTAATTATTATACAACTACAACCAGTAGTTGGATTCCAAATACGATATCTATTAAAGGTGATGTCATTTGCGACAGAGCCGATAGGATTCAACTGACAGTTGACCGCAAGGCTAACATTGAAGATGTTGAAGAATTGAGAAAAGAAGTTAACGATATTAAAGATAAGATTAAAGAAAAGGAGAATAATATGTTTAAGTTTGATTTTGGTTCCTGCGAAGGAAATACTAAGATTGCTATGTCTATGTATGGTCTGGCTCTGCGTAATGGCACAGGCTCTTGGGTATCCTATGATGCCAATAGTCACAGCGTAATGAATGTGGATATTCTGAATTCCCAGTCTATGAATAAGTATATGTATCGTATTCCTGTCGCAATTAAGGATATTGCGGTCGGCGATACTATTATTCACAATAATTATCCTATGTTCGTAAGCGAAATCACCCACGAAGGCAAGATTGTCGCAGTTGACGTCGCAAAGGGCGAAGAAAAGATTATCATGCCTACTCGTTCTCCTTTCGGCTTTGACTTCTGCACCAAGATTGTTTCTCTGTTTGACATGGGTAATATTACTAAGCCCTGTGCGGAACAGCCTTTCGGCAATATGTGGATGCTGGCTATGATGGACGGCAATTCCATTGACCCTATGATGCTGCTGATGATGATGAACGGCGGCAAGATGGATATGTCTAATCCTCTGATGATGTATATGCTGATGAAGGATAAAACTGATGATATCCTGCCTCTGGCTATGATGATGAATATGAATAAGTAAAATGCCCCGGCCTTCTGGAAACAGAGGGCTTTTTTGATTTTTATAAAAAAATATGTTATAATATTTATATAAAATGAAAAAGAGGTATTTGATTTGATTTTTAATGATTTGTCTGAACTGGACAAGGAAAAAATATAATATTATATTGATACCTGGGTCGGCAAGTATGCTACGGTAGATAGTGCCCCTTTGTCTGAGGTTCTTTATGCCTGGTCTTATAGTAAACGAAATTTGTATGAAAAGTTTGGTCGCAATTTTATTTTGAAGCGTCCTGTTGATATTCATATGACTTCTCACGAAAAACTGACCCGTATGGATAATGAACTTCATAAGAGAGTTTTTAGAGACTTTATTGTTGCCTTTATTGACAAGGTAAGTTCTTTTGATTTTGAGTATGAGATTTCTTCTGGTTTAAGAAGTCTCGTTCAGTCTAGTAGTCTTTCTTCTAATACTTATAAGGGTGAAAATTTTTATTTCATTAACCCTGTAAATAATAAGAAGGTACAGGTTCAAAATGGGGCTTCCATTATGAAAATTCTCGGCAAATTGGCTCGCGATTGGGATCTGGAAGAAGAGTTTGAAGTATTCCGCAATGCTCATTCTCATGTAATTGAGAATAATCATTTGAAAGGTAATCTTTGTTTGTCCATTCATCCTCTGGACTTTATGACTATGAGTGATAATGATTGCGGCTGGAATAGTTGTATGAGTTGGACCACTGATAAAGGAACTTCTAAGCAGGGTACTGTGGAAATGATGAATTCCAGAAATGTAGTAGTTGCTTATCTGGAAACCTCTAAGCCTTTCTACCTTAATCCAGAAGATAAGGAAAATTGTCCTTATACATGGAGCAATAAGACATGGAGAAAACTTTATATTGTTGATGATGATTTCATTACTGGTATTAAGGATTATCCTTTTAAGAGTTCTATGTTGGATGATATGGTAATGAAATGGTTGAAAGAATTGTGTGGAGATGAGAATTATACAGATTCTACTTATAATATCATCCCCGATGAAGAGAATATTATTAACGGAGATACTGAATTCTTTATTGAATTTGAGTGCGGTCATATGTATAATGACTTCTATAATAATAATCCTTTTGTTCCCATGTATCTTAGCAAGAAATTGATTGAGAGTGCAGTCCCCACAAGAATCCAGAAGAAGAAGTTGTTTTCTTTTGGAAAACAGAATTGTGAAAAAATTCCTATTAAACGCATAGATCATCTTTATTATGATTACAGTGGTGCGTGTCAGTGTATGTGGTGCGGTGGCAATATCGTAGCGGAAGCAGACCAGGATTTAGATTGGGAAATCTTTGATGGTGCCCTGATTTGTTCTGACTGCGCCGACGCTTGCCGATGTAGCAGATGCTCCGATAGAGTTATCCCCGGCGAAGAAACTTATTTCAAAGGTGAAGTCCTCTGTCCCTGGTGTGCTAATATCTTTATTAGAGTAGACGATATTACTGGTGAAGAAGATTTTAGTTCTGATATGGAACTTGTTAGCGTAAGAAGCATTGATAATCCAGATGAAATTGGTATTGTAAATATTTTAACAACCACTTATGATGATTATGATATTTGGGATAAATATTTGATTGAAGATTATCAATATGGTGTTCGCTATGATGAGATTACATCTTTTGAATACTATGTATTCTTTGAAGAACTTAACGAAAAAGGTAAGGAACTGTTTGGCGTAAATGATGTTTCTGACCTATATAAGAAAAAGAAAAATTGATTTTTTATAAAAAAAATGATATAATATATATGTAAGGTAAAGGAAAGAGAAAAAAGGTTAGCAGTATCGCTTCTAAACCAGTAACCTTGCTCTCGTAAGAGAAACACCCAAGTCAGTGATGATTGTACGCTGTTAGAGAAGCTGTTCCACTTTACCGACATCTAGTTCGCGGCTGTCGTAGAAAGAGCGTGGGCTAAGCAATAAATTATTGCCGTTGTGAGTGAGGATATTCGTGAAACTCTCCAAGAGTAAACTTGGTGGTAAGTCAGCAAAGGGTAGCGCGATATTGTGCTATATACAACCAAAAAATCTTATACGAAGCGCTGGTAAGGGTGATGGCTGGTGAGGTTGCACTGAGAGGCGTCCGATTATGGGTTTACCACAAAAATCAAAAATCAGAAATTTGATTTTTAATAAAAAATATGATATAATATATATGTAAGGTAAAGGAAAACCTTATACGACAGGCAGATGGAGTCGGAAAAAACTGGCTGATGAGGTTATCATAGGGTGAACCAAGAGTAGCAAAACCCAGATGCCTGCGAGTTTACGGTCTCAGCAGAATAATCTTAAAAAACCGTTTAATGTGGAAAATATCAAAAATTTGATTTTAATAAAAATTTTTGATATAATATATATGTAAGATAAAGAAAAATAAAAATTCAATTTAAGAAAGAGGTATTATCTATGACTAAGATTACTAAGAAGGAAATGTTCGCTCTGATTAAGGAAGCTATCGTTACTGGCATCATGCCCGCAGCGATTGATGAAGACGCTATCGTAGAATTCTGCGATAAGGAAATTGCGGCTCTGGACCGCAAGGCTGGTAAGGCAAAGGAAACTGCGGCTCGCAAGCGTGCGGAAGGCGATGAACTGACTGAACGCGTCGCAGAAGTTCTGTCCGAAGACCTGACCACCATCGCCGATATCACTGAACTGATTGGTGACGAAGCAGTCTCCAAGGCTAAGGTTCAGTACCGCCTGAACCAGTTGGTTAAGGCCGGTCGTGCGGTGAAGGAAGAAATGACCGTTGAAACCGACGGTAAGAAGCGTAAGGTAATGGGTTTCGCACTTGCTACCGACGCTGAATGATAACAGTGCTATTTTCATACGAAAAAATAACTCATAACTCCTCCCTATTTGAAATCCCCACAGAGAAATCTGTGGGGATTTTTCTTTTTTGTCTGGATTAAAAGCGGAAAATTGTTCGCCCGCCCACGCTGGCACAACCGCACCCCGAATCCAAAAATCCATATGGAAATTTTTGAAGCAAAAAGTTGATTTTTCAGAAAAAATTTGTTATAATATATATAAAGGAGAGGATATACTTGAAATGTATTTTAAATAGTCGTTAGACAAAAGAATATTTAAATAAGGCTGAAATTATCAGCGTAAATTATAAAGATAGACGACAAATACCAGATTTAATTGATGACTATTTGGCTGATGTTATCGTAAAAATTACTTATCATGAAGCAGATGTTGATTGGAAGTATCTTGCGGCGATGAGTAAGATGATGAAGTCTAAGGGTAGAACACTAATTATTTGTTTAAGTGATATAAATGATATTACTATTTGTAAGAAGAATGATTTAAAGTTTTATTGGGGATACCCGGTAAATAGTTTCTATCAGTTGCGGGCTCTCGTTGATGCGGGTGTCTGTGCGGTTCGTCTTGCTCCTCCATTGACTCATATGCTTCCAGAAGTAAAGAAGTTTGGTATTGATGTTTTGGCTGTGCCGAACGTCGCATATGTGGACGGATTACCTCGCGAAGATGGGGTGTGCGGTGGATGGATAAGACCAGAAGACCTGTTAACCACATATGCTGATTATGTAGATATGGTTGAATTTGAAGACTGCGATAATAAAAAAGAACAGGCTTTATATCGTCTTTACTTTGAAAATAGTGCGTGGCCTGGTGATTTAGAAATGATTATTACTAATTTTAATCATACGGGTGTTAATCGTATGATACCTCCGGATTTAGGCCAAATTCGTTTAAATTGCGGTCAAAAGTGTCAAGCAGGCAACCGTTGCCGCATATGTTATAGATATTTGGATTTAGCAAATCCCGCTTTGTTTGACAATATTAAAAAATAATGTTATAATATTTATATAAAATAAAGAAAGAGGTTTGACACATGGCTCGTGGGGCAGAAGCAAAAGATTATGTGGAAGCAAAAATTAAAGAAGCATTTGGTGATGATTTTATTGGCACCATTGACAAAAAGGTATACGTATGGGCATATGAAGGTGGCGAGAAAATTCAAATCGCTATCGCAATGACTTGTCCTAAAAATCCTGTCGGGGTGGCGACCGTCTCTACCGGCTCCCGCGATGGTGGCATGGACTTTGAAAATATGACAGTGGCAACTGTTGCTACTGGTTTTCAACCTGCGGAAATTACTGAAAGTGAAAAAAAGAATATTGCTGATTTAATGGCAAAATTAGGTCTGTAAAATAAATGCGGTGGCGGAATAGGTAGACGTAGACAATCCCCATCAATGGAGGAATAAGGCGCGCGTGTCGTAGGAGTAAGACAACTATATGTGGGGTGCAAATCCCCACCCGCATTTTTTTATTTGCCCGCATAGCTTAATAGGTAAAGTAGCCGGTTTATACCCGGTATTAGCGCCAGATTAGCGTGAGACTCGGGGTTCAAGTCCCTGTGTGGGCACCAATGGTGCGGATTTCCAATTTTTTACTAAATAAATGTAAAAAATCTGGAAACCGCATCTTTTTTTATTGATTTTATATAAAAAATATGTTATAATATTTATATAAAATTGAAAGGAAAAATTCAAATGTATATATGTCCTACCTGCAATGGTCAATTTTCTACCGAAGAAATTCTCGTTAAACATATGTCAAAATGTTGGCGAGAAAAAAATCCACATCTTCGGTCCAAACCCGCTCCCAGAAGTGAAGATATTAACACGAGAGAAATTAATGACGAACTTGTAGATTTCTTTAAGGAGAATAGATGGAAGAAATTTCAGTAAAAACTCATCTTATTATTACAGATATTCACGATGAATATCATATGAATTGGTGCGGTAAAATCGCAGATGCTAATCCTCTAATCAAAAATGGTTTGCCTGTGTTTGCGGTGATTGGCTCAAAAGGCCGGGTAGAACTAAATACCATTGATATAAACCAGCTGGAAAAAACTGCGAAAATGTTGACTCGTCCGAAGGGTCGTTCAGCGGTCTCCGCAGACACCTCACATATCTATATTAAAGAAGTGGATGGGAACGAAAAATTACTCGGCGTTCTTACTCATAAGAATGTTAAGAGTTTCGCCCCAATGCACGATAAGGTAGGTTATATAAAATAAATTTGATTTTTTTATAAAATTTTGTTATAATATTTATATAAGGTAAAGGAGGAACTTAAATGTTTGAAGAAGATTTTATTTCGTGGAATGATGCATTGGAAGATCCCCGATATTTTTATGAAGAATAAAAAATCTTAATTTGATTTTTTTATAAAAATTTGTTATAATATATATGTAAGATAAAGGAAGGGGGAAAATCAAATGGAAAGAAAAATGTATTTTGAGACACCTACTCAGGTTTTCTTCTATGAAGATGGATATTGTACTGGTATTGCATATCGCGATGAAATCATTTGCGGATGCTGTGGTGGTATTTACTCCATTGAAGAAATTTATGAACAGGCTGATGAAGATGGGCTGATGAATCCCATTGAAGAACTTTCTTGGGTTAATATTTCTGATGAAATTCAGGGTGATATTAACTATCCTATCCCTATTTTTAAGATGGAATCTGAATTTGATGACATTGATTTCAATGCTCTTTCATCTGAAATTTTTAAGGACAAACTTTTCTAATTTGGTTTTTCCAATTTTCAATTTAGATACAAAACCAAAAATTTGATTTTTCAAAAAAAATATGTTATAATATATATGTAAGGTAAAGAAAGGAATTTCTTTTAAAGACAGCAACAGCAATACTTATCTTGCTTGGGGCACAGGTGTTGCGGGTTCAAGTCCCGTCCTCATATTTGTATGGGGTAGTCCAACTGATAGAGACACTGTAATGATAATGCTGTCTTGTTCTTACACAAAAAAGAAAAATTTGATTTTTCAAAAAAAATATGTTATAATATATATGTAAGATTGAGAAATCAAAATATGGCTCCATAGTTCAGTCGGCTAGAACGCTAGCCTGTCTTGGAAAGTTCATAGGGAATATCTTTGGAGAAAGGATTGATAGCATTTGATAAATCTTAATCCATCTCAAATTGGAGATATTACAGAACTTAAATGTCAAATATATTTGATTGAGCAAGGTTGGAATGTTTTAACTCCAATTGGAAATCATCAAAAATATGACTTAGTAATTGAAAAAAATGGTAAGTTTTATCGGATTCAGGTAAAACACGCAATGCCAGTAGATGAAACAGGCTTCCTTGTTCGCACAAAATATGAAGTGCGAGATAATGGAAAGACAAAAAAAATGACTTATTCTGCTGAAGACGTGGATTATTTTATGACTGAGTTTAACGGAAAGTTTTATATGTTTCCTGTATTTGGAACTTATGAAACAAAATTTTGGACTGTTGGCACAAGACTTTCCACGCAAAAGCAGGCTAAAGATTTTAGAGCCGAAGATATTCTATCTACGCTATGATTACTAAGGCACGCTAGAGGTCACGGGTTCAAGCCCCGTTGGAGTCGCCATAGAGTCTTTTGAGGTAAATGCGCTGACTCTTTAATAAACGCACATTGCCATGGTAGGTACATTGCCAAATAAATCCTTTAAAAATCACGACGGCAGGCATGGGCCGGTGATTGCCAAAACTTTAATTCGCCGGGGTGGCGGAATGGAAGACGCACCTGACTTAGGATCAGGCGCCAAAAGCGTAGGGGTTCAAGTCCCCTCTCCGGCACCATCCGAAGTTTTAAACCATTGGACTTCTGTTATAGGGCGGCATATGGCAGATAGTAAGGAGGCTCCGTCCAAAAGGGAAGATGCTGAGACGTGAGGGGTCGCTCCCCAAAGTAGACGAAAGCATCTGGGAACAGCCCTCAAGTGGTTGAAGACCTAAGACCACACACTACTTCCTGGCAGGCAAAAATATAAAGCAACGCTATTACAAAATGAGTTGATTGGGAAGTTTAGGTTATAAAACTGGGAAAACCTAAAAAGTTTATATGGGAGTGTAGCGTAGTTGGTTAGCGCAACAGACTGTTAATCTGTGGGTCGTGAGTTCAAGTCTCACCACTCCCGCCATCCGTGTAATGAAGACACGACGTAACCAAAAGCCTTTAAGGATAGAAGACGACTGCGTAAAGTTCCATATGAGTGTCAATGGGTCTGGCTCATAAAACCTTATTTGATTTTTTATTAAAAATATGATATAATAATTATATAAGGTAAAGGCGATGCATCTAAAGTAAACGGTTAAGACACTTTTCATCAACAAATTTGTGGTTCAAAAGCAATTGTCGCCAACCACACTTGGTGCGAAGCACCAAAAGTCCTCGTGATGAAAACCCGCATCCGAATAGGAATGGTGAGGACGCTTCCGACAGATTTCATCAATGTACCTTAATAAGAAGCAACTCAGTGTAGAATGAATACCATCATGCTGAGAACTCAAGCCTGTCCTATCAGGGGACTCCAAGAGTGTGGAAGTCATAGACGATAGCCTATGACAGCTAGAGATTGCGAGAAGTGATTTTCGCAGTTCGCCAACCGAACGGCTGGTCTTGGATGGCTGAGTGTGCTGACACAATCGCAATCAAAAACACCGTCTTATCGCTCTTGCAATAGACAGCTTGGTGAATAGCCAAGCCGAATCCAAGTTAGGTTCAAACGGGTGGTGCTGGGGATAAACCTTGGAAATACCAATAAGAGAGTTCGTGGTGATGTCAGAGTAATCTGTCTATAAGATAAGGTCGGGGTACGAGTAGCCCAAAGCACGATGACTTAGGAAAGTTTATACATTACCGAAAGGAAAAAAGATACTCCTTTATAAGATGAAATTTTCTGAATGGTGGGTGAAAGTTAGAGGTAGACAATCCTCTATGAGATTTTGAGTGTGGCATTACTTACTCTTCGGAGTATCATGACACATCAGGGAAGTTGGAAGACTTCTGGGGCAAGAAGTTTGTGGGCGACGGCTCGCAGGCTCAGACTTGTCTCCTCATTGGTTGAATATGGTTGAAGATGACTGTTGGTACGGCGAAGGTCGGCTGATTATTAAAATGGTACATAAATTGCCTATCTACTAGTTGTAGAAAAGGTTCCTAAAAGAGTAGAAATGCTCTTTTTGCATCTCACCTACCAAGTTGTAGGATGAGCCCAAGACTATTGTAATGCAATGGTCTTCTTATACTCTTGTAGCACAGTTGGTTAGTGCACTCGATTGATAATCGAGAGGTCAGTGGTTCGAATCCACTCATGAGTACCATCACCCGCAGATAATTGAGTAGGTACCGGCACTGCGGATATAAATTAAAGCCCTAGTACTTACAGAGAAGCGCCATTGACAGAGTCCGCTAAAACCTCTACTGGCCATCATGGGTTCGTGATTTGCTCATGATATGAAATCACAAAATTTTATATGGGTCAGTCGCATAGTGGCAATTGCAGGAGCCTGTAAAGCTCTCGCCTCACGGCTACGTTGGTTCGAGTCCAACCTGACCCACCAAGGGTAGCGTTTTCCCGCAGAAAAACTGTAAAGCGTCGGCTGAAATGTCGTTAGTGAGGGGTCTAAATTTTGGATATGGCTGATTAGGGAGACCATATTGTTCATTAGACTTAAATCAGGAAACCCTATTATGTACCTCATAAAATTATATGCCTCTGTAGCTCAGCAGGTAGAGCAATGGACTGAAAATCCATGTCGCGCTGGTTCGATTCCGGCCGGAGGCACCAAGGCGCTGAAATAGCAAATAACTGGCAGCGACATGGGGCACCCCAAGAGAGGTGTTAACAAACCAGGATGTGCGGACAGCTGTGGCACCTTAACCATAGCATTCATATACTCCGTTAGCTCAAGATAGGTAGAGCGATTGGTTCGTAGCCAAAGGAGATGCTGGTTCAAGTCCGGTACGGGGTTATTTAGTGGCGAGAGATTAATGTAATGCCATACTTATTTATTAAGCGAGGTTTTTGTTAAGGGTCTGTTTTTCTCTGCTTGAATATTAGAAGAATGAGAAAAATCGGTGTACTCTCCCTAAGTGAAGGAATGGGTCACAATCCTTACAGAAGATATGACTTCTATAAAAAATCTTGGTGACTCTGCCATTGAAGGGAAGTAGCGTACGAACTTCCAAATGAGATTTGATATGCCTGAATGGTGAAATTGGCAAACACAGAGGCTTCAAGTACCTCCGCTTCGGCTTGTGGGTTCAAGTCCCACTTTAGGCACCAGCACATAAGTGCATTAAGGTATTAGTGCGAGAAATCGTACCTAATAGATTGGATACGTCCAAGGAAAGTAAATGGCGAATTTACTATGATACCCTTTGAGGGTTTCAGAGCGCCGCCAGAAGGCGCAGAAAAATGGCATGGGAGTAAGACTCGCCACTCCAAGTGCGGGCTGTTTAACAGATGAACAAATGCATCGTCGGTATGCGAATATCGTTAATGCCAGTTGCTAGCGCTGGTTTCGCGGTTTCCAAATTTTTACCAAAATTATGTTAAAAAATTCCCATCTCGCAAAGGAGTAGTGATTAGTCCAATGAGCAATGAAATGAAGGATTGGCTGGCGGATAACAGAGTAGAAAAGTTAATGCAGGATAATGCAGTCCTATATGAAGCATTGCGTCTAGCCGCAATATCTTATGCGGATGACTTTGACCCTCTTGGGACTACTAAAATGCATTTATGGATTGAGCAGGCCCAGAGAAATCTTCTGCAATAGATTTTTTTGGATAAAAAATCTTAATTTGATTTTTTATAAAAAATTTGTTATAATATATATGTAAGATAAAGAAATGATGATGAAAGCTAAGGGCCCCCAGTCACGAGGAAAGCCACACTGTCGGTAATGCAGAAAAGAGGTAGTGTAGTGGAACGGGTACGGGTTTGATAAACGCTGACCTTTTCTTAATCTTATCTATAAAGTTTTAATAGAAGATTTGGTACATAACCGGTTTGTCAACCAAAGCAAGCCCTAGCGCTGAAATAATGAGACGAGCAGAAGCAGCCGGAAGTGATGGAGTTCGGGCCTAGGGAGTAAAAATACGCGGAAACATATTAAAACTTTATAAAGGGACAGATATAAGAGGCTCGGTCCACGTCCGCTGTCCTGGGTCAATGCTGAACCAACTCAGTGTTGAGCAATAAGGCTTCTAGATAATCGGATAGATAATGTTGGAATAATCTATCTTCTTTCTTGCCAGGCGAACCTGGCCCTCCGAAGCAATGAGGATACAACAATACCTGTAAGACGTCAGAAATTTCGGATATAATTAAAGGAATCCGTAGAAAAGAAAGAGTTATCGCTACTTGTCAGTTGGATACGATTTTGAGTGCGACGGTTGAGGTCAAAACGTGTATGGTTTCGTAATGGTTAAACTGACTTTAATATGGCGGCATAGTGGAACTGGTGAACACGCGTCCCTTTCAAGGACGAGAGTCCGGGTTCGAGCCCCGGTGTCGTCACCAGAAACGTCGGTTAAGATATCCAATACCGAATAATCAAAGGGAAGTTCTCAATACTGGTTGCAAACGGTTGCGATAAAATATTCCCCGTTTTGCCAATAAAAAATTTGCAAGGGTTTGTGGCTTCGCCCGAGAAAAAGCCACACAAATATGGGCCTGTAGTTCAGCTGGGAGAACACCTGCTTTGCAAGCAGAAGGTAGTCGGTTCAAGTCCGACCAGGTCCACCATAGCAGTCCATAGAGACTGCATATGAAAGTGCGTTAACACGGATTTTGTAAGTTTAAACTACCACCGACCTCGTGGCCGAAAGCACTATGAAAAGATAAATCTAATTCATAGCAGAGGATATGTGGCATGAAAGAGCGGAAAACGCCTGAAACCCAAAGAAGCGAAGTAAAACTTACCCAGTGAGGTCTGGATAAACCTCAACAATGCGGAGTAGAGCAGCGGTTAGCTCAGCACCCTCATAAGGTGACGGTCGCGGGTTCAAATCCCGCCTCCGCAACCATTACCATAGGAGTGGAGATGATATCGCCACGTGTTATATGGTAAAAGTTTGTTTTAATGTTTGAGACCCTTTTTCTTTAGATTCAAGAAGGAAAAAGAATTGCTCCTATGCGTCATATGAAGGGAGAATTATGGCGGGGTGGCAACCTTATAGCTACCAACAGAGGGCCCATACTGTTGGTTTTTTAATGCGGGCGGGAGGTGAGGCATCTCTCCGATCTCATAAACCGGCATGAACTGGGTTCAATTCCCAGGCTCGCAACCACCCTCCTTTGTATTGGTGATATAAAAAAGTAAAGGCACATTCAGCAAAATAATACTAATAGTATGATTAGCTCAGTTGGAAGAGCGTTTGTTTAAAGGAACAAAAAGTTGTTGGTTCAAGTCCAACATTATACCTAGTGGTGCCTTGTTTTATTAAAAAAAATATATAATTTTTATATATTAGGCTCACACAGCAAAATAATATAGAAAAACTAATAATGCCTTAAATTGTTATCAAATTTCTTTATCTTATTTCTAGAGCCTAGAATTTATGGGATGGTAGCTTACGAGGTCGAAGCACTGGTCTGAAAAACCAGAGAGTGAGGGTTCGATACCCTCCCGTCCCACCATTAAGAACTCCAACAGGAGAACCGTAGTCATTTGTTCACTCCTTTTCTTGATGATGTTTGTTTTGTTTTATCTTTTACTTTCTACGGCGACTACGGCTGGAGGATGCCATCCTTTTCTATATATTTTAAAATATATAGGGACAAGAAAATATACGGCTAAAATCTTTTCTTACCCCTATGCCCTAGGGTTCGTTTCTTTTGATTTTAGTCACTCGTATGGCGCAGTACCCAAGTGGTGAAGGGGGCGGTTTGCTAAACCGCTAGGTCGGGAAACCGGTGCGTGAGTTCAAACCTCACCTGCGCCGCCAGATAGGTGCGTTCCACCTCCCATTTTAAATTAAGAAAATGTCTGCCTAGGCGGGGTTGATGAAAGCGACGAAACCATATGCAAAAAAACAGGTAGCTACTGAGCATATGGATTTTATGGTAGGTGTAGCTCAGTTGGTTAGAGCGCCGGATTGTGGCTCCGGAGGCCGCGAATTCAAGTTTCGTCATCTACCCCATTTTATTTAGGAGATTTATATGAATATCTACGAAGAAGCTGAACTTGAAGCAAGAGATTTAACCTGTGAACTTTGTTTAAAAACAATTTCTGTAAAAGAATATACTGAAAATGGTGGCTTTTGCGATGAGTGTTTTGAAAGCCTCACAGAACAGGCTAGGTTTATGGAAAGAGGCTATTAAAATGAGTAAAATTATTCGCTCTGCAATTTGGTTTAAACCAAAAGATACAAATGAATATCCGATGATTTTCACTGGCCTGCGTCATGCAGATATTTATGAGAAAATCTTTAAAGCTGGCTTTAAATTATCTGAAATTAGTGTCTGCGAAGGCTTTATGACACAAGACAATCGTTTTGTAGATAGATATGAAGCATATGATATTGCCCATGAAGAAGGTCAAATTATTTCTGATAACTATTGGAGAAATGGTGGTCTTTATAGCGAAGATATTTGGCCGGAGTGAGGCGTTCCCAGTTTTTTGTAAGAAAAATGTAAAAAAATTTACATCCGCACGCCCCAGTAGCTCAGTTGGATAGAGCATACGCCTTCTAAGCGTAGTGTCAGGGGTTCAAATCCCTTCTGGGGTACCAATTATACGCCCTTAGCTCAGTTGGATAGAGCACTTGGCTACGAACCAAGGGGTCAGGAGTTCAAATCTCTTAGGGTGTGCCATATATCTCCCTAGTGTAACGGTAGCACGACGCTCTCCAAAAGCGTTTGTCTAGGTTCAAATCCTAGGGGAGGTGCCATTGACTTTTATAAAAAAATATGTTATAATATTTATATAAAAAAGGCTCATACAGCAATTTTATTTCTTTAAGCGATTTTGGTAACTTATATTATATAGAAATAGAGTCTTGATATTTTATGTTCTCGTAGCTCAGTCGGTAGAGCAACGCATTGATAATGCGTAGGTCTCTGGTTCAAACCCAGACGGGAACACCATTGGGCTGGCAGAAATGCCCTGGTCCACCGAACTGATAGCAGCAAGACTGTCTATCTAGCGTAGAAGCAAGTTACTGGATTAGCGTCAGCAGACTTGTGGAGCTTTATTTAGGGTTGTGTGAATACCACAGGCTAATGTAGGTTTATCCGAAAGAAAACACTCAAGGAAATAGCCGATGTGAAAAGCATCTTGTCTGTGCCTCACCAGCGAATAGACCAATAGGTAATTGTGAGGAGAGTGTGCGTAAAATTGGGTGTCGTGGCTATAGCTCTTACGGAACGCAGGGCTGACAGTAATTCCAGTTGACCAGTCTTAATGACTGGTTTCATATCCGGGTATAGCGCAGTTGATAGCGCGCGTGGTTTGGGACCATGAGGTCGGGGGTTTGAGCCCCTCTACCCGGACCATAAATAGACACATACAGCAAATCTTCTTAATGAAGACTGTGGGTTCAAATCCCACTTTTCCAAATCTGGAAAATGGCGAAACGGTTTACGCGATTGACTGAAAATCAATTTTTCATTTTAGTGTCTAGACAAAAAATATTACTTGGTGGTAAAAGAACGATGCTTAGAATCCATAAGTGATTGTGGGAAAAATTCGTGAGCGATAAAATAGCCATGTCCGTATAGCGTTATACCATAATAATGATTGATGAACGGTAATCATACAAGGATGTTCTACTTGGAGAATCGGGAGGGTAGAAGTAATATTTTAATACGCGAGATTAACTCAGCTGGTTAGAGTGTCTCCCTTACAAGGAGGAAATCATAGGTTCAAATCCTATATCTCGCACCAGAAAGTTTTGCTATATTGCGAAGCAATATAGGGGTGTAGCCAAGTGGTAAGGCAACGGACTTTCTAAGATTCAAGCGATTTACCACTTGGTAAAGTGAGTGCAATTCTCATATCTTAGACCAGACTCCGTCATTCGCTGGTTCAAATCCAGCCATCCCTGCCATAAAGACCTAGCCGTATCCAAAGTCGTCTAGGCATTTGTGCTGTTTCACAGCACGGGGTTAGATGTGGCCTTTAAAAGCAGGCATCATTTAAAGAGTGCGATATATACGGCCGGATATCGCTTTGGCGTAATAGCACATAACTCACTTGGGGTATAAAAACCCCATCTTATATGGGAGATTGGCGAAAGGTATACGCGGTGGAATCCAAAGGGGTTTTGACAAAAGCCATTTCAGCAATCGGAATGTAAATCCTACTGGCTGAAAAGTCATCCTGGTTCAAGTCCAGGGTCTCCCACCATTATATGCAAGTGTAGCTCAGATGGATAGAGCAGCGCTCTTGTAAAGCGCAGGTCGAGGGTTCGAGTCCGTCCATTTGCTCCATTAAAAAATTAAGATAAAAAGGTGTAAAAATTATGAAGTATCCTATGAATAAGTATCGTATTTTTGAATTTACTGATAAGAAGACTGGTCGTCTTACTATTAAGGCAGAGTCTACATATGCAGGCAAGCGTGTCCGAGGTGTTGCTACCTGTCATCCTAATGATGCATATGTACCTGAAACAGGTACTAAGTTGGCAGTTCTGCGTTGTGCTGAAAAGATTGCTGAAAAGCGAGTTAAGCGTGCCCAGAAGTGCGTAAATGTTGCTGAACGAGAAATGGTAGAAGCACAGCGTAAGTATTTTAAGATGACTACTTATCTGAATGATGCTAAAACTGAATATGGCGAAGCAGTTGAAGAACTGAATGAATTTATGAAAGAAATGGGTAAGAATTAATTCTTACCCTTTGATATGGCAGGGTGCGAGAGTGGTTTAATCGAGCGGTCTTGAATTTCAACATCATAGTAGTTTAATTTATTATGGAAAATACTCAAATTAAAGGTGCTTTAACAGAGCAGAAATGTTTTTTAAAATGTATCGAATCTGGATATATTGTATCTAAACCATTGTTTGATAATGCAAGATATGATTTTATACTTGATACTGGTAAAAATTTATTAAAAATACAAGTAAAAACTTCTCATTGGAAAGATGAAGAGCATAGTGCTTTTATGTTTAATTGCTATAGCTAGCACTCTATTGGTTCTGGCAATAAAGTAATGAAATATACTAATAAAGAAATTGATTTTTTTATGACTGAAAAAGAAGGTATTTTTTACTTGTATCCAGCGCCAGAAAAAGGACTTAAAGAAAAAACTTTAAGATTAATTCCTACTAAAACTGGACAAGTAAAAAATATTTCTTTTGCTAAAGATTTTTTATTTGAGGAGGTAATTAAAAATTACTGATTACGAATTCAAAACCGTCGAGCCGCAAGGCTCCGTGGGTTCGAATCCCACCCCTGTCGCCAACTATAAGGAGAATTCTGTGGAAATAAAAATGCCATATGGAAAAGTTGTTATTACAACAAAAGAAGAAGCAGTTTATTTTTTAACTCATATGTGCTGGGATTGTCCAAAAGCAGGATTATGGAATCCATGTTCTGGTCATCAGGCTTCTTGTTGCGAAGAAAAGAAAAAACAAGTTATTGAGTATATACAAAAAATTGACAATTTTTAAAAAATATGTTATAATATTTATATAAGTTAAAGGCAGATACAGCAATTTTTTGATTCATAATTTTATCGACTGTAAATCGAGAGGTCGTTGGTTCGAGTCCAACTCTGCGCTAACCACGCAGGTAGCTCAGTGGAGAGAGCGCTAAAACGAAATTAAGAAACTGTCTTGAGTCATACTGGGGTGTAGCGTAACGGCTAGCGCAGGTGACTCTAAATCACCGGGACTGAGTTCGATTCTCAGCACCCCTGCCAAATTTAATGAAAGGAATGATTTCATATGTGGAGGTTTACCGTCTTCTAAGACTCTAAATTGTTAGGAGGTCTTAGAAATGAGTCGTTCTTATAAAAAAATACCTTTTTGTGGGCAAACACAGCACCACATAGATAAACGAATTGCCAATCATAAAATTCGTCAAAAATTAAAAAATCATTTAGACTGGAACATTCAGTATAATGATTATAAAAAATTATCTGAATCTTGGAATATTAGAGACTGGGGTTGGGTTAATCCATGGGAAGATTGGTATAATTATCAGCTTACTCTTTACTATAAAGCAGTTGCTAAATGGGGAGAGGAAGAGGCTAGAAAATATGGTTATACCGATGATTTTGATGAACTTTATACTTATTGGCATAAACACTACAAAAGAAAATAAGGAGGAATTATATGAGAACTAAAGCATATAATAGGCATAAATCTTATGTCAAAGCCAGACGTAAACAGAAGCTTGCTAATCAAATTTACAGCACTTATTCTGAATTAGGATTTGGCTATCCTTATTACGATAATCTTCATCAATATTCAAAAAATAAAATTCATTGTTCTTGTTCTGTATGTCGTAAAAAGACTAAGAATAAAGGAAAAGCCCGTTTGATCTCAGGCAATTATTCGCCTTCTTATAATCCTAAAATTTCTGATATTCGTAAGAATATGGCAATGGATTATGATGAATACGATACTCTTTTGGTTGAAGAAGAAAAAATTTGATTTTTTTAAAAAAATATGTTATAATATTTATATAAGGTAAAGGCTCATACAGCAAATCTTTTCTAGTGAAGTACTTTTAATACTTGTTCATGATAGAATGAGCCTTGATTTCATCATGCTGGAGTGGTGGAATGGTAGACACCGGGGACTTTAATCTGTTCTTCATCACTCAAAGATGAACTACAAAAATTGTAGAGAGTGCCTAAAAGGAAACTTTTAGAGTAGAAGCTGGCTAAACGGCGAATGCGAACAGAAAACGCCGTGCCAATAATTCTTTAGGGCAGACGTAATTAAATAGGTAGACACAATTTTCATATTACAATGGAAGGAAGTGTTTTTAATGCGTCAATATACAAAAGAATGGCTCCAAGAACTTTGTTAGAATAGTTATTCTTATGCGGAAGTCCTTAATAAGGCTGGTCGCAAACAAGGTGGAGGCGCTCAACAAACCTTAAAAAAGAAAATAGCAGAATATGAAATTGATATTTCTCATTTTACTGGACAAAAGTGGCACGAAAGTCCAAATCAATTACCTCAAAAGGGTAAAGAAAAATATTCTTTAGAAGAAATATTTATAAAGAATAGTCCAGTTACGCAAAAGGTTTTAAGAGGTTATGTTGAACGACATAAAATTTTAGAATATAAGTGTGTAAAATGTGGATGTGATGGTCATTGGCAAGATGGTGAAATTGCTCTTGAAATTGACCATATAAATGGAGATAATTCTGATAATAGAATTGAAAATCTTCGTTATTTATGTCCTAACTGCCATGCTTTAACTGAAACTTATAGAGGAAAAAATAAAGCCTTAAAAAATTAGTGTGTAGAGACTATACACCAGCAACCTAAGTGAAACCTATCATATGGTTAAGACATAGTCCAGACTACAACGATTATTTAATCGGCTATGGCGACATAGAGTAGTACGAAAATCCCCTGAGGGTTACCTCGTGTGGGTTCGACTCCCATCTCCAGCACCAGAGAACATGAGTTCTCGTTCCCCTTTTAATTCCTATTCCCCATACGATTGTTTGGCATTTTTAACGCAGAAAAAGAAAATGCCTTCTATATGCGGGTGTGGTATAACGGCTATTACTTCTGCCTTCGGTTCATTAGTTTAATGAAAAACATTTCTGGTCCGTTTCTGTTAATGATAAGAGTTTGATTTTTATAAATATATGGAGGCGATAAAATGTCAATAGGTATTTATAAAATTGAAAATCTTAAAAATGGTAAAGTTTATATAGGGCAATCTATTCATATAGAACGAAGATGGTAGGAACATTCTGCTAAATCAAGTTCTAGTTTAATTGGGAAAGCAATTCAAAAATATGGGAAAGAAAATTTTTCTTTTCAAATTTTAGAGATTTGTAATATTGAAGAATTAGATTCTTTAGAAGGAGAATATATTTTAAAATATAATAGCTTAGTTCCAAATGGCTATAATGTTGTTTTAAATTCTCCTGAAAAAGTTGAAATTTTTTATCATTATGATTCACTAACATTTATGAATATTGTAAATGATTTAAAAGAAAATATATTATCTTTTAAAGAAATCGCTTCCAAATATAAATTAGATTTAAGCACAGTTTATTATATAAACAGAGGAGATTACCATACAATTCCAAATGAGATTTATCCTTTGCGAGAAGTAAAAGATTTATCTAAAAAATATCATTATTGTATTGATTGTGGAATTGAAATATCCAAAAGTGCGGTTCGATGTAAAAATTGTTCTGCTAAAAATCAACAAGTAAGTTTAAGACCTAATCGTGAAGAATTAAAGCAAATGATTAGAGTAAAAAGTTTTATTGAAATTGGAAAACAATATGGTGTTTCTGATAAAGCTGTTTCTAAATGGTGTAAAGTAAATAATTTACCTTTTAGAAAAAAGGATATTAAACAATTAACAGATGAGGACTGGGAAAAGATATAAGTGCAAATCTTATATGAATCACCACAAGCAGACAACGTGGGTTCGACTCCCATCACTCGCTCCAACGAAGAAAATTTGCCAGCCAAAAACTGGTCTTCAATGAGAGATAGAAAATGCGAATGCCGGCTAAAGCTTGGATAGTATCGCACCAAGCGAAAATAATTTTCTTCAATTATTCAAGTGAATAGAGAGCCTAACAGCAAATTTTACTTATTGAAATTCATAACAAGTTTTAGAAGAATTTATTGTTAAGTTCCCTATCAAAGTAATAATTATTATTGTGGCTCTCGTAATACGATATAATTATGAAAAAGGGAACTTTTTTATGCTCCGGTAGCGCAGCGGTAGCGCAGTGCCCTTTTAAGGCAATGGTCGAGGGTTCAAATCCCTCCCGGGGCACCAAAGTTGCGGATTTCCAATTTTTTGACAGAAAAAAGTTAAAAAACTGGAAATCCGCATTTTTTTGATTTTTATAAAAAAATATGTTATAATATTTATATAAGTTAACAAACCTCTCTTGTCCAAGAGAGAACAAAGTGAAAAAGGAGATTTTATATGAATAAATTTTTGAATGGTTTGAAGAACACTGACAATTTCACCTATACCGAAAATGGCGCTCTGACCCATAAGACTACCCGCAGTGATTTGCTGGATATGTTCGCATTGGGCGGTGCATATCGTTCCAGAAGCGATGAAGATGTTATTGTTCTGTTCAATAACGCGCTGAAGGAAAATGAAGTATATGCACTGAAGTGTCTGTTCTACCTGCGCGACGCACGTGGCGGCCAGGGTGAACGCAGATTTTTCCGTGTCGCAATGAAGTGGCTGGCATCCACTTACCCCGAAATCGCAAGACGTAATCTGCGTCACATTCCCGAATTCGGCAGATGGGATGACCTGTATCTGTTCGTCGGCACCCCTCTGGAAGCAGACGCATTTGCCTTTATGCGAGAACAGTTGACACTGGACGTTCAGTGCAAGACTCCTTCTCTGTTGGCAAAGTGGTTGAAGTCTGAAAATACCAGCTCTCGCGAATCCCGTAAGCTGGCAATGAAGACTCGTGAATATCTCAATATGTCCCATAAGCAGTATCGTAAGACCCTGTCTGTTCTGCGTGCCCGCATCAACGTTCTGGAGCGTCTGATGTCTGAGGGTCGCTGGGACGAGATCGAGTTCGACAAGATTCCTTCCAAGGCTGGTTTGAAGTATAAGAATGCTTTCGCTCGCCATGACATTGAACGCATGCGCGGCGAAGCCACGCAGTCTTATGCCGATTTTGCGAAGGATACTTCCACTAAGGTTAATGCAAAGACCCTCTATCCTTATGAAGTAGTTGCACAGGCAATTAAGATGTACGATAACGCAAGCTCTGTTTCCAGATGGAGCCCTCGTTATGGACATGAAGATACTGTTCCTATGGACAGCACTGACCGTTTGATGATTAACAAATATTGGGATAATCTGACCGATTATTTCAATGGTGCTAATTTCAACGCTCTGGCTGTTGTAGATACTTCCGGCTCTATGACCTGGTCCGGTGGAAACGGTGGTGTGCATCCTATTGATGTAGCGTGCGCACTGGGTCTGTACTGCGCAGAACGCTCTGGCGGTCCTTTCGCTGGACACTATGTATCTTTCAGCTCTCGTCCTCAGTTGATTCGCACCGAAGGTGTAGACTTCTGTGATAAGGTTCGTAGAATTTATTCTACTAATCTGTGCGAAAACACCAATATTGAAGCAACCTTTGATATGCTGTTGAGCACCGCAATCCAGAACCACTGCACCCAGGACGACCTGCCCCAGAATCTGATTATCATTTCCGATATGGAATTTGATATGGGTTGCGAAAATGTTCGCTGGGGTCGCGCAAACAAGGAAACTTTGATGGAAGGTATTGCCCGCAAGTGGGCTAACGCTGGATATCAGATGCCTCACCTCATCTATTGGAACGTTGCTGCTAGACAGAATAACATTCCTATGTTGGGCGCTGGTCCTATCAGTTTCGTGTCTGGTTTCTCTCCTTCCATTTTTGAAACTCTCATGTCTGGAAAGACTGGGTATGATTTGATGATGGAAAAGTTGAACTCCAGCAGATACGAAGTAATTCGTTAAATAAAAAAAATAAAACCCCTTGGGAAAATTTCCCAAGGGGTTTTTGTTATATCGGTCGGTTTTATTGTGCCGGCCTGGGTCATTGAGACCGAAGGGCGAAATAAAATTTCCATTTGGAAATTTTTTAAGTAATTTTTAAAAGGGTTAAATAAGTTGCTGGATTGCCTGGATAAACTATATTACCCTTACCATTATCATTTGCTCCTTTTACCGCTAAGAATAATTCACTTCCTTCTTTTAAATAAACAATTTTAGGAGGAATTGCAATTGCTCCAACTCCTTTTATAGTAGCAGAGCCAGCAGTTAATTCTCTTGCATATGGTTGACCAACAGAAGTGTACTTGTCTCCATCTTTTTTATATAATACGTTATCTATTTGCGTCATATAACCATCGAAAGTCCAAGGTGGAGGAGTCTCTAAATGAGGAGATTTTGTAAAATCAGTAGAATCATCATCATTTTCTTTATATAAAATATATGCTTTACAATAACGTCCTTCTGAAGTTCTACCATCCATATAAACACTGCCGGAAACCTAATATAATCCTGTTTCATTAATTGTAATAGAAAAATTTGTATTAGTAATATTATTATTATCAATAGCGGTATTTATTTTATAAAAATTTTCTTTTTCTGTTGTAGTACTACTATCGTGTTTAGCAGATGTTCCAGTATGCTATAAAGCTGGTTTATAGAAAGGAAGAGTATAATAATAATAATAATTTGAATAATTTGGGTCATCTGTATTTATTTCAATATAATTTTCTCCATCTTTGTAATAATAAGAAGCTTCATCTTTAATATGTCCATAAGCTAAAACTTTTGAATATCCATTCTAATAATAAAGATGTCTGTTACTTCCCTCCTTTTGGGCAGGACCTGTTAAATTTGGATCATATCTTTTACCATTTACACTACAAGCTTGTAATCCACGTTCAATTGCTGTAAGTCTTTCTGGAATAGTGCCTTTGTTTTCTAAATCATATTTTGTTGGAGTAACAATATTCTCTAAAACAGTAATTCTATCTGCAACAGTACCTCCAGCAGAGTTAGAATCGACTGGAACAATAACACCATTAAAGCTTTGAAGAATACTATCGCTAGGGCTAATATTAGCACTGGAATCTGTTTTACAAAATGTAACTGTATAATATTTTCCTGTAGAACCACCCTCATGTTGTGATAAATTTTGTTCAGCAGTTACAATTTCTATATCACTTGCAGAAGGATTAGTAGATGAACATTCTTCAATTGCATGAATTACAAAACCTTCATTACAAGCGATAGAAAATGGACCAGCAATTAAACCATTAATTTTTACACGATTAGATTGAGTATCATTGATAACACCTTTATAAATATAACCTTGACTTAAAGACACGTTAACTCCGGTTCCGCCACCAGTTCCTCCCCCGGAACCATCGCCTCCGCCAGAACCAGTTCCTCCACCAGTCCCACCGCCACCTTCTAAAGCGATAACTCTTGTTTCTAAATCATCTACTTTTGTTTCTATATCGCCAATGTAATTTTTTGTATTAGTAAAACTGTTTTTTTCTTTCTTATCTTCAGCATAATTTCTTGCAACCCATATAGCATCTTCAATTTGCTAAGCAGTATGAGCTGAAGTAAAATATTCATAATCAGGACAAGTACAAGAATTTGTATTGGTTGTTGACATATATATAAACACACCTTTCTCTCATTTATAATTTATATCTATTGATTATAAAAAATTAACCCATTGGGTTAATTTTTTATACCCAATAACTTTTTAAATCCTACAATTAAAAACTCTCAAAAATTCTTTCTCGCATATAGACCGTAAAGACGGCATCTACGGAAAATTTTATCGTGTTTTAGTTTAAATTTTTCCAGAGCCCGTTCGCGGGGTCTGCCCCGCATTCTAAAAAACGCAAACTTTTCTGCAAATAACATTGGGAAAGTAGACTTTACTACCGGTGGCGTTACCGGTGGAGGAACTGGTAGTGGCGGTTCTGGTGGAAGTGGTGGTGGCGGTATTCCACCTTCTGACGCATCTGCTATTTATTACTTTAAAGATCGACCCGATAGTGGTTATCTAAATGGTGGTACACTTGTCGAAAGTACTAAATCTGCAACTACTGACTATATTGATATTAGTAGTAAGCCTAAGATTGGTTATTTCGGTCGCATGGGGTATATAGAAGGAAGTACTTTCCATGCAATTGAATTTTATGATGCGAATAAAACTTATTTATCTTCTCTATCTGTCCTTGGAACTGGAAAAGAAATGGTAGTAAATTTGGATTTATCTGAATCTAAATATGCAAATGCTAAATATGTTCGTGCTTCTATTTCTCAATCTAGTTATACAACTGAACAATTTAATTCTTGGTTTTTTGTTGTAGGTTCTTTTATTGAAGAAGCAAGTTTAGAAACTGTAATAAGTATGTTCCCCCAAGATGGCTATTTAGATCTTGATGGTAATTTAATAGTAGGAACTAGTAGCGGAAATGCTTATACAACAGATTATGTGTCATTGAGTGGAAAAACTAATATCACTTACAAAGGACGTATGGGTACCATTGGCTTAAATATGGCTTTCTATGATAGTAGCAAACAGTTAATTAGTGGATTAAAAACTGTTGGTAATGGTACGTTTATTACATTAAATATCAATTTAAGTGATACTAAATATGCAAATGCTGCTTATGTTAAAGCTTCTATTTCTAGAGGAAGTTTGGATGAAGCAACTTGGCTGTCTTCTTCTTTTAAAATTTCTTAAAAAGGAGAATAATTATGGGATATGTTAAACAAACTTTTATTGATAATAAAACTACCTTAAAAGCAGAACATTTAAATCATATTGAAGATGGAATTGCGGCCCTTGAGACCGCAATTGAAAATCTTGGTGGTTCTGTACCTGATGTCGAGGGAGTTGGTACAACTTATCCATTTTCCATGACTGGTTATTTAGGAGCTGGCGGAGCACTTATAAGCTCTAATAATACTGGTACTACAGACTATATTGATATTACTTCGGCCAAAAGCGTTTATTATCATGGTCGTATGGGATATGTTGCTGGTAGTGAATTTTACGCCATTGGTTTTTATGATGCCAATAAAAACTTTTTAGCAGATATTTCAGTTATGGGCACTGGTTCTGTAATGACTACTTATATTAAATTAACTGAGGAATATAAAAATGCTGCTTACGTAAGAGGTAGCTGGTCTAAGGGCTCTGTTTCTGATGCAGAAGTTGCAGAGTTTTTATTTATGCTAAATGGTAAACCCGCATCAAAAAAGAAAACTTTTGCTGTATTATGTGATAGCATTGGGACTCATGGAAATACTGGTGATTATCATAATGTACCAGAAATCGAAGTCACAGAAGCCGATATTGGTAAAACATTATCTGCATATTTAACTTATTATGACGTTCATGATGCTGGTGAACAAAGTACTTCGGTAGGCCCAGCCATTAATTTTACTATTGGAGGACAAACATTCACTGAACAAAATAATGGGCAAGAAATTACTTTTGTTCCAACTGCCGATGATATTGGAAAGAAAGTTGGAAAAGTTTATGACTGGAATGGTAATAATTTAAAAACTTGGTGGCTCTGGTTGGCAGAAGCCTATAATTTAGAACCTATTCCTGTCTGTTGGGCAAGTTCTGCTATTAGTTCACATGAATCAGGAACTAGCAACCCTACAGATGGACTCGGCGGAGGACGAGTAAAAAATGCTTATGCTTGGCATGAATCTTAGGTGAGAAAATGCGGTATTCGGACTCCTGGAACCATGAATCGTACAGCTCCTGACTATATTATTATTGCGAGAGGTACTAATGACTGGAGCCACGCTAGCGGTACTACAATCACTAAAGATTATTTTGATAGTCCAGAAAGCTGGGAATATCCAACGACAGATAAAGTTGGTTCTTATTATGGTATTAAAGAAGCTATTTCAATGACAGTTAAAAACATGAGAACAGCTTATCCAAAAGCAAAGATTTTTTTATGTACTATTCCTTATAACACTCGTGGTAATAAAACTACATTCCCTCGCTCTTTTGGTGGAAAATCTTATGTAAGTTTTAATAGGGCAGTGAGAGAATGTGCTGAATTTTTTGGATGCGGTTTAATTGACTTCGCTGGGTGTGGAGTAACACATGAGAATGTAGGAACTTACACGACCGATGGAGTTCATTTAAATGCTAAAGGTCATGAATTGGCTGGAAGAAAAGCTATTGTAGATTTTGCAAATTATGAAACAGATTTAATTTGGGAATAATATTTATAAAAGTTATTTAATTGCGGCCACTCGCCATAAAGCACATCGTGATTGGGCGATAAGGTTGTCCACTGAAAAAAGGGTAGGCTTTAGCTTATCAAATAATTAAAAGCCCCTGAGAAATTAATTTCTCAGGGGCTTTTTTTGGTTGGCGGACTAAAGCCTACCCTTTTTTCAGTGGACAACCTTATCGCCCAATCACGATGTGCTTTATGGCGAGTGGCCGCAATTAAATTTTTACACTGTTACCAGTTAATTTAAACGGATTTACTTTTTATAAAAAATAATATTATGTTATTTTATTGTAAAATAAGTACTTAATAAATTAGCACCACTTGCAGTTAAATCAAAATTGCTTTCATCGGCTTTCAATACAACAAATCCATATTTACCTGCTTGAGCGGTTGTATAACTACTTGTTGTCCAAGACCCGGATGGCAACCAAGAACCAGCGGTATTCCATGTTCCATCAGTGCAAAGAGCACCTGCCCATTTATAAGTAGATGTATCTTTTAATGAAATAGTAACACCAGCGTCTAAATATACTGAACTAGTCGAATGTATTCTTGCCTTAGAACTTTGTTGATCCCCAGCTCCCTTTGGATTACCATAGTCCATTGTTACTGTTGTAATAGAACCTTTTTCGACCACATTAATGTCACATTCTTTAGTAAAGTTTCCGTCTTGAGATGTAACAGAAACAGTGGCTTGTCCTGTTGACACACCGGTAACAACACAACTCAATCCATTAGGAACAATAGATACATATTCTGTTCCTGATACAATTAACCAAGACACATTTTTATTCGATGCAACTTCTGGCAATATTGACGCTGTTAATGTAACAGAACTTTCAACAGCAACAGATGCTTCTTCTGGGTCAACAGTAATACCAGTTACACTTATAGCATTACTTGTTACATTTAATACACATTCTGCCGTAAAACCACCGTCTTCAGTAGTTGCTACAATAATTACTTTGCCATCAGCAACACCTTTTATAACACAAGAAGTGTCTGTTTGAGAAGTGATTGAAGCGTAATTAGAACCGTTTTTAATAGACCAAGTTACCTTCTTATTATTGGCAGTTATTGGTAAAACAGATGAATTAATAGTAATTGTACTTCCAACTTGTAAAGGAGAAGATGTGATATCTAGTTCAACTCCTGCAACTGGGTCAGTACTTACAATTTCTATATTTGCATAAATTTGTAACCATTTAGAAATTAAATAAGCCATCTTTGCGTGTCCAGCTTTATTAGGATGCAATCCATCTGGCATATAAGTTGATCTGTGAGCAGCGATAGATGGATGCAATCCACTTATACTATATAAATCAATTACCGGAATTGAATAACGACTACAAACATCTTTAATCGCATCTACGTAATCTTTAAGTGTATGACCTCGACCATTTGCAATATGATCATAAGTAAATTTTGTACCTAAAATTTTACTTGTTCCAAATCCATAGCGGTGCATCGGAGTAATCCAAATAATACGAGCGTTTGGATGCATTGTCATTAGACCAGGAATAATAACATTTAATGCACCATAAAATGAAACATCTGTTGTATCTTCGATTGTTCCAAGAGGAGTTTCGTGTCCCCAGTCATTAGTTCCCATAAATATAGTAATTAAATCAGCTTCAGGAATATTTTTATAACGATTAATTAAAGGACTATTTCCAGTTCCATAATCAGATTTAGCACTTACGCAAGAACCTCCAACGCCCATACCAGTCATTTTGCTCAATCCAAGAATTTCTTTAAGCATAGCCCAATATGTTTGTGTTGTGCCGGAACCAGCCGTAATGCTGTCTCCGACACATACCATTGTTTTATCTGCCCAAAAATTAAAATCTTTTGAGGCAGCGATAATACCATTTTCCATCATATTTAAATGTGTAGCTGTTAAAATATCACCATTTTTGAAATTTTGTTTTGTATAAGCCATTATGATTTACCTCCAATATTAAGATACTGTAAAGTAATCAGATACCTTATTAGAATCTACACTCCAATCAAAATCAGCATTTGATGCTTTTAATAAGATAAAGCACCAGTAACCATTTTTTTCAGTGGTGTACGAAGTCTTTGTAGTCCAAGCAGAATCAGGTTTATAAGTTGCATCTCCAGCATCGGCTAAATCAGTTTCACTCTTAACACGTCTTAAAGCCCACTTATAAGTTGTAGTATCTTTACAAGAAATTACTGTTCCTGCTGGAGCATATAGTGCAGTTTCTCCGTGAACACGATTAGCCGCAGTTTGTTGCTCAAGTGTTCCATAAGGATTACCATTTACTAAAGTAATCGCTGTGATATCTCCCAAAGTACCTTCTGGTTCACTAGGTTCTTCTGGCTCTGGGGTGGTATCTTCAGCTGTACCATTCCATAAGCCCTCATCGCTTACATCAAAATAATCTGCTGGATTATTGCTGTCAACGCTCCAATCAAATACACTATCATCTACTTTTTTGAGAGAAATACCGATTGCTGCGCCAGTTCCAGTATACTTATAATCACCCCAGAGGCCAATACCAGTACCACTGGGCATATTATTTGTATCTACATTTGTATAATATGCCCACTTGATAGTTGACTTATTAGTAATAGTTACACCATTTGGAACTATAATTGTAAGAGGGGAAATTGAAGCTCTTGCAGTGTTAGTTTCATTTCCTGATGCGTATTTATTGCCGTGAATTAGTGTATAGTTACCAGTGCCGCCACCACCACTTCCACCAGAACCGCCACTACCAGTTCCTCCACCGGTAACGCCACCGGTAGTAAAGTCTACTTTCCCAATGTTATTTGCAGAAAAGTTTGCGTTTTTTAGAATAAAATACATAAGAGAATAATCTCCTTCCTTTTTTAAAATCAATAAGTAACTGTTCCCACTTTTTGATAGGCAATACAATCCATTTTAGAAGTGCCTACACGGGAACGATATGCTGATACTCCATTACCATCAACCTAGGCAATAATATTTCCAGAAGCATCAGTAAAATAGAAGATTTCATCTTCCATTTTTATTGTATTAACATCAAGTTCTTTTGCTATTGTTACATTATTAGCAAAAGAAGTTATTTTATTAGAACTAGAATAGGATATATCAGTAGTTTTCGTTGCTATCTCTAATAAACTAGTTTTATTTTCATCATTTAAAATAAAATCTATACTTTTTGCGCCAGTGCTATCAACCTAAAAAACAACATTACCAGAAGCGTCAACAATATAAAAAGTATTATCAGTTTCTTGTAATCCAATCTGCGCACCTAGTGCTGCAAGACTAACAACATCTGGAACAATAAAATCTACACTCTTTACACCATTTGCATCAATCATAGCAATTATATTTTTATTTGGATCAATTACATAAAAAGCATTTCGCGCAGAAGCATCCATATATTCAGTTTTAGTCTATAAAGTACTAATGTTACTAGTATTAGTATTAACTTTAGTCTATAAAGTACTAATACTTTCAGTGTTATTATTAATTTTACCAGTATTGGTACTAATATTACTAGTATTAGTATTAACTTTACTTTTTAAACTACTAATATCATTTGATAATAAAGTACCATTTTGATTATAAATTCCTTCAGTTACAGTATAAGGAGCAAATTGAAGGCCATCTTCTCTAGCATAAAGCCAACCTTGATGAAATTGAGTTTTTTCTTCAGCCATAAATACACCTTCCTTTCTTATTCAGTTCCTAATACCATAGTTCCTAAAACCGCTAAACCTAATTTTGCAGTTGTATTACCTGCGGAGCCCCATTCAACAGTTTTATCAATTTCATATACTAAAGTATCTGTATCTATAACTTTCTAATGCTTTTTTTCAGCAGAACTTGGATCATCAAACCAAAATTCTCCCGTATTAATATCTAAATAAATAGTACCAGAAACGAAAGGAGTAGAATCGGTTAAGTTTTTACCATATTTAAAAGTTAGAACTGCCATTTTTATTCTATCCCCTCTCCTACCGCAGATGCTCCAGTAGAACTCCATTCAACAGTCTTATCAATTTTATATGTAAAAGTATCTGTATCTATAAATTTCTAATGCTCTGTTTTTTTAGAACTTGGATCATCAAACCAAATTTCTTTTTTTTCAATATCTAAATAAACAGTGCCAGGAACAAAAGGAGTAGAACTGGTTAAATTTTGACCATATTTAAAAGCTAGAACTGCCATTTTATTCTGTCTCCTTTCTTGGTATAAAATTCTCATAATATAATAAAAATAAAATATTTATGCCTAATCTTATTTGGCCAAAAATAATTATATTTATTTTTCTATAATTTATAATTTATTAGAAGCTCGATAGAGATAAAAAATTTATTATAGATTAAAAGGAGTTGACAATAAAATGGCAACAGCTAATTATGGTTGGCTTAAAGAATATGATGGAAGTACTTTCTTCCCCGGTACCAAACCTGCCGGTAATTCTGAAAAACCTGTATATATAGGAACAAGCGGTTTACCTGCGGAAATTGGCCATACTATTAAGAGTGATGTTCCTGAAAATGCTGAATTTACTGATACAAAAGTAACTCAAAAAGCAGCCATTTCAACAGATGGTGAATATCCAGTTATCTTGGCAAATAGCACAGTAACCACAGAAGAAACTAATACTGTAAATAAAACAAATACATTAAAATATAATCCTTCTACAAAAACTTTAACTACTGACACAATTGATATCAATAGTTTAAAATTAAATCAAGATGTTTATCATTTTACTGATGCAGATGGAGATATTATTGCTACTATTAATTCCAGTGGTATTAGTGCTACTCAATTTAATGGCCCCGCCACAAAATTAGGTACTGTTGATAAAGGTAGCACTAAAAAACCTATATATTTAAATGATGGAGTTCCAACAGAAATTGGTTATACTATTGAAAGTAATGTCCCATCAAATGCTGAATTTACTGATACAAAAGTTACATCTGCGGCAAATCATTATACTCCTACCGCAAATACTGCTTCTGCTTTAAGTGTTGACGCTTCAAGCACTACTGCTGCCACTTGGGGAAGCACAGATTTAGTAACTGGCGTAAATATTCAAAGAGACGCAAAAGGTCATGTTACTGGATTATCGGTTGATTCAATTCAAATGCCAGCAGAACCAACATTTACAGACACAAATACTACCTATGATTTAACTACTTCTGCAAGCACAACGGATGGCAAAATCAATTTAGTAGCAGGAGGTTCTGGTAGTGGAACAGACACTATTACAATAAAAGGCTCTGGCGCAACTACCGTAACAAGTGACGCTAGTGGCAATATTACTATTAGTTCTACTGATACAAATACAACTTATTCATTAAGTGGTGCTTCAACAGATGATAATAGTACTTATACTGTTACTTTAACTCCTTCATCTGGAAGTGCTACTACAGCAAAAGTTCCTGCTGCTACAGATACGGTAGCAGGCCTAATGACCGCAAATCAAGTTTAGAATTTAGATAAATTATTATCTGAAAATTTTACTACAGGTAATTGGACACCCGTTGTTTGCGATGATGGAACAATAGTAGATGAAATATATGAGGCAAAAGGCTGGTATATGAAATTAGGAGAAATGATAACAGTTACTTTTTATTATAAAGGGAAACTTTAGCAAAGAAATACAGATGAAATTTAGTATTTAGCATTAGACGGAGAATCTTTACCTTTTGTCCCAGATGGCAATATATTGCTTTATGCTGGGGGAGGATATGTCAATGGAGTATTGACCTATCAACAAAATTATACTTTTGGCGGATGGACTATTGATACTTATAATAAAAAAATATATCCAAGAGTTTTCCCAAATTCAGATGCTTACCCATCTATTATTGACTCCTCTTATTGCAAAGCGCCTCCTAGCGGGAGCCCTGGTATAGTATATTTATCAGGTTCTATTACTTATCATATAGGAGAATGGGCTACTGAACCTGATCCGGATGCTAGTGTTGCGCCAACTATTCCTTCTATAGCGTTTCTTTATAATGGAGAAACAACTGGATGGCAATCAACCTGGCCTCAATCTGATCATTCTATCCCCGCTGACTATAGCAGTTATACTACTAACAGTGGCAGTTGTACAAATGGATATTTGACTACTGGCACAGCTTCTGGTTATTATAGTAATACTACAATAGGCTCATCTAATAAAATTAATTTCCAAACCTTAATGGATGCAGGTTATACTACTTTAAATGTAACATTTAATAAAATAACTTGGCCATTTACCACAAATTTAGCAAACAATATCGTTCAATTCCAATATAATATGTGGGTTGGTATTGCAGATTCTGCTAATGAAAATATTAGTTTTAAAAATACAGATATTATAACTCCATTGAGAGGCCAAGAAGAAAAAGGTGGATTTACTGGACTTACTTTTGGTGCAAATGTAACTTCAGCCACAACGGCAACTTTATCCTTAGTAGATTTAACAAAAAATTCAACAAGAACAAATGGTCATTTAGTATTTGGTGTTATTCACCCCAATACAGACAATAGTGCTTCACTAGAAATTCAAATTGGTAAGATTTGGGTTTCCTAATTAACTAACTTCTTAACTCCTTTATTTGATTTTTTATAAAAAAAATGATATAATATTTATAGAAAATAAATAAAGGAGTTATTTCTATTTATGGCAAATTATGATAATTATGATAATCCCAGAAACAATCGAGACCTTGTTCTCGCGTCTAATGAATTCTGCTATTTGCAGAGTAAAACCAATGGTATCATCAAGACCCATTCTGGTCCCACTACCGTAACTATTTCCGCGCAGGAATCTCTGGTAGTATTTAATCCTATTTCCAAGCAGTTCCAGGAGACCTCTAACCCTGAAAAGGCAAAGAATCTCTTTGTGTCTGCTCCCGAAAACTGGTATGTGGTTTTGAAGAACCCCGCTCCCGCAAACACCCACCCCGAAACAGGCAAGGCTGTAATTAGTCCCGATCTGGAAATCGGCAAGAAGATTAATGTGCAGGGCCCCTGCTCCTTCTCCCTGTTCCCCGGCCAGATGGCAAAGGTAGTGCGTGGTCACCGTCTGCGTACTAACCAGTATCTGCTAGCTCGTGTCTATGAAGCAAACGCCGCAAACAATAACCGTGGCGAAATGCGTGATGCCGAAGGTAAAATCGTAGAAGATAATAATAAGTATGTAAATGGTCAGATTCTAGTCATCAAGGGTACAGAAGTATCTTTCTATATTCCTCCTACTGGTATTGAAGTAATTCCCGTAGGTGGCTCTGGCGATGAATATGTGCGTGAAGCAGTTACCCTGGAGCGTCTAGAATATTGTATCCTGAAGGATGAAGATGGCACTAAGGAATATGTCCACGGTCCCGCTGTGGTTTTCCCTAAGCCTACTGAAACTTTTGTAACTGCACCTAATAAGGGTTATATTTTCCGTGCGATGGAACTTTCTCCTATCAGTGGTCTTTATATTAAGGTAATCGCCGCATATAAGGACGAAGATGGCACTGAACATCCTGTTGGCGAAGAACTATTTGTTACTGGTAATGACCAGATGATTTACTATCCCAGACCTGAACACGCTGTCATCAACTATGATGGTAAGGCTATGCACCACGCAATCGCAATTCCTAAGGGTGAAGGTCGCTATATTATGAATCGCCTGACCGGCGACATTAAGACTGTAAAGGGTCCCGCAATGTATTTGCCCGACCCCCGCACCGAAGTAGTTGTCAAGCGTAAGTTGACTGATAACCAGTGTCGCCTGTGGTATCCTGGCAACGATGAGGCTCTGGCTTATAATCGTGGTCTGACTGAAAAAGCTGTTGAAAAGCGCGCGGCAAACACTGATAGTCTGATGGCTATGGCTGCAACTAATTCCAAGAGTTTGGCAAATTTTGAAACTAATGCATCTATTGCTCGTGGTACTTCTTATACCAAGCCTCGTACTATTATGCTGGATACCAAGTATGATGGCGTAGTATCTATGGATGTATGGAACGGTTATGCTGTTAATATTGTATCTAAGAATGGCGATAGACAGGTAATTTGCGGGCCTCAGACCATTCTGCTGGATTACGACCAGGTTCTGGAAGTTTTGGTAAATAGTGAAAATCAGAAGGGTAGAGAACAGACTGTATTCCTGCGTCATAGTGATAATAAGTTTATTGACACCTTCTCCGTAGAAACTTCTGACCACACTCGTGTAAACCTGACTCTGGTTTACTTTGTAAACTTTGACCCCGTAAACAAGAATAAGTGGTTTGATGTTGACGACTACGCAAAACTGTGTCGCAATAAGATGCACAGTGAAGTAAAGCGTGCTGTAAAGAATTATACCATTGAAGAATTCTACAATAATTATTCTACTATTCTGTATGAAATTGCAACTGATTCTGTGCCTACGGAAACTTGCGAAGCAGGCGAAAGTCTGCGTCCCTTCGGCAGATACTTTGTAGAAAATGGTATGTATATCTATAACTGTGAAGTTATCAGTGTAGATGTTGAAAATTCTGTACGCGATATGCTGGAAGAGCATAATATGGAAGTAATCCAGAAGTCTCTGGAACTGAATGATGCGGAACGCCGTATCACCGTCGCTAATGCTCTGGCCATCGCACAGAAGAAGGAACAGGAAATTGAAAACCAGATTGCTGTTCATAAGATGAAGCTTCAGGAAATTGAAGCAACTGGCAAGATGGAAATTCAGTCCAAGTTGAATCGTATGAGCGAAGAAGAAGCAATTGCAAAGCAGAGTGCTGAACGCGAACTTCAGACCATTATGGATATGATTGCGGAAGCCCAGTTGAAGCGTGAAGAAGCCAAGATTAATCTGCGTCTGATGGAAAAGCAGAGAGAAGCAGAAATTGAAAAGGCTCGTCAGGAAGCATATGCTGAAACTGTTGCAAAGGTAATGGGCTCTATTAGCGAGGACCTTGTCGCTGCAATGAATAGTAAGTCTAATGCTGATATGACCGTAGCCATCTCCCAGGCAGTAGCACCTTATGCTCTGGCAAGAGACGAATCCGCAGCCGATGTAGTAAATACTATGCTGCGTGGCACCTCTCTGGAAGGAATTCTGGAAGGTTTCGCAAAGACTAAGGGTTAATAATTAACTAACATAAAGGGTAGAGAAATCTACCCTTTATTTTTTTTATTGATTTTTAATAAAAAATATGATATAATATTTATATAAAGTGATAAAGGAAGTGTTTTCTATGAAACTGTGGATTGATGACCTGCGTCCCGCACCCGATGGTTATGTCTGGTGTCATAGTGTATATAGAGCAATTAAGGAAATTCAAATTAGAGAGAATGAAATTAAAGAATTTGGTATGATTGAGAATATTGACCCTATTACTCTCATTGATATTGACCATGACGCAGGTGATTACGCACAGTATGGTGGCGATTATATTCGTCTGCTGGACTGGCTGGAAGCGACCGGCCGCAATTACCCCATTCGTATTCATAGTATGAATCCTGTTGGTGTAGCCAATATGAGAGCAATTATTCAGAAGAATGGTTGGAAGGAAGTATTCTAATATGAATTTTTATTATGGTTATTATGTGGAGCAAATACGTTCTAATGAAAATAGTGAAGATTGGGTAACTCTCGTTAAAAAACGCCAGGGTATTATTATAATTGCGAATGATTATAATGAAGCATATTCTAAATTTTATAAATGTTTAGAAAAGAAAGAAACTCTCAATTGTAGAATAAAATCATTTGGACTTGTAGAATGTATGGGTTTAGATGTAAAAAAAACTTATGATAGTATTAATATAGTCCCTATCACAAAGGAGGGGGAAGAATAATGAGAGAATATAGTTTCAAAGAACTTTATCATAAATCTATGTTAAAAGCAATAAAAGATTTTGTTGAAACTTTAAAAATGGATAAAACTACTGTTATTGATGTTCACCAACATTTTCCTACTTTTTCTCCCGTGAAACTTGAAGACCTGCTTGAAGAAAACGGGTGGAATAGAATTGACTATGAATGTTATAATCTTAGTAATTGGATTACTATGACTCATAAAGATTATGATTTTAATATTGTAATTTATTTCAACGGATATTATGGGATTTTAAAATTGAGGAAAATGATATGAGAATTACGCAACACGCAAAAATGCGAATGAAAGAACGTGTTGAGGGAGTAAACTCCTTTGATGACGCTGAAAGAATTGCTAAAATTGCTTATCGCTCTGGGATTCCCTACCAGAAGATTGAAGATGAAGGTCTACAAATTCATTGTGAAAAACTAAAAAGAGGCAATAAAAATGCTACTATAAAAGTATATAGAGATAATCTGTATCTTTTTAAAGGTAGTAAAGAAAAAACTTTGGTAACAGTAATGCCCTGTCAAAAAGATGAAAATATGCCTCAAAGAGTTTATATGGATAAATATTTGATGAATTGGGAAGAAATTTATAATTACGAATGTTCCAAAAGAAAGAAGGTAAGTTATGAAGTATAAGAAAGATAGCCTTGGCGACCGTATGAAAGGCTATGAAAATGAAACTAGATATTATTTAACTGACAAAGACCCTATTATTATTCGTCTGGATGGTAAGGCTTTCCATACCTTTACCAAGGGTTTTCGCAAACCTTTTGATAACATTCTAGAAAATACTATGCGAAAGACTATGCTTTATCTTTGTGAAAATATCCAGGGTGTCAGTTTCGCATATACTCAATCTGACGAAATTAGTCTGCTGCTGGTAAATATTAATAACATCCCCGAATATCAGCACTGGTTTGACGGCAACATCCAGAAGATAGCAAGCGTGTCCGCAAGTATGGCAACTATGGCTTTTAACCATTACTTCTGGGACGAAGTCTTTGAAGCCTATTGGCATAGGTATGACCTTGAAGATTCTCCCTATTGGTGTAATAAGCCTTTTGGTAGAGGCAAAGATGAAGATGATACCCATTTGAAAACTGCAATGTTTGACTCTCGCGTATTCTCTCTTCCTCGCCACGAAGTAGTTAATTATTTCATTTGGCGACAGCAGGACGCAATCCGCAATTCTAAGCAGGCGGTCGGCCAGGCTCATTTCAGCCAGAGCCAACTCCACGGCAAGAACTGCGACCAAATTTGCGAAATGCTAAAAAATGAAAAAAATATTAACTGGGAAGACCTTCCTATTTATCAGCAGAGAGGCACCTGTGCGGAAAAGCATCGGTATGAGTATGTTAATTTCAAAAATGGAGAAGGTATTAATACTTTCTATCGTAGTGTTTGGGAGCCTAATCTAACTATTCCTATCTTCACCGAAGACCGTAATTATGTAGAGAAGCATGCCGGCCCCACTCGGCAGGAACAGGAAGACTTTGAAGCATTTTGGAGGGATTTGTAATGGAAGGTGTAATCGTTTTAGCCGAAGAGATTATTTATTCATATAATCTTTTTACAGCATTTATCTCAATACTTTTTATAGCCTTTGCTTTTATTGGTGTACCTGTTAGTATAGGGTTTACATTAGATTGTATTAAATTTAATGACCCACAATGGGTATTAGGAATATTTCTTACTGTAATATCAATCTTTGCTGGGATATTTGGATTTTTTTGTTATAACAAAGCACAAGAAAACAAAACAATAGATTATATAAAACAAAAAGTAATTGTAGAAGATACTGTTCAAATAAATGATTTCCTTAAACATTATGAAATCCTAGGTCAAGATGGAAAAATTTATATTGTAAGAGAAAGACCTATTGATTAATCAATAGGTCTTTTTTTGATTTTAATAAAAAAATATGTTATAATATTTATATAAAATAAATAAAAGGTGATTTTATGGGTTCTGAAATTTTTAAAGATGTTTGTATTATCTCTAAAAATAGTCTGCGTGAAATTTTGGATGGATATTTTAGATATATGGCTTTGGACCAAGGCGGTGTAGATAATTGGGAGGGTTACAGTTATTCTATTGGTGATTTTATAGAAGAAGAAAAGGCTACTAACTTTCCCGACGAAGAAGACCTTGATATAGAAAAGATTGTTGAAAATGAACTAAATGGTTATCTTACTTTTGATAAAGTTGTTGATACACTAACAGATAATGCTATTAAACATACTTTAAATAAAGTAGAAATGGCTAAATATTATAATGGAGGAGGTATTACACAATGAGTGAATATTATGTTGTAGAAAATCTTCAAGACCATTATTTTGATGCGTTGAAGCATTTTAATGATAAAAACATTGTAGGGCTTTGGCTTCAAGGTAGTCAAAATTATGGACTGGCAACCGAAAACTCTGACGTAGATACTAAATTGCTGGTAACTCCCACCCTCCACGATTTGGCATCTAATAAGAAGCCTGTGAGCACTACTTTTATTCGTGAAAATAATGAACATATTGACTTTAAAGATGTGCGTGAATATATTCAGTTGTTCCGCAAGCAGAATTTGAATTTTGTTGAAATTCTTTTTACTGAATATTATATCCTCAATACCCCCTATGCTTTTCAATGGGAAAAACTAATTGCCAACAGAGAACGAATTGCTCGTATGAATCCTTTGCGTTGTATCCACTCTATGGCTGGTATTGCCGCCCAGAAGTATCACGCAATGGAAAAACCTTTTGAAAGCAAGAAAGAAATCCTCGCAGTCTATGGTTATGACCCCAAACAACTTCATCATCTGGTTCGCATTACCGACTTTATGGCGAGATATATTCAGGGTGAACTTTATGAAAAGTGTATGACTCCTAATGATATTGAGTGGCATTTGAGGATTAAGAAGGGTTATTATAATCTTGAAGAAGCAAGAGATTTGGCTAATCGTTCTATGAGAAATATTGATGGTATGAAAGAATATTGTAATCGCATTATGGTAGATGAAGAAGATGCCGAAATGGTAGAATTACTACAAGATGTTCAGTATGAAATTATCAAAACTTCTCTAATGATGGAGGTAAATAAATGATTTGCCCTTTAAATATTGATAAATATGGCGAGCGACCTTACTGTCATTCATCCTGTGTTTTTTATGATAATGGTTGTCTTATCGCGAAAGCATTAGAGGTTTATATTAAAATAAATTCTCCCTTTATGGCTTATAATGATGAGTCTTTTGGCCGCAATCTAAATGAAAAAAATAATTGCGATGTATTTCTTGTATAATTTTAGACGATTTACTTGGTGACAAGTATCTTATTTAAAAGGAGATGATTAATTGTGATAATGCATTGGCTTATCACGGGTTAGCGATACGCATGGCGTCAATAATACTGTTGTACGAAATGCAAAACGCACATATCCAAACGTAAAACCTAATGAAATTGGTTTAATTATTTTAGGTGATGCAGGTTTTAATTTCGGTCGTCCAGAAGATGATACTAAATGGAAGAAAATTACAAATAAAATTGGCGTTCAAGTTTATTGCGTGCGTGGCAATCACGATCAGCATCCCGAAAGTATTGGAATGAAAAAGGTTTGGGATTACGAAGTAAGTGGTAATATTTACTGGCAAGAAAAGTATCCTAATATTCATTATTTTATTGATGGAAATACTTATACTATCAATGGATTGCGGACGTTGGTTCTGGGTGGAGCATATTCGGTAGATAAATACTATCGTTTAGAAAATAATATGTTCTGGGAACCTAATGAACAATTAAGCGAAGCAGAGCGTAATGAAATTTTTTATTCTAACATGGGAAAACATTTTGATTTAATTCTTTCTCATACCTGCCCTATCTCTTGGCAGCCTACTGACCTATTTCTTGATTTTATTGACCAATCTACTGTGGATACTACTATGGAAGAATGGCTTGAAGAATTTAAGAATCATATTTACTACAAGGCTTGGCTTTTTGGGCATTATCATGATGACAGATTGGTTCGGCCGGGTGTACAAATGTTCTATAAAAAGTTGGAACCTCTTCACGATATTTACCAGCGTTGGTTCCAAAACAATCCAGAGTATTTAATTGGTTGGCCAAAAGACCCTAAATATTATTATGAAGAAGGTCAAATTTGACTTTCTTCATTTTTTATGGTATAATAAAAAGAGAATTATAAGGAGGTTCTGAATTTGAGTAGAACTTTTGAAATTATTGAAAAAGAAAAACATAGACAAGAAAATACTATTGAACTTATTGCGAGTGAAAATTTTGTAAGCGAAAATGTTATGCGAGCAGTTGGTAGTATTATGACTAATAAATATACCGAAGGCTACCCTGCGGGACCCCGCCACTCTGGCAATACCGGTCGTTATTACGGTGGATGTGAATATTATGATGAATTAGAAGAATATTGTTGCGACCTTTGGCGACAAGTATTTGATACTAATTATCATGTAAACGTCCAACCCCATTCTGGCTCTTCCGCAAATATGGCAGCCTATGCTAGCGTTCTTAATAATGATGATACTGTTCTCGCGATGAGTCTAGATGCCGGTGGTCATCTAACCCATTCTTCTCCTGTGAGTTTTGTATCTAAAAATTATTGTGTAAAAACTTACAGAGTAGATGAAAATGGTTGGCTTGATTATAAAGAATTAGAAAATAAGATTTACACTTATGAGCCTCAATTAATTGTAGCAGGTGCGAGTGCTTATTCTCGTATTATTGATTTTGAAAAAATCAGAGATATTATTGATAAAGCAAAAATGACCATTCACGGATATAATCCTTATTTTATGGTTGATATGGCTCATATTGCTGGCCTTGTGGCGACAGGCAATCATCCTTCCCCATTCGGCATTGCGGACATTATCACAACAACTACGCACAAAACTTTGCGTGGTCCTCGTGGTGGGCTAATTTTTTGTAAGCCAGAGTTAGCAAAAAAAGTAGATAGTGCAGTCTTCCCCAGATGTCAAGGCGGGGCTTTACAAAACGTTATCGCAGGCAAATGTGTTTGTGCAGAAGAAGCCCTATCGCATGATTTTACTGTATATATTCACAATGTTGTGCGAAACGCACACGCAATGGCAGAAGAATTTAAGCGTTTAGGTTATAAAATCGTATCGGGAGGAACCGACAATCATCTTTTCCTTCTGGACTTAACCGGACACAATGTAACTGGGCATGAACTTCAAGAGGCTTGCGATAAATATGGAATTACTCTAAACAAAAATGCAATTCCTAATGACCCAAGAGGTCCAAAGATTACTAGTGGTGTGCGGATTGGCACTGCCCCTATGACTACAAAAGGCTGGGGAAAAGAAGATTTTATTGTATGTGCCCGCACAATTAATACTATCATTAAAGATATTGAAGAAGGTAAGGCTTAATGCTTGATATTATAACAACAATAATTGCGGCAATTATACTCACATTAACAATAGTTGGAATATTTTTTCTAGTTCCTATTTTGTTACCTTTTGTTGTAATTTTTTATCTTGGAATTTGTATTATAGCAGTAATAAGTGGAATAATCTTCCTCATTGTAGAATTCATAACATATTTATTTAAATAATAAAAAACCACCTTTTAAATAAAGGTGGTTTTTTTGATTTTTATTAAAAAATATGTTATAATATTTATATAAGGTAAAGGGAAAGGAATTGATAATATGTTCAAGTTTATACTGCCTAGATTTATTTTGAGAATTGAGAGATGGAAGTGGAATAAGGAATATCGCATTTATGTTTCTAACATGGGACATTTTATGGATGAACATAAAAGACTTATTCCTGTTAAAATCAATTCCGGTGGTTATGTAGTTGTTCCTATTGGTTATGACCATGGCTATCCTTCTGCGCACCGTATTGTTATGAAGACTTGGCGCCCTACTATGGGAATGGAAGAACTTACTGTTGACCATCTGGACCATAATAAGAGAAACAATGCTTTGTATAATCTTGAATGGGTTACTGTTGCGGAAAACCGACGAAGAGCTGCAGAAGATTATATTTCTGATAATAAAAAAGTGTATAAAAATATGTACACTTTTGAGGATTTTGATTTTTACATTGGCGGAGAACGCGGCAGTACTATTGAGGAAGCATGGAACAAAAGTTATGAAAAAGTAACTTCTGAAAAGAGTAAGAAGATATATTTGCATGACTTTACCGTTGAGAATCTTACAAAAAAATATCAAAAAATTCTAAATATTTGTAATAACGATGCCAGAATTAAAAAAGACATTGTTAATGGAACTTATATTGTTAAGTATTGTGGTAAAAAAATTTGGATGAAAGAAAAGAAAGGAGTATGATTAGCATGGCATACTGTGGTTATGTTACAACTTTGAAAAATGTACGAAAGCACCCTAATGCTGACCGTCTACTATTGGCAGAGTGTTTTGGCAATACTGTGAGTGTAAATCTGGACTATTTTGAAGGTCAGAAGGGTGTGTATTTCCCTACTGATGGTCAGCTGTCCGTAGAATTCTGCGAACACAATAATCTGGTTCGCAAGAAGAATGAAAGTGGTGAAAATGTTGGCGGCTATATGGACCCCGACAAGCGCAATGTTAAGACAATTAAGTTGCGTGGTGAAATGAGCGATGGTCTGTTTTTGCCTATGACTTGTCTGGATTTCTGTTTTGAAGATGAAAACGCAGACGCTCACCTGTCCATTGGTGATACCGTTGATGTAGTTAATGGACACGAAATTTGCAAGAAGTATATTCCTCGTCGTAATCCCTCCAAGAATCATGGCAATGGTGGAAATAAGACTCGCAAGCGCAAGGTAGATATTGCTCCTTTGTTTGCGGAACACGCTGATACTGCACAGCTGGCTTACAATCTGGGTGCGTTTAAGCCTGGTGATGAGGTTGAAATTACTTTGAAGATGCATGGTACTTCTCAGCGCACAGGTCATCTGCCTGTAATTACTAAATATTGTGGTCCTAATATTGCTTTTGATATTATTCTGAGAAAAAACATTTTTAAACTATTCAAGCCTACTAAGAAGATGGTTAAATGGGCAGAAAGCAAGCTAACCCCTGTTTATGATTGGGGTTATGTGTCTGGCACTCGTCGTGTAGTTCTGGATACTTATGATGGTGGTTTTTATGGAAGCAACCATTTCCGCGAACAACATCATAATGCCTTTGTTGGCAAGCTGTGGAAGGGTGAAACTGTATATTATGAAGTCGTTGGCTTTATGGACACTGGCGCGCCTATTATGGCTGAATGCAGTAATGACCGAGTAAACGATAAGAGTTTTAAGAAGAAGTGGGGTAAAACCACTGTTTTCTCCTATGGATGTCATCCTAACGGATGGAGCGCAGATAGTCCTGGATATAATCTTGGTCGCTGTGAACCTCAGTCTGATATCTATGTATATCGCATGACTATGACTAATGAAGATGGTGAAGTGGTAGAATACACTCCTGATTTTATGCGTTATCGCTGTGAACAGATGGGTGTAAAGACCGTGCCTGTGATGTGGAAGGGCACTATCCCTAGATATGATTTGCTTAATGGCGAACATGTTATGGATGGTGAAGAATGGAGTGCTGGCGATTGGATTAAATCTATTGCAGAACGATACTACGCAGGTGCTGACCCTATCGGTAAGACCCATATTCGTGAAGGTGTGGTAGCTCGTATTATCAATCGTCCTAAGTTTACAGCCTTCAAGCATAAGAATGAAGAATTTAAGATTATTGAAGGCATTGTGAAGGATACTGCCGAAGCACCTGATATTGAAGAAGCACAGGAAGTAGAGGACGAAAATGCTTAAATGGATTGTTATTTTCGCACTAATTCTTATGACCTTGCTTTCCTGGTATGAAATGGGATGGTGGGATTGATGAAAAAGTCAATGTTAGCATCATTCCTTATTAGCCTTGGAGTGGCCGTGAATTTAACTCTCGGCCCTCCTCTGGGTCCAATTTTCTTTTCTTTTGGACTATTAGGAGTATGTGTGCTTGATGCACATCTATTTACAGGAAAAGCGGGTTATTGGTGGAGAAATCAAAAGATAGACCTATTCTCTGTTTTAGTCGCAAATATGCTTTGGGGCTGGTTTTTTGGATGGTTTATCGGCGTCGCCAATCCCTCTCTCATTCCAATAGCAATAGAAAAAACTGTTATGATAAATCCTATTATATATTTAATTCAATCGTTTTTCTGCGGTAGTATTATGTATATTTGTGTAGATTTATTTAAGAAAAATTATGTATATGGCATCTTTTTGGGAGTGCCATTGTTTATTTATTGCGGATTCCAGCATAGTATCGCTAATGCGATTGTATATGGGGTCGCACATATCCTTCCCCATTTTCCCCTTTTAATGCTTTGTGCGATGGGGAACTGTGCGGGAGCAGTATTTATCAATCTTTTATCGGAGGAATAATCAAATGATTTATGAAAATATTAAGCGTGATATGAATGACGCTTTGAAAAATAATGACAAATTTGCCAGAATGGTTCTGGCAGATATGGTTGCCTCCATTGAAAAAGGAGCAACCGCTGGCAAAACTCGTGTAGAAATCACTGACCAGATGGCGGAAAATGCTTTGATTAAGTATCAGAAAACCGTTCAGGAAATGATTGACACCTGTCCTAATACCGAAGCATATGCAACTCGCCTTGATGAATATAAGGCACGCATGGAAATTGTGAAGCAGTATGCTCCTCAAATTATGAACGACCCTGCTGAAATTGAAAAGTTAATCATTGATATTTGTTCCAACAGTGGAATTGAAATGATTGCAAAAAATAAAGGTCAAATTATGAAAACTGTAATGCCTATTTTGAAGCAAAATAGATGTGATATGAAGATTGCGCAGGGCCTGATTGGTAAGATGCTATGAGCGATGCTTATAAGGAAAGATGTCGTTGTGTGCGGGATTTAAAACTGCTAATTCCCAAAGAAGTTTGGGAATTAGCAGACTCTCAAAATCCAACCAATGATAATTGGAGAACTGCTTGTATCGCAGTTGAAATATTAAAAAATAATTATTATAAGGTGAAATAAATGGAAACTATGATTACTCCTACTTTGGAATAGGTGCTGGCTTCGGTAGTTCAGCAACTTGCCAGTTTTTTCGGCACAACTACTACCGCAGTGATGAACAATATGCCAGAATTTTTAACAATTTTTGCTTGGTATAATACAATTAACAATATATGGTATATTCCTGTTGCTATTCTTATTAGTCTTTTTATTACTGCTTTTGTCTGGTTCTTAACTGATGATGGATTAGAGGGAAAAAACCTGCTTAAATTCTTAAAAATTGGCTTATGGATTGGCATTGGTATTGGATTGTTCTTTTTTGCTAAAAATATTGCTTTATGTATTATTTGTCCCGAAATTGTTGGTGGTACGGCTCTTCTGGATAAACTTGGCTATTTAATTAAATAATTTTTAAAAGGACTATGAAAATAGTCCTTTTTTGATTTTTATTAAAAAATATGTTATAATATTTATATAAGGTTAAGGAGTGATATATTATGAAACATTTTATTACAGAAAAAGAATGGGAAAAATTAGAGAAAGTATTGATGGAGTGTGAAATTCCTTATCGTATATCTTTTGATTCTCATATTAATGCTACTTCCACCTTTATTACATATGATAAAAATATAGCCATAGACTGTATTACAATTCAAATAGAAAAGGAATATAAAGATGAAATATGAAATGATTTGTGAATATATGACAATAGAAGAACTTAATCAATTAAAAACTCGTCAATTGCTTAATCATTTAAACGACACTCGTTCTTGGGGTGAATGGTTTTGGGAAGACGATCAGTGGAATAAGTTAAAAGAATATCAAACGACAATTAAATCTGTCTTAGCAACTCGCGAACATATTCCCAATAAACAGGAAAGCAAAATGCTTCGCAAAGAAAGAAAAAAGAGAGGAGTTTGATATTATGACGCTTTTGATGGCAGTTGCCGTAGCGATTATCTGCGCTCGCGCAGGAATGGACAATATTACTTATATTCTAACTGGTTTTTCTATTGGTTGGATTTTTAAAGCAACATCTGTTCACTTTGAACAGGCGATGGAAGAAGCAATGTACCGACTTTACAAAGATGGTTATATTGATGTTGTTCCCGTTAATAAGGAGGATGAAAATGAAAGAAAGTAAATTCTATATTTTTGACATACACCACGAACCTCTTTGTTATGATGATTGTGTTTTGGAATTTGATACACCAGAAAGTGCCGAAGAATTCATAAGAGGTTTTAAATCTTATGATTATCAAGAATTAAAACTTTATATTGCTCTTATTTTGGAAGAAATTTATTTCCACGATGGTGGTTATCTTAACGCTACTAATCTTATGGTTAAGTATGATGAATTAACTGGTATGATTGATTCTCTCGTAGAAAGGATTTGATAAATATAGCAGTATATGCGTGTGCCGACCTTCACGGCCGGTATGACTTGTATGAAAAAATTAAGGCTTTTATTAAGCCCGATGACGCAGTCTTTTTCCTTGGTGATGCGGGAGACCGGGGCCCGCAGTCTTGGGAAACTATTAAAGCAATTTGTAATGACCCGCAGTTTATTTACCTAAAAGGCAACCATGAAGATATGCTTGTAAAAGCAGGTGAAGAATATATAGGCCTGCGAGATGGTTCTGTCAATCGTAGAGACCTTGAACGCAATGGCGGACGAGATACATTTAATGATATGATTAAAGAACCAAATTTTACAAGTTGGATTAATTATATTCGCAACCTCCCAAAAATTGATGTTTATTGCAGCGAAGTATTGAATCTTGAATTTGTTTTGACCCATGCGGGCTTTACCCCAGGTATTGGTCTAGAAAATAGAGGCGAGGTAGATTTCCTATGGAATAGAGACCATTTTTATGACAATTGGCCTACTTGGAATGAAAACTTTAATAATGTTATTATTGTTCACGGCCATACACCAATAGGTCTAATGGACGAAATTGTATTGGAAGCCTACGGATATAAAGAAGATGAACCTGGTGCTTTTTGGTACTGCGGCAATCACAAAGTAAATCTTGATGTTGGAGCAGTATGGAACGATTACACTGTTCTGCTTAATCTTGATACACTGGACGAAGAAATTATTTATTGATTTTTTATAAAAAATATGTTATAATATTTATATAAGGTGATAAAGATGAAAAGAAAAACACATCTTTACAGTCATAGTTTTTACTGTATGAATTGTGGTAGAGAAGGTTTGCCGATTGCTCGCAATAGAGGTCATCTTCACGCGAAGAATCACCGCAAGGCTCTCTGGTGTCCCTGGTGTCAGCAGGAAGTTAATCATGTTGAATGTAAAACCTATGATGATGTAATTGAATTTAAGGAAAATTTTGAAAATGGGGTGTATAAGGATGAAGCAGCAGACTCTATATCTTATCTGCGGGCCCGCGGGCTCGGGCAAGACAACCTGGGTAAAATCTAATGCAACCCAGTTTGATTCCGCAAGACATATTTCTCGCGACGAAATTCGTTTCGCAATGTTGAAAGATGGCGACGATTATTTTAAATATGAGAAAAAGGTATTTCGCACTTTCGTAAATGAAATCCAAAAGGCTTTGGACGAAGGTATTGAAATTGTGTATGCAGATGCTACTCATATTAATACTGCCTCTCGCATGAAAACTATGCGAGCATTGAAGATTGCGGAAAATGTAAAAGTTATTCCTGTATATTTTGATACACCTTTGAGCCTGTGTCTTGAAAGAAACGCAATGCGTTCTGGCAGGGCACTGGTTCCTGATGATGTAATTAAACAGATGTATTCTAACAAAACTAGTCCTATTGATACAGATCCTTATGAATATTCTGGTCAATTGACTATTAACTATTGGAAAGGAGAATGATGCCTTTGATTTGGCTAACTAGCGATTGTCATTTTGGACATGATAAAGATTTCATTTGGGGAACAAGAGAATTTGACTCTGTTGAAGAAATGAATGAAGCCATTGTTGAACGATGGAATAGTAAAGTCCAAGAGGATGATGATGTTTATGTGCTGGGCGATTTTATGATGGGTGAGCAATCTAACATCAAATATATTCAGCGACTGCGGGGACGCATTCATCTAATTCGTGGGAATCATGACACTGATGCCCGTATGAAACTATACGCACAGCAACCCAATATTGTAGAACTTTGTGATGCTAAATACTTGAAATATAAAAAGTATAATTTTTTCCTTTCCCATTTTCCCTGTGTAACAGACAATGGGCCAACAAAGGAGCATCTACGAGAAAACACTTTAAATCTGTTCGGGCATACCCATCAGTTTGAAAATTTTTATGATATGATGCCTGGGTTTGAAAATTTTAACCCTCTAATGTATCATGTTGGTGTAGATTCTCATAATTGTTATCCAGTTCTACTGGACGACATTATTGAAGAAATGAAAGAAGAACTTCATAAGTATATTGAATGGAAAAAGGCAGAAAATCCTACCTATCCGTTTATATAATAAATAAAAATTTGAACTTTGAAAATTGAAAAAGGAGCAAAAGTAAATTGGAAATCGTATTTTCTATTCTGAGCGTTGTGGCGGTTGTCGCCCTGGTTGTACTGGCAGCGATTATTGTAATTAAATCCTGCTGGAAGGTCGCAGGCACTAATGAAGTGCTGATTGTGTCTGGTCTGGGCGAGGTTCGTACCAAGACTGGCGGCGGTTTGTTTGTAATTCCTATTATCCAAAAGGTTCAGTATATGACCCTGGAAAATATTCAGGTTGACTTTACAAGCCGAAATGAAATTCCTACTAAGGACGCAATTCACATTCTGGTAGATGCTGTTGCTAATATGTCTATTTCTACTGACCCCATTCGTCAGAAGATTGCGGCAAGCAAGTTCGCAGGCTATACTATCGCACAGATTCGTGATACTGTAATTCCTGTTCTGGAAGGTAATATCCGTGAAATTATTTCTCAGACCAATTTTGAAGACCTGATTCGTGGCGACAAGAAGGCTTTCTCTGAACTGGTTATGGAAAACGTAACTCCTAACCTGGCTGATTTGGGTATTGACCTGACCACTTTTAACATTCAGAACTTCTCTGACAAGAATGGTGTAATCCAGGACCTGGGTATTGAAAATACCGAAAAGATTAAGAAGGATGCTCAGATTGCTGCGGCAAACACTCTGGCAGAAGTTGCTATTGCAAAGGCAGAAGCAGACCAGAAGGCTGCGGACGCAGAAGTAAAGGCAATGACTGAAATTGCTGAAAAGCAGACTGCTCTGAAAATCCGTAAGGCTGAATTGCAGGCAAAGGCTGATACCGAACAGGCAAAGGCTGATGCTGCAAAGAAGATTGAGGCTGAAAATCAGCGTAAGCAGCACGAAATTGCTGTCGCAAATGCAAATCTGGCCCGTCAGGAAAAGGAAATTGAGCTGAAGGAACGTGAAGTTGCTATTACTGAACGTAAGCTGGAAGCAGAAATCAAGAAGACTGCGGACGCTCAGAAGTATGCAGAACAGCAGAATGCTGATGCCAAGCTGTATGCAAAACAGAAGGCTGCGGAAGCAGAACTGTTTGAACGTGAACGACAGGCAGAAGCAAAGAAGATTGAAGTTGAAAAGAACGCGGCTGCAGAACTAGCAAAGGCAAAGGCTGACGCAGAAGCACAGAAGGCTCTGGCCGAAGCAATTCAGGCAGAAGGCGAAGCAATCGCAGCGGCTGAAAAGGCCAAGGGTCTGGCAGAAGCAGAAGCTATCCGAGCAAAGGCCGAAGCAGAAGCAGAAGGTCTGATGAAGAAGGCAGAAGCAATGAAGCAGTACGGCGAAGCCGCAATGGCAGATATGCAGATGCAGGTCATCGGCAAGTACTTTGAACAGTTGCCCGCAATCGCACAGGCTGTTGGCGAAGGCTACAAGGGCATTGACAAGATGTATATGTATGGTGGAGACTCCGGCCAGCTGGCAGGCAACATCATTGATACTACCACTCAGATTTCCGAAGGTATGGCACAGGGCATGGGCATTGATATGAAGGCTCTGCTGTCCAGCCTGTTTGGAGCAAAGATCGCTGTAAATAGCGAAAATAATGGTTAAAATTAAATAATTTATATCCCCTTTCTTTGATATATCTTTAGAGAAAAATCAAAGAAAGGGGTTTTTTTATGATTAATATTATTTCTTCTGGTGACTTAGACTATGGTATTGTAAAAAGATACCTTTGCGATACAAAAGAAGATTTTGCAGAACTACCAGTAGTAGCAGAAGGTTCTACTGTTTTAATTCTTTCTAATGGTGAAGTGCATAAAATTGATAAAAACGGCAATTGGAAACTTGATTCCACACTCGGCGGAGGAACGGGTGTACCCGGCGAAAAGGGTGAAAAAGGAGACTAGGGTGAACAAGGTATTCCTGGCGAAAAAGGTGAAGCAGGCTATTCTCCCGTGAAAGGTGTTGACTACTGGACTGATGCTGATAAAGATGAAATCATAGAAGATTTATTAGGCATGAAACCTTTAAAACCTGTTTATGATGCATCAAAAGGTAATTTATATTGTAATGGCGTAGGCGTTATTATTGAAGATAGTGGCACTGATAATACTGTCATTTATGATTTAGATGCTAATACTCGTGAGGAAATTCATGTTCCTTATAATACAAGAATTTTTGGCGGCGGTGATGGAAGCAAAAAGCCTTGCTCCTACGCAGGTTCTTCTATTGTAATGAATAGTGGCAAAGTTAAAAGTCTTGTTGGCGGTGGCTTAGGTGGATGTAATGTTGGCTCTGCTTCTATTGTTTTTAATGGTGGAAAAATTTCCGAAGGTATTGGAGCAGGCGGTTCTAATAATCATATCAATGATGATATTACTGGCAATATTGTTGGATATAGTTCTGTTGTTGTAAATGGCGGTGAAGCATTGACTTTATATGGAGGTTGCGCAACTGGCATGGGCAGACTAGGGTCTGCTGATATTGAAATCAACGGAGGAGATATTAAATGGGTTACCGCAGGCGGTTCTAATGGTACTACCGGGGCTGTAAAAGTTGTTATTAATGGCGGTAAATTTACAGTAGTTCAAAGTGTAAACCGTGGTTCTATTGGCTCTTCTATTATTACTGTCAATGGTGGTTTAATTGAAAGACTATATGGTGGCGGTGAAACCGAAGACGCTTCTGTAACTGGTATTTACGGCAAATCCATTCTTAATATTATGGGTGGTCAAGTCAATAAGCTGGCTTCTGGCACCTCCAATGGTGTTGAAAAATCTGATTTTATTTCTGGTAAATATATCTCTGGTGTAATTGGAAATGAAGAAATTACTGAATCCTTAAATATGATTCGGGTTCCTTCTTTAGAAGAAACCATTAAAAGATTAATTGCAGTTGAACAAACTGTTACTGTAACCGATATTCAAATCTAATTAAAAGGCGAGGATTTTCCTTGCCTTTTTTCTTTTTTGTTCCCGCTCTCGGCCGTAATTTGGCAAAAAATCGCATAGGGTATTTTTTATCCAAAATTGTCCAGATTTGATTTTTCATAATTTTTATGGTATAATATTATTATAATATATTAAAGGAGTTTATTTTATGAATAAAGAACCTAAATTTGAGTGGATTGAAAATCTTGGAACTACTGTATGTGAAATTGAATATAAAGGTAATTTATTTTATGGTTCTGCTGAGTGCCATCCAGATGATGAAGATATGAAAAGTCGCAGAACGGGTGAAGAAATTGCTTATCGTAGAGCAAAGATTGAAGTGCTTTGTCATATTAGAGATAATGAAATTAAGCCTGCACTGACAGCCTTGGAGCATTTACAGGGTTGTATGTTCCATAGTAAACATTATAATCAAAATACCTATGAAAATTATATGTTACGCAGACAGATTCAAAGATATAAAAATGACTTAACTACAATTAAAGAAATGCTAGCCGAGGAACGTGTAGGGTTGAAACTCTATCTTACTCAAAAAGATGCTTATTATAGACAAATACGTGAAAGACGCCAGAAGGCCAATTCAAAATAATTAGTCTATTTAAAAAATTAGTATCTTTATGAGAGGATGTGAGACTTATACTCAATTACTTTATTGCTGGAATGATTTTCGTTTCAATAGTCTCTCCCCTACTAGAAGAAATCGCAACTGTTATTGTGCAGGGTTTTCAAATTATTGTTGGATATTTTAAAATTGTAGTTTCAAAACAAAGTCTTGAAATTACTAAAATAAAAGCAGAAACTGAAAAAGTTTTACAAAATACTCCAACTACAAGAACTATTGGCTTTGCGGCAAACAGTGAGGAGGAAGAAGAATGAAATTTTATGACACTTGTAGCCTACTGTTAAAAGTAGATGATTTATTTAGTGAAGGCAAATTTATTATTTCTTCTATTACATTAGAAGAATTAGAGGGAATTAAAACTTCTGCTCATAAAGACCCTGAAACTAAATATAAAGCAAGAAGATTATTATCTCAACTCGCAGATAATACAGATAATTATGATGTATGGATTTTTAGAGATTATATGCTTGGTCCTATTAAAGAAAAAGGATTTGAGACTTTTAATAATGATTTAAAAATTCTATCATGCGCTATTGATTATGATATGTTAATATGTCCTGATGATACCATTTTTGTAACTAATGATTTAGCCTTATATAATATTGCTAATCTATTCTTTGGAAATGATAGTATTGAATCAGTAAAAATTGAAGATGATGGTTATTGTGGATATAAAATTGTAAATCTTAATGACCAATAGATGGCAGACTTTTATAGTCGTCAAAACTTCAATATGTTTGACTTAATGATTAATGAATATATTGTTATCTGTGATACTGCGGGAAACCCTCTTGATAGACTCTGTTGGACTGGGGATGGCTATCGTTATTTAAGTTACTCTGATTTCAGTTCTAAATGGTTTGGTAAAGTTAAACCATTAAAAAATGATATTTATCAATCTCTTGCGGCAGACAGTTTAGTAAATAATAAAATCACTATGCTGAAAGGCCCAGCCGGTTCAGGAAAAACATTTTTATCTTTAAGTTTCTTATTAAACCGACTTGAAAAAGGAGAAATTGATAAAATCATTGTATTCTGTAATACAGTCGCAACTAAAAACTCTGCTAAATTAGGATTTTATCCTGGTACTCGCGATGAAAAATTACTAGACTCACAAATCGGTAATTTATTAAGTAGTAAATTTGGTGGAAGAATTGCAGTAGAACAAATGATTAATGATGAAAAATTAATCTTACTACCTATGTCTGATATTAGAGGATATGATACAACTGGAATGAGAGCGGGTATTTATATCTCCGAGGCGCAAAACCTTGATATTACATTAATGAAACTTGCCCTACAACGCATTGGGGAAGATAGTATTTGTATTATTGATGGTGATGACAAAACTCAGGTGGATTTAGTAGAGTTTGCGGGGGAAAACAATGGTATGAAGCGAGTTTCTAAGGTATTTAGAGGCAGCGACATATATGGTGAAATTGAATTAAAAAATATTCATCGTTCAAAAATTGCTCAAATAGCAGAATATATGTAAGCCAGATTTTTCTGGCTTACTTTTTTTATCTCAAAAGGGAGGAGATAAAATGGAAAAATATATTTGGAATTATCTAAAATCAGCGGGTTTTAATGATTATGGTGTTGCTGGTTTAATGGGTAATTTATATGCAGAATCTGGTTTATAGCCAGAGAATTTAGAAAATATTTATAATACTAAATTAGGATATTCAGATAAAGAATATACCAAAGCAGTAGATGATGGTTCATATGATAATTTTATCAATGATTGTGCGGGCTATGGATTAGCCCAATGGACCTATCACACCCGCAAAAGAAATTTATACAATTTTGCTAAAAATTTAAATACTTCAATTGGAAATTTAGATACTCAATTAAAATTTTTAGTTAATGAATTAAAAAATAACTATACTAATTCCGTTTATAAAGTTTTATTAAATGCATCTTCTCTCCAAGAGGCATCAGATGCTGTTCTTTATAAATTTGAAAATCCTGCTAATGCATCTGCGCAGTCAGCAATTAGATTATCATATAGTTAGAAATTTTATAATAAATATGCGAAAGGAGTTGAAAAACCAATGGGAATTTAGACATATACTCGCGGAGAAAATGTTTAGTTAAGTAAAAATTTTAACTCTCGTGAATTTGAATGTAAATGTGGAAAATGTTCTACTGTAAAAATTGACCTTAAATTAGTTGATTATTTACAAGAATTAAGAGATTATTTTGATAAACCAATAAATATTAATAGTGGATACAGATGTCCTTCCCATAATGCTGCTGTTGGCGGAGCCCGTGGTTCTAAACACTCAACTGGTGAAGCCGCAGATATTTAGTTTGTAGAAGAACCAGTTCCAGCAGTAGATGTGGCAAGAAAAGCGGAAACAATGGGCATTAAAGGTATTGGCTTATATGAAAAAAATGGAGAAAATTTTGTTCATATTGATACAAGAAATTATAAAGCTTTTTGGTATGGACATGAGCAATCTCCTCGTTCTACTTTTGGTGGAAATGCCCCTATGGTTCCAACAACTGAAAATACTACCCCTGTTACAATTTTACGCTATGGGTCTAATGGAGCAGAAGTAAAAGAACTTCAAGAAGATTTAATTGCGTTAGGTTACGATCTTGGTATATGGGGTGCTGATGGCGATTATGGTAATGCTACTGTAAATGCTGTTAAAAAATTCCAATAGAACGAAGATTTAAAAGTGGATGGTATTGCTGGCCCAGTGACTTTAACTGCTATTGATAAGGCTGTTGCTTCAATTCAAAAAATTGATAATATCCAATAGCAAAAAGATGCGAATGTCAGAGTGACTGCTAATGGACTAAATGTGCGTTTAGGTGCGGGTCGTGCGTACCCTATTATTGGAATTGTTTATAAAAATTCTATTCATAAAATTATTGATAGTGATGGCGAATGGGGCGAAATTGAAAATCCTCGTGGATGGATTAATCTCGCATATACGGAGTAGGTTTGATGAAAAGAAGAAAGAAAAAAGACAAATTGGAATTCTCTAAACAACTTCTTGTCTAGGAATCTATTTTAATTTGGATAAACACTATTGCTATGTTAATTTTAGCATATTTTTGTGTGTTTTGTCAATATTTTGGGGAATTGCCCTGGCTTGCTGTAATGGCCGGATTCCCCTGGGCCGCATATGGCGTTAGTTAGGCTTTCTACTATGAAAAATCTAAAAAAGAAAATACCGAAGGCGGTATTAAATATGAAACAGTTATGAAGTGACTTACTTCTAATTCTGATGAACCTGTTGGATAATTTTTTAACCCAAGACTATTTTAAATAGTCTTGGGTTATTTTTTTTGACTTTTTTTAAAAAATATGATATAATATTCATATAAAGAAAAAATCTTGACAAATTTGAAAGGATAAATTATGAATAAATATTGGGAACATTTTAAATTGGTAATGACTCATAAGAAATATGTTTTCCAGTTTTGTTGTAAAGCAGGTATCCCTTGGCGAGGTATTAAACATGACTTGTCTAAATTTTCTCCGACAGAATTTTTTGAATCTGCTAAATATTTTACAGGAGAACGCTCACCTATTGAGATTTCTAAGCAGGTAAATGGAGTAAGCAATGCTTGGCAGCATCACAAAGGCAGAAATACTCATCACTGGCAGTATTGGCTTGATAATACTGATGAAGGTATTGTTGGTCGTATTATGCCTTTTGAAGATTGTGTTGAAATGCTTTGTGACCAGTTTGCAGCCGGCAAGGCATATAAAAAAGAAGATTGGAGTCTAACCTATCAGCGTGGTTGGTGGGAAAAGAAAGCCAAAGTTCATAGAAATTTTATGCATCCTGTTGTTTTGCATTTTATGAATGATATTTATTGTTCTACTCTGGACTATACCTATGAAGAAGATTTCTTTGATGAAATTTTTAATTATGATTATCTGGAAGATAGATATTATAAATATAGAGAATATTGGGAGGACCACACTCGTGTAGATTGATGTAGCAAAAGTAGCACCAGGAGATGGAATTATTTTAACTTTTGATGACAGTGTTGATGTTGATGAAATGAATAGTATTGTCGCATATTATAAAGATATTTTTCCACAAAATACTATTATACCAAACAATAATTATATGGTAAAAGATATTACTGTTATTGAAAAACATCCAGAAAGAAAGACGGTATTAATTCATTATGAAAATTTTTACTGATGGTAGTGCTCATCCTAATCCAGGCCCAGGCGGTTTTGGGGTTGTGGTAGTGGATGATGATGATAATTTAATTGATTGTTATAGTAAACAAACAGAAAATACCACTAATAATAGAGAAGAAATTAAAGCAATTCTTTATAGTATGGTAATTTATGGTTTTGGTCACGATGAATGGACTGCTCCAACAGTATATAGCGATTCTAATTATTGCGTTCAAACTTTTACTAATTGGATGTATGGTTGGGAACGCAATGGATGGGTTAAGAGTGATAAAAAAGTTCCTGAAAATTTGGATTTAATTCAGGCTTATTTTGCTCTTGAAAAAGCACATACTAGTATGATTCATCTGGTAAAAATCAAAGGCCATGCGGGTCATAAGTGGAATGAACTCGCCGATAAACTTGCTACTGGTAAAATTACACCAGAAGAAGCAAAAAGAATTTATGGTTGACATTTTTAATAAAAAATGTTATAATATTTTATAAAATATAATTAAGGAGATTGTAAATGAGCGATAAAACTCTTTATAATGAGAGCAGTATTGAATCACTCTCTCCACTTGAATTTACTCGTTTGCGCCCAGGCGTTTATGCCGGCGATACGACTTATTCTACTCAATTGCTTGTAGAAATTTTTTCTAATGCAGTTGATGAATTTAGATTAGGTCATGGTAATGAGATTGATGTAAAAATTGATAATAATGGAGTTATTACTCTGCGAGATTACGGCCAAGGTTTTATTCCTAATTCTTTTAGAGAAGATGGAAAAAGTATTCTTGAAGCCGCTTTTAGCGTTTTAAATACTTCTGGTAAGTATAGAGAAGATGGTACATATGAAGGAACTTCGCTTGGTTCTTTTGGTATCGGTAGTAAGATTACTAACTATCTTTCTCACTGGCTTAATGTTTGTACTTATAGAGATGGTAAGTATGAATTAGTTAAGTTTAAAGAAGGTGAGTTTCTTGCTAGACAGTCCGGTGAAAGCAAAGAGCCTGCGGGCACCATTGTTTCTTGGTTGCCAAGTGAAGAATTCTTTAAAAACATTGAGGTAAATATTAAAGAAGTAAAAACTCTTTTTAAAACCATTTCTTGTTTATGCCCTGGATTAAAAATTACTTTATCTAATAAAGGTGAAATTACTGAATATTATTCTAAAAATGGTATTAACGACCTCGTAGATGAAGCAGTAAAGGGTAAAGAACTTATTAAAAATAGATTTGATATTAAGTGGCAAGATGGTAAATTTAAAATGGATTTAGTAATGACTTATACTTCTAATTATAGTCTTACTATTGTTCCATATGTAAATACTGGCCTTACTGAATCCGGTCCTCATATTACACAGGTAAAAACCGCTTTAACCAGAGAGATGAATAAGTTTTTCAGAGAAAAGAAATGGTTGAAGGAAAAGGATGAAAACCTTACTGGTGATGATATTCAAGAAGGTTTGTATATTGTATTCAATATGACTGCGCCGAGCGTATCTTATGACGCACAGGTTAAGTCAAGAATTACCGCAATTGAAACTAAACCTTTTATTTCTGCTTTTGTAGAAGAACTTACTCGTTGGATGAATAATAATGAGAAGGAAGTAAAAATGATTGCGGATAAGGCCCTGCTTGCTCGCAAAGCAAGAGAAGCCGCAAAGAAAGCAAAAGAATCTATTCGCAATATTGAAAAGAAGAAAGAAAAGGCTCTAAAATTTGATAGTAAGTTAGCTGATTGTTATAGTAAAGACCGCAATAAATGTGAAATTTATATCACAGAAGGTGACTCTGCTTCTGGCAATTTGAAAACTGCAAGAGACAATGAATTTCAGGCGGTTATGCCAGTAAGAGGTAAAATTCTAAATACTCAAAAGGCAACTCTTGATAAAATCCAAAAGAACGCAGAAATTATGACAATGATTGAAGCATTTGGATTAACCATTGATAAACAAACAATGAAAATCACTTATAATAAGAAAGATTTACGATATGGTAAGATTATTATTATGAGTGATGCTGACGTGGATGGTATGTAAAAGTGCCTGTAATCTCCTTTCCTGCTCATCACAGGGGTATATTTTGGACAACTATCTTTTATGAGACCCATATGGTTTTCATATAAAATAGAAAGAAAAAATATGCTAACGGGGAACCCTAAACCGCAAGGCATGGGAATCCCGTGGGAAGGATTGTTAAACTATGATTGGAATATATAAAATTACAAATCTTATAAATGGAAAAATTTATATTGGATAGTCAAATGATATAGAAAGAAGATTTTCAGAGCATTGTTATAAAGGAAAATCTTCACGAATTCCATTAGATAAGATAATTAAAGAATTAGGTAAAAATAATTTTACTTGTGAAGTTATTGAAGAATGTCCTATTGAAAAATTAAATGAAAGAGAAACTTATTGGATTGTTTATTATAACTCAATGGAAAATGGTTATAATAAAAATTTAGGTGGAAATTCTAATTTAATAGGTGAAAATAATCCAAATGTAAAATTAACTGAAAAAGAAGTTTATTTTATTAGATAGTGCTATGCGTAGCATAAAAAACAAAAAGATATTTATAATAATTATTTTGCGGATAAAGTATCTTTTAGTTATTTTCAAAACCTTTGGCAAGGAAGGTCTTGGAATCATATTATGCCAGAAGTTTTTACAGAAGAAAATAAAAAATATTATAGTCTTGAGAATAGTATTGGTAGTAATGGTTCCAGTGCTCAATTAACAGATGAAGAAGTTATGACTGCTAGAACTAGATATATCAATGAATCCGCAAAAAATATTTATGAAGATTATAAAGATAAAATGAAATTCTAGACTTTTTAGGCTATGCTATGGGGGCGTAGTTATAAAAATTTACCTATATATTCTAAAAAATAGAAAAAATGGATTAACAATTAACCTGTATCGACTATCGCCGTATCGGGCGAGTTGGGGTGTTATTGATACGCACTTCGAAATGGGATTCTGCGGGATGGAAAATTTTTAGTAAATAAAGGTGAAAAATTTTCCATCCCGCAGTAAGAGATAGTCAGTCCCAATAGAAATATTGGATATGATGGCTCACATCAAAAACTTATTTTATACTTTCATTTGGAATTTCTGTCCTCAGTTAATTCTTGATGGTTATGTATATGCGGGCGTTCCTCCTCTTTATAAGATTACTATTGGTAAGGAATATAAGTATCTTAAAAATGATGAAGAACTGGAAGCATTTAGACAGGCTCATCAAGGTCGCAATTATACAGTTAACCGAATGAAGGGTCTGGGTGAAATGTCCGTTGAAGAGACAGAAGAAACTCTAACAGACCCAGATAATAGAATCTTAAAGCAGATTACTGTTGAAGATATTGATAAAGCAAATAAGTTATTTGATGACTTAATGGGAACCGCAATTACTCCTAGAAAGTTATTTATTAAAGAACATAGCGCGGAGGCTGTTAATGTACTATAATGATGTATATTACCAAGTTCATACAAAAGAAGGTAAAATTTTTGAACCTCAATTTAAGTATGAACAAAATGCTATTTTATTTAATAAATTTTTATCAAATAGAGATAATGAAAAATATTTAGTAAAAAAAATTTATTGTGTAACAGGACTTCCTGAATTTCAAGATAGTATTATATTAGAAAAATTAAGGGAGATTGGATATGAAAACTAATGATTTGATTAATGAATTAGGACAAAATTTTATTGAATATGCGGTCGCCGTTAACACAGACCGAGCAATCCCTGACGCAAAAAGTGGGTTGAAACCAGTAGCAAAGAGAATTCTGTATGGAACTTTTGATAAAGGATTCTCTTCTGCGAAACCTCATGTTAAGTGTGCAAATATTGTTGGTAATGTTATGGCAGAATGGCATCCTCATGGCGACAGCTCTATTTATGGCGCATTGGTGCGTCTGTCCCAGGATTGGGTTATGCGTTATCCTTTGATTGATTTCCATGGCTCTAATGGTAATAGAGATGGCGACGGACCTGCCGCATATCGTTATACCGAAGCAAGATTGGCAAAACTAACAGAAGAAGGTCTTTTGGCTGGTATCAAAAAGAATAATGTAGATTTTATTCCTAATTATTCTGAAACCAAGAAGGAACCTGTAACCCTTCCTTCTATCTTCCCCAATCTATTGTGTAATCCAAATACAGGTATCGGTGTAGCAATGGCTTGTAACTGGTTACCACATAATTTGGGTGAAGTAGCACAGGCTATTTATGACTATATGGATGGTAAGGAACCTACTCTGCCGGGACCCGATTTCCCAACCGGTGGCGTAATTATCAATCAAAAAGATTTGGCTGATATTATTAGAACTGGACATGGTAGTGTAAAACTTCGTGGCAAATATGATATTGAAGATAATAATATTGTATTTTATGAAATTCCATATGGAGTTGCTACCGAAGCATTGATGGAAGAAATTGGTAAAGCCGTTGATGAAGGAAAGATTAATGGTATTACTAATATTAGAAATGAAAGTAATAGAAAGAAAGGTTTTAGACTTGTAATTGAATGTGATAAAAATTCTTCAATGAAGTCTATTATTAATCTTCTGTTTAAGGAAACAAATCTTCAAACTTCTATCTCATATAATCAAGTTGCTCTGATTAATAAGACTCCTACTGAAATGGGGTTGAAAGATTGTATTAAAATCTATATTGAACATAATGTAGATTGTATCCGCAGAGAAACTGAATTTGATAGAAAGAAAGCAATGGATAGACTGGAAATTATTGAAGGTCTATTGAGAGCATTAGAAGATATTGACAATATTATTGCTCTTATCAAGGCAAGTGAAAGTTCTGCGAAGGCGAAAATTGCTTTAATGGAGAAGTATAAGTTCTCTGAACCTCAGGCGAAAGCAATCCTTGATATGAAACTGAGTAAGTTGGCAAATCTGGAAAAAATTGAAATCCAACAGGAAAAGGAAGAACTGATTGAAGCAGTAAATCACTATGATTGGATTTTGATGAATACTGAAACTGAATTGCGTTCCAGATTAGAAGCACTGGTAAAAAAGTATGGCGATGCTCGTCGTACTGAAATTACACAGATTGCGGATAGCACAAAAGAAGAAAAAGAAATTCAGTATGTAGAACCAGAAAAGTGCGTTGTTGTGATGACCGAAGGTGGAACTATCAAGCGTATTCCAGCAACTTCCTTCCGCACCCAGAAGCGAAATGGTAAAGGTATCAAGACACAAGAAGATATTACTCACGCAATTATTAGGACTAACACAATTGATTCTCTAATGATTTTTAGTAATCAGGGCAAGATGTATAGACTATTGGTAGATGATATTCCTGTTGGTACAAATGCGTCAAAGGGTGCTGCTATCAAGGGTCTAGTTCCGATGGAAGGAAACGAGCAACCTGCGGTAATGTATTCTATTTATAGAGATACAGATGCTAAATATGTAATGTTTGTAACCAAAAATGGTCTTGTTAAAAAGACCGCTTTGGAAGAATATATTGGAACTAAAAAGAAAACTGGTATTGGAGCAATTAATCTGAAAGATGGAGATGCTCTTGCCGCAGTCACTTTGATTAAAGATGAACCTATCGCATTAATTACCGCAAAGGGTTATGTATTGAAGTTTAATTCTATGGAAGTTGGAGCAACTTCTCGTATGACTTCTGGTGTAAAGGGTATTAATCTGGTTGATGGAGACTATGTTGTTGCGGCAATGCCTGTCCGCAATGCGGAAGATGCTTTGGCAATTTTCGCAGAAAGTGGCGTCGCAAAGAAGATTCTTCCCAAGGAAGCAGTTCTTCAAAAACGGGGCGGTAGAGGTCTAAACTGTTATAAGGGCGATGATAAAGTAGTTGCTGCCGCAATGGTAAGCGATGAAGATAGTGTCCTTATTGTAGGTGATAAAACTTCTATTTGTGTATCAGCAACAGATATTCCTGCTCTTGGCAGAACAAGCATTGGCAATCAAATGATTAAGGGTAGCAAAGTAATGTCTGTAAGTAAGGTGTAATATGGATAAAACTTATTTTAAATGTAGAGATGGAAGTTTTTATACTAAATATACCAAAGAAGAAATTAGTAATTTAATAAATCCTTTTGATTTTAATACAGTAAAACCTTTTCTAAAAGAAATGGATTATATGGCTTGGGAAAAACAATATTTTAATTTATTAGAACATTCTACTTTATCTCATCCAAAAAAAATAATATATAGATATATTAGTTGGGCTAATTTAAAAGTACCAAAACAATTTGGCTATGAAGACTGGGAACTACAAAACCCAGAGTATAATAATGATGGAGAGTAAAATCTCCATCATTTGATTTTTAAAAAAATTTTTGATATAATATAAATATAAAAGATGAAAGGTTTGTATTATGGAAGAAAGGATTAAATATCTCACTGACTTATTGGTAGAAGCATGGGAAATGTATGACCTAGGCACGCCTATTATGAGTGATAGAAAATGGGATGAATATTTTTTTGAGTTAAAAGAATTGGAAAAAAAGAGTGGATTTACCCTTCCGCATTCCCCCACTCAGCGAATCGTCTATGACGTAGTAAATTCTCTTGAAAAAGTAGAACATAATCATCCTATGTTGTCTTTGGATAAAACCAAGAGTATGGATGAAGTAAAATCATTTATGAATAATCAGCAATATGTGGCAATGTTAAAACTTGATGGTTTAACTTGCTCATTGCGTTATCTTAATGGTGTTCTGGTGTCTGCGGAGACCCGTGGTGATGGTAAAATTGGTGAAAATATCCTCCATAATGCGGTAGTAATTCCTTCTATTCCTAAATCTATCTCCTATAAAGGTGAGTTAGTAGTTGATGGTGAAGTCATCTGTAAATATAATGACTTCAAAACGTTTGAAGAAGAATATAAGAATCCCCGCAATTTTGCTGCCGGTAGCATCCGGCTTTTAGATGCGAATGAGTGCGGATTAAGAAAACTCACCTTTGTAGCGTGGGATATGGTTAAGGGATATGAAGAGAATAATTCTTTTGCTAATAGACTGTATCATTTAAGTCAATTAGGGTTTGAAATAGTCCCTCATTTAGTTATTGATGAAGAGGAAGAACCTTATACTTATGATGATGAAACATACCTATTAAATCAAGCAGACCATTATCATTATCCTATTGATGGTATTGTTTTTAAATTCAATGATATTGAATATGGTAAAAAACAAGGTCAAACTGCTCATCATTTTAAAAATGCGATTGCTTATAAATTCTTTGATGAGGTATATCCTACTACTCTAAAAAGTATTGAATATACTATGGGAAGAACTGGTAAATTAACTCCTATTGCTATTTTTGACACCATTGAAATTGATGGTGCAGAAGTTAGTCGTGCTAGCCTACATAATATTAGTGTTTTAAAAGAAACACTTGGAAGACCTTATGTTGGCCAGAAGATAGAAGTATATAAAGCAAATCAAATTATTCCTCAAATCTATTCTGCTGATAAAAATATTGAAGAAGGTAAAGAATATACTTTTATTCATATTCAACAAACTTGTCCCTGTTGTGGTGAACTAACAGAAATAGTTTGTGAAAATGATTCACAGGTATTAATGTGCGGAAACCCAATTTGTGATGGAAAACTAATCAATAGATTAGACCATTTTTGCGGTAAGAAGGGCTTAGATATTAAGGGTCTTTCTAAAGCAACTTTGGAAAAATTAATTGAATGGAACTGGGTAAATAATTTTACTGATATTTTTAATTTGGCTGACCACGCAAAAGAATGGGAAGAAAAGCCAGGTTTTGGTGAAAAATCTGTAAAGAATATACTTACCGCAATTGAAAAAGCAAGAGATTGTGACCTTGAATCTTTTATTTCTGCTATTGGTATTCCTTTGATTGGACGTACAATGGCAAAAGAGTTGCTAAAATTTATTGATTCTTATGAAGATTTGCGATTGAAGGTACATAATAAGTATCCTTTCTGGCAACATGATGGGTTCGCCGAGAGTAAGCATAATGCTTTAATATGCTTCAATTATAGTGAAGCAGACGATGTTTATAAACATCTAAAAATCAATAATCCTCAAAGAGTCAATAATTTAGAGCAATCTCTTGATGGAATTACAGTAGTAATTACTGGTAAATTAGTTAATTTTAAGAACAGAGGACAGTTAGAAGACTTAATTCGTTCTCATGGTGGTAAAACATCAAGTTCTGTTAGCAAGAATACAACTTATCTAATCAATAATGATAATAAGTCTACTTCTGCGAAAAATATGAGTGCTAAGAAACTCAATGTTCCAGTCATAACCGAAGAAGAGTTCTTAACTAAATATTCTTTGGTTTGACTTTTTGAAAAAATTTTTGTATAATATATTCGTAAAGTTAGGAAAGAAAAAATTTAAATGAAGAAGAAAGAACTCAAGAACTTAGCCAAAAAGATTGCTGAGTGCGAGCGTGTGATTCAGACAAGTCAAGATAGTCAAGAAATTCATGATGCCTAGAATTAGATTGTAAAACTTTCTGGAAGTGTAAAAACCTTTGAGGACATGATGATACTTGATGAAATGATTCAAGAACTTCTTGAAAAATAATTTGACTTTAAAAAATTTTTTTGATATTATATTTACATAAGCTAAAGCTTAAAAGAAAAAATTTAAAATTATTATTTATTAAAGGAGATTTATTGTTATGGCAATGAAGGAAAATTCTAAGAAGGTATTAAATTATTTGAAGAGCGTTCACGGCGAAGATGTTACCGCTGCTGATGTTGCTGCCGCTTGCGGCCTGGAAAAGCGTCAGGTTGATGGTATCTTTACTTCCGCTCTGCAGCGTAAGGGCTATGGTGTTCGCGTTCCCGCAGAAATTGAACTGGACGACCACACTCATAAGGCAGTTAAGTTCCTGAAGCTGACTGATACTGGTCTGGCTCTGGACCCCGATGCTGACGCAGAAGCAGCTGCTGAATAATAGATATTTATATAAAAACTCATAAAGGGGTAAATTAAATATTTACCCCTGTTTTTTTATCACTATGGAACTTTTATGTTTAGTAGCGGGTGTTATCATTGGTGGTTTATGTGGATATGGTTTTGCCCGACCCGCAATTAAAAAATAGACCATCTACAATGAAGAAATCGCCAAATAGAATAAACAATTAGAAATTGTTAATCAAGAATATAAAAGACAAGAGCGAGAAAATAAATATCTAAAAAAAAGTATTGAAGAAGAAATAAAAGGTTTAGAAGACCATAAACTAGAATTAATTATAGATGTTGGTAATTTAAATCAAGAATTAGTAATAAAAAGACAAAATCTTCAAGATTTAAGCAATTAGGCTAAATAGGCAGGAGATATTTTTTATGAAGAAAATATGAATCTTGCTCGTGAAAGATTAAATAATGCTTTGGAAAAAATTCGTAATGAATTTAACCAAGAGAAAGAAAACTATGAGAGAGAATATCTCATAATGCTTTCTGACTTTACTTCCGTTTATTAGAATATAGCGGACGAATAGCAAGAAAAAATTGCTTAGTCTACGTTTGTTTTAAATGAATTAAAAAATAAAGTTGCCGCTGCCGTTGAAGTAAATAAACGAGCAGAATTAGAACGCACACAAAAAGATTTCTATAAACTTGTCTTAACAGATGAAGATATTGCGGAAATCGGTTTGCTGCGACAGGCAACTCAAACAATTAGAAACAAAGAACCAATTAATAAAGTTATATGGAAGGTTTATTATGAAAAACCTTATACTGACTTAATTGGTAGAGTAATTGGAAATAAAGTTAAGACTGGTATTTATAAAATCACCAACCTTGAAAATGGTATGTGTTATGTGGGACAAGCAGTTCATATTGCGGACCGTTGGAAGCAACATATCAAGCGAGGTATAGGAGCAGAGCCTCTAACCCGCAATAAACTTTATCCTGCTATGTTGTCTATTGGAGTAGAAAATTTTTCATTTGAAATTATTGAAGAATGTGACCGTTCTCAATTAAATGAACGAGAAGATTATTGGCAGAATTTTTATAAAGCAAAAGAATTTGGATATAGTATAAAATAAGGAGTATATTATGTATAAGATTATTGAGTCCGTAGGTAGCGGAAAGACTCAAAAGTTAATTAAGTATGCTAAAATGGTGGGTGCTGCTGTTGTATGTTCTAATCCAAGAGCAATGCAGGAAAAAGCACACGCATATGGCATTTCTGGTGTAAGATTTTACAGTTATGAAGATTTAGCATATGAACCTGACCTGCTGGATGATACCCCTTATGTAATTGATGATTTGGATAAATATGTAAAATATATTATCCCTAACGCAGATAAATTTATTGGTTTTACTATGAATAAGGAGTAATAAAAATGGTATTAACAAAAGCAGATTACTATATGAGTGATATAATTACTCGCATTAGAATGGATGGTATTAAGGACATTAACCCTCGTCCTAAATATTCCGATGGCGTTCCTGCTCATAGTATTTTTATAAATCATACTTTTAGAACTTATGATTTGGCAAAGGGAGAATTTCCTATCTGTACTTTAAGACCTATCGCTTGGAAGACTGGTATTAAAGAAATTTTTACCATCTACCAGAAGCCTACTAATGTAATTAGTGAAATGGAAGAAATGGGTGTTACCTGGTGGGGCGACTGGGATATTGGCGATGGTACTATCGGTCAGCGCTATGGTGCTACTGTTAAGCATTATGACTTACTAAATCGTCTTATTGAAGATATTAAAAATGACCCATACGGCCGCCGCAAGGTCATGTCTTTGTGGCAGGAAGATGATTTGCGTAGCGGACCCGGTCTGGCACCTTGTGCTTTTATGACAATCTGGAATGTTCGTGGAGAATACCTTGATATGGTTTTAATTCAGCGTAGTGGCGATATGTTAACTGCTTCTGGACCTGGCGGCATTAATGAAGTTCAATATGCGGCTTTACTAATGATGATTGCTAGACATACTGGTTATAAGCCTGGTAGGTTTAGTCATTTCGTAGCAAATGAACATATCTATGACCGTCACATTGAACAGGCAGGCGAAATGTTTGCTCGTTTTAATGAGAGAGAGGCGGCTGAATGGAGTGGCGACAATTGGATTAAGGCAGATTTACCTAAGCCAATGCTTCATATTAATCCAGAAAAAACCAATTTTTATGATTTCACCATTGATGACTTCAGCATGATGGATTATGAATCTATGAAGCCTCAGTTGAAATTTGATTTAGGTATCTAATTATGATTGCGGCAATTGTAGCAGTTGATAACGATTGGGGTATTGGTTATAATAATCAACTATTGGAAAATATTCCAGAAGACTTAAAGAGATTTAAGGAACTTACTACTAGACATACAGTAGTTATGGGAACTAATACTTGGAGGTCTTTACCTAAAAAACCTTTGCCCAATCGTAGAAATATTATTTTAAGCAGAAAAAAAGAGGTTTATCCGCACGATGAATATTTACGAATGACTGAAAAGGAATTCGGCTATTGGTTGGAAGATCATCCAGAAGAAACAGTATTTATTATTGGCGGGGCCCGCACCTATGCTGAATATTTAGATATTTGCGATGTGATTTATTTAACTAAAATTTATAAATCACATAATAACATAGATGCCTATTTCCCAAATGTTGATAAAGATTCTTCGTGGGCTATTGTTGATATGAGTGATATAAAAACTTTTGAAGATATTGATTATCAATTTATAACTTATGAACGCCTTTAATTGATTTTATTAAAAAATTATGGTATAATATTTATATAAGATATAAGAAAGAGGATTTTCTGATGAAAGAAGAATTTTTGAAGTTTTTAGATGCTCTAATGGAAGCAAACCCCGAAATCGTTGAAAAGTATATGACTGAAAATGTCAAAACTTATCTGACTATCCTGCGTGATGATAAGGTAAAAGATAAGCCTGTTCTGACCGATGGTGGTAGAAAGATTTTGAAATATATGCAGGAGTGCGGAATCCCTGCTCTTAAAGCCAAGGATATTGCAGAAGGATTGTTTATTTCTTCTCGCGGTGTCTCCGGCAGTCTCCGCAAGTTGGTCACAGATGGTTTCTGTGATAAAGTAGGTCAAGACCCTGTTGTATATACATTGACTGAAAAAGGAAAGAATTTTATTATTGAAGAAGGAGTAAATGAATAATGCGTAAAGTTGTAAATAAGACTCATATTGAGGGCCTACTGTATTAGCACACACTTGAATTGAAGGAGTCTGGTCCTAAGTCCAAGAATCCTGGTACTAAGTTCATTTCTGGTAATATTGAAATTGCTACTGATGATGCTCTTCTGAATATTGTACCTGTTCATTTCACTTATATAACTGCTACTACTGCGGCAGGTAAGGAAAATGCTACCTTTGGTACTTTGATGAATATTATCAATGGTGTAATTCCTTGTGTAATGAAGGATGGCGCTGATAAAGCAAGTATGGTTCGTTGTGATTCTGCCATTGGTTTGAACGAATTCTATTCTGACCGTTCTGGTAAAGAAGAACTGGTAAGCGTAAAGCGTAATGAAGGCGGCTTTGTTCACGTAGCAACAAGTCTGGACGAAGATGAAAACAATCGTAACACTTTTGAATGTGATATTGTCATCACCAATGTTCGTCGTATTGATGCTGACGAAGAAAGAAACATTGATGAAAAAGTAATTGTAAAGGGTGCTATTTTTGATTTTAGAAATAGTCTACTGCCCGTTGAATTATCTGTTGTAAATCCCAATGCTATGAATTACTTTGAAGGACTGGAAGCATCCCCCAAGAATCCTGTCTTTACCAGAGTAAAGGGTCGTCAGATTTCTAAGGTTATTATTCGCAAAGTTGAAGAAGAAGGTGCATTTGGCACTGAAATTCGTGAAGTAAGAAATACCCAGAAGGATTTCGTTATCACCTGGGCATTGAAGGAACCCTATCTGTGGGATGATGAAAGCACTATCACCGCTACTGAAATGACTAAGTTTATGGCAGAACGTGAAGTTGCTCTGGCTGATATGAAGGCTCGTCAGGATGAATACAAGGCTTCTAAGGGCAATGCTATTAATCCTGCTCCTGCTCCCGCAAATGGTGCATTTAACTTCTAATAAAGGAGAATAATAATAATGGCAATTAATCTATTAAATATTTAGCCTCATAAGGTCTCTCGCGACCTTAGTGGCTACATCACCTACATCTATGGGGCACCCAAGACCGGAAAAACCACCTTGGCGACCCAAATGGATGGTTGTTTGCTTCTGGCATTTGAAGCAGGTTATAACGCACTGCCTGGTGTAATGGCGTAGGATATTACCTCTTGGGGTGAAATGAAGCAGGTATTCCGTGAACTGAAAAGACCAGAAGTACAGGAAGTTTATAAGGCAGTTATTGTTGATACTATTGACGTGGCTGCGGACCGCTGTAAGAAATATATTTGCCAGCAAAATGGCATTGAAGACCTGGGCGACCTAGGTTATGGCAAGGGTTGGACCAAGTTCAAGGAAGAATTCAACGAAATTTTCCGTGGATTGACTCAATTGGGTTATGCGGTGTTCTTTATCGGTCACCACAAGGAAACCCAATCTACCGACCCCGCAACTAATGAAGTAAAGACTATCGTTCGTCCTTCTCTGTCCAATAGCACAAGAGAAGTAATCGCTGGTATGGCTGACATTTATGGTTATGCTCACCAGAAGCGTAAGAATGAAATGTCTGTGCTGACTTTGCGTTCTCCCGATGGCTCTATTGAGTGCGGCTGCCGATTCAAGTATATTCCTAATGAAATTACTATGAGTTATCAAAATCTGGTAAATGCTATTCAGGGTGCGATTGATAAGGAAGCAGATGAACATAATGGTCAGTATGTAACCGATGAAAGAACAATTGCTCCTATCGCAAAGACTTATGATTACGATGCTTTGAGGGCAGAATTCAACGAAATCGTTGGAGTAATTATGACCAAGAATCAGAGCAATGCTCCTAAGATTACAGCAGTCGTAGAAAGATATTTAGGTAAGGGCAGAAAGGTTGCGGACGCAACTCCCGACCAGGCTGAATTCATTTATCTAATTCTTAACGAAATCAAAGAAGATTTGATGTAATAAAAAGACCCCAAGCAGAAAATGCTTGGGGTTGATTTTTATAAAAAAATATGGTATAATATTTATATGAAAGGATGTGATTTTCAATAGCACATAATGTAAAATGTATTTATTGTAATACAAATTTTGACCGAGATAAGGTTGCTCACGTTTCTCCTAAAAGTAGAAGATATGCTCACGCAGATTGTTATTTGCGAGAGAAGGCTAATGGTGCGAATGTGCCAGAATTGGAAATTACAGACCCAAATGATATTGTCGTTTGTAGATATTGTAAAAAAAGTTTCAACAAAAAAGAAACTGAATTTGTTAAAATTGGAGAAAAATATTCGCACAAACATTGTGCTGAATTGGAAGATAAAAGAGAAAAGACTGATGCTGAAAAACTTGATATTTATATAATGGAACTTTATAAAACAGATTTTGTAAGTCCTCGTATTAAAAAACAAATTAATCAATTTATAAATGATTATAACTATACATATTCTGGTATTCATAAAGCATTAGTTTATTATTATGAAATAAAGAAGAAACCCCTTGATACAAGGTATACTGGAATTGGTATTGTTCCATATATTTATCAAGATGCGTATAATTATTATTATGCGTTATGGTTGGCACAACAAAAGAATGAATCAAAGGATATAAATAAATATATCCCAAAGGAATGGGAGGTTCATATCCCAGTTCCGCAAAGAAAAGTGAAGAAAAGAAATTTATTTTCTTTTTTAGATGAAGAGGAAGAAATGAATGAGCAGTAAATTTGTTGATACTACAAGTATAATGCAAGTAATTGGATGTGTATTCAATACTCCACAACTTTTGGACTATACTGATAAGTATATTATTACAGATGAAGATTTTCCAGATAAATTCCATAAGATTGCTTTTGGAGCAATTTATAAACTACACGAATTAGGTGCTGAGAAAATTTCAGTTAATAATGTATTAGACTTTTTGGATTCAAGACCCAAAAGTAAAGAAATTTTTGTAAAACAAAAGGGTGAAGAGTGGTTGATGAAAATTGCTGAAACTGCGAATTCTTCTTCCTTTGATTATTATTATAACCGATTAAAAAAGATGACTCTATTAAGAGCATATGATAATTTTGGACTGGATGTTTCTTTCATCTATGACCCAGATAATATTCTGGATGTTAAAAAGAAACAAATGCAGGAAGATTATCTTGATAACACAACATTGGAGCAAATAGCAGACCGCATTGATGGCAAGATGGAAGACATTCGTAGTCAGTATGTAAACGGTTCTTTTGGAGAAGCATCGCAGGCTGGCGAGGGTATTTTTGAACTGATTGCGGATTTGGAAAAGCATCCAGAAGTTGGTGTTCCTCTATATGGCCCGCTCATTAATACAGTTACGCGAGGAGCAAGATTAAAGAAGTTTTATTTGCGTTCGGCCGCTACTGGTATCGGCAAGACTCGTTCAATGATTGCGGATGCTTGTTATATTGGTTGTAATCGTATTTATGATGAAATGTTCGGCTGGATTAAAAATGGTACAGCAGAACCAACATTATATATTACAACAGAACAAGAACTTGGCGAAGTTCAAACTATGATGTTGGCTTTCTTATCTAATGTAAATGAAGAACATATCTTGAATGGTAAATATGAAGGCGATGAAAGAGAACGTGTTCTGGAAGCAGCCCGTATCCTTGCGGAAAGTCCAATTTATATTGAAGAACTACCAGACTTCTCACTTCAAGACGTTGAAGATAAAATTAGAAAAAATATTCGTGATTATGATATTAAATATGTATTTCACGACTATATCCATACAAGTTTGAAAATTCTAGAAGAAATTACTCGCAAGAGCGGTGGTGTAAAACTTCGTGAAGATACAATTCTATTTATGTTGTCAATTAGATTGAAAGATTTATGTAATAAATATGGTATTTTTATTATGTCAGCAACTCAGTTAAATGGTAACTATACAGATGCGGATACACCAGACCAAAATTTACTTCGTGGTGCGAAAGCAATCGCCGATAAGATTGACTATGGGGCAATTTTGTTAGGTGTAAAAGATAATGATATTCAAGCATTAGAAAATATTTTAGCAACTAATGCTTTTGACAAACCTAATATCAAGATGTCTGTTTATAAAAATAGACGAGGAAGATATAAAGGAATTTATTTGTGGTGTAAAGCAGATTTAGGTTGTTGTAGAATTAAGCCTATGTTTGCTACGACATATGATTATGAAATTTTAAGTATTGATGATATGAAAATTATCACAGAAGAAGAGGGTGCTTTCTAATGAGAGGTTCTCGCAGTAAGTTAAACTTATATGAAGATGCTTGTAGCATTGAAATAAAAAAGGAGATTAAAAAGATGGCAAAGAATATTAATAATGTAATAGAAGTAAATCCTGCAGAGTTGAAGAAGATTTTGAATAGTAGCACAAACAAGGCAGGTTATTGTGAATACAAGATGCCTCGTGCGATGGCACAGCAACTGTTGAAGAACCGCAAAGGCGAAGACGCAAAAATGCGTCCTAATGATTTTCTATGTAAAGTAGTAAATGAAAACTTTGGATTGAAGGAATATTGTGTAAAGGTGACACAGAGCGATGGTAGTATTTGATAAACTTGAAATTCGTAATAGTTTAACAATAGAAGATATATTTGAACTGCTTCAAGAGTGGGGTGGTGAACCAGAGTTTACTAGTTTCGGCATTATCTCAACTACCATCTGCCATAATGAGCCGGGGGAAGGAAGTAGAAAGTTATATTATTACGAAAATACAGGTTTATTTAAATGCTATACTGGTTGTGATTCAACCTTTGATATTTTTGAACTGTTAATTAAAGTATTTGATATTCAAAAGAAAAAAGTATTTGACTTAAATGACGCAGTTCGTTATATTGCTTTTAAATTTGGTATTTCCGCTTCATATAAAGATGAAGCGGAAGACCAGTTAGATGATTGGAAGTTCTTAAATAATTATGATAGAGTTCAAAATATTGAATTAAAAACCAATAAAATTGAATTAAAAGAATATGATAAAACTATTCTTGATAGATTTAATTATTTAGTAAATATAAGACCTTGGTTAAATGAAGGCATCTCGCAAGACGTTATTGATTATAATAAAATTGGTTTCTATCCAGGAGGCGACCAAATCACAATTCCACATTTTGACCCCGATGGCCGATTGGTGGGTGTGCGTGGCCGCACACTTGGTAAAGAAGAGGCCGAAAGATTTGGTAAATACAGACCTCTTTATATAATGGGTCAAATGTATAATCATCCTCTTGGTATGAATTTATACAATTTGAATAATAGCAAAGAATATATTAAGATTATGAAAAAAGCAATTGTTTTTGAATCTGAAAAATCTTGTCTATTATATCAATCTTATTTTAATTTTGATATTTCAGTTGCTTGCTGCGGTAGTAGTTTATCAAATTATCAAGTTCAACAACTTTTGGATTTAGGTGTTGAAGAAATAATTATTGCGTTTGACCGTCAGTTTCAAGAACCCCAAGATGAAGAATGGCATCATCTAACAAAAAATCTTAGAAAGATAAATGACAAATATAAAAACTTTGCTACAATAAGTTTTATATTTGATAAAAATATGATTACAGGGTATAAATCAAGTCCAATTGATGAAGGTCCTGAAAAATTTCTTCAATTATTTAAAGAAAGAACTATTTTATAAGTGCCAATTGATTATGGTTAAAGTATTATAATTATTTATTCTTAATTTTCAATATTATTGAAAGGAAAGGTGATAAAATGGCTGAAAATTTAATAGGTCAAGTTTTTAATTATTTTACAGTGATTGATGGCCCGATTAAAAAAAATAATAAAATTTATTGGAATTGCAGATGTTAGTGTGGAGTAGAAAAATTAATTCGCAGTGATGGATTAAAAAATGGAAAAACTAAAAGTTGTGGATGTTATAAAAAATCTATATTAATAGAAAATAATATTGCTCGTTAGACTTTAAATCTTATTGATTAGAGGTTTGGTAAATTAATAGCAAAAGAAAAAACAAATAAACGCAGCAATGACGGTAGAGTAATTTGGAAGTGCTTATGTGATTGTGGAAACTGGTGTGAAGTTAATACTCATGACCTTTAGCAAGGAAAAGTATCTTCTTGTGGTTGCATGAAATCTAAAGGCGAAGTTCTTATCAAAAGTTTATTAGAATCTGAGAATATTCCATTTGAAGAACAAAAAATTTTTGATAATTGTAAATTTTAGGATAGTAATTATTATGCTAAATTTGATTTTTATGTAAATAATTCTTATATTATTGAATATGATGGCGAGCAACATTATTATTATAAAAGTAATCCTCACACATGGAATACTAAAGAAAATTTTCTAATAACACAACAACATGATGAATATAAAAATAGTTGGTGCAAAAAACATAACATACCAATTATTAGAATACCATATACAAAGTTAAATACTTTATGTATTTCTGACCTCATGCTTAATACTTCTAATTATATAGTATTATAAAAATTAAAATTATTTAAAGAAAGAGTATATTTATGAAAATTAAAGGCGTAATTTGGTGTTTGAAAACCGAAGATGGAAAGGCTCAATTGCGACGGATGATTGAATCATATAAATACTGGGGTGTTAATGTTGAAAAAGAGTGCTGGTATAGTATGTCTCCTATGGTTTTCTTTGACAATGGAGATATTTGGAAAGTAAGACTTGCCCATGAATCAGCCAGAGGAGAAAGATGCAATATATCTTATATTCAACACGGTATTCCTTTTGATTTTATTGATAGTGTAATTATGCGTTGCATGTGCGTTGGACCTTTTTCAGCATATAGATTTTTTATTGGGGAAAGTATGAATGAGATATGAATTGATTTCAAAACAAACAGAACCTACAATGATTGAATAGGTTCTTTTAAATAGAGGAATCAAAAGGGAAAATATTTAGCATTTTTTAAATCTTAGTGATGCTGATATTATTGCTCCTAGTAGAGTTGCTAATATTGAAACAGGTGTAAAAATGCTATTAAGACATATAAATGAAAATAGTTTAGTTTATATGCCAATAGATAGTGACTGTGATGGTTTTACTTCGGCAGCGTTATTTATTAACTATTTAAATAGATTGTTTCCGCATTTTGCTCAGAACAATATTATTTATAAGGCTTAGTTAGATAAACATCATGGTATTGTTGAAGACCGTATTCCAAAAGGAACTAAATTAATAATTGCTATTGATTCTAGTTCTAATGAATTTGATATTCACAAAAATCTTGCAGACGCCGGCATTGATGTTCTTGTTATTGACCATCATGAGGCTCCCAGGGTTTCAGAAAATGCGTGCGTAATCAATAATCAACTTTGTGATTATCCTACTAAATCTTTATCTGGTGTAGGTATGGCATATAAATTCTGTTGCTATATTGATGAACTACTGGGAATTGATGAAGCAGACAATTTCTTAGATTTAGTTTCTCTTGGGATGATTGCTGATATGATGGATTCCAGAGATTTTGAAACACAGGCATTAATTCAAAAAGGACTTTTAAATATTAGAAATCCATTTTTCAAAGAAATGGTTGATAGAAATGCTAGACAATTTGAAGGAGGAGTTACTCCTGTTGCTGTTGCTTTCTATGTAGCACCTTTTATTAATGCGATTAACCGTTCTGGCTCCTATGATGAAAAGATATTGATTTTTGAAAGTATGCTTGATTTTAGAGCATATGAAATGATTCCTTCTACCAAGAGAGGATGTAAAGGTCAGTTTGAAACCCGTGCGGAACAGGCCGGTCGCACCAGTACAAATGTAAAGAATAGACAAAAAAGAATTCAAGACGAAGGTCTTGAAACGATTGATAAAATTATTGAAGAATATAATCTTCTTGAAAATAAGATTTTAATTATTCCCATTCCCAATGGATTGGTTGATAAAAATCTATCTGGTTTGATTGCGAACCAGTTGGCTGCGAAATATCAAAGACCTACTTTAATCTTACAAGAAATGATTAGAGATGGAGTTAAGAGTTGGGAAGGTTCTGGCCGCAGTTATAATTTTCCTAATTTAAAAGATTTTCTCGCAGATACAAATTTAACTATGTATGCGGAGGGACATCAAGGTGCTTTTGGCGTAGGAGTTCTTGATAAAGATTTTTCCAATTTTGTTAGTACAATTAACTTATTACTTAGTGAAGTATCTTTTGAACGCTTATATAGAGTAGACTTCATCTTAGATGCAAGTGAACTTACAGGAAATCTTATTTATGAGTTAGCAAATTGGCGAGAGTTATGGGGACAAAACATTGACGAACCTCTCATCGCAATTAGAGGAGTCAAACTTGATAAATCTAGCCTCCGATTCATTGGAGCAGGAGGAAAGACTATGCGAATTGATCTCCCGCAAGATAGAATAAGTTTCATAAAATTCTTTATGAAAGAGGATGAAATTGAAGAATTAACTCCGCCAGATAATGGAATGTTAGTTTTAGATATTATTGGAACTTTTTAGAAAAATAGTTTTAATGGATTTACAAGTCCTCAAATTCAAATTGAAGATTATGAAATTGCGAAAAGAGTTGATTATTATTTCTGATAAAAATATTACAGCAGAGTTTAAGGCTATTTCAGAAAATCTAAAATTTCTAAAAACAAAAATAGAGGAATTAGATGTAAGAGTGAAATAGATAGAAAATAAAATTCCTGCTTTAACAAATGAATTATATACAGAAGTTGCTGCTCTTCAATGCCGCACTGATGAAATAGAATGTCAAACAAATTATTTATTTGATAAAGAGCCAGATATAGATAATGCTATTCACCATACAAGAGATTTTCTTTCTCTTGGAGTAAGTGTAAGTGAGTTTTCAGAATCCATGAGAAAATTATCTGAGGCATTAGCAGGCTTCACTGGGGCGGACACGGCAAAACAAAAAAGTGATTTGGAAATTTTTGAATCAAATAGTGAGATTGAAGACATTTATATAGAAGAAATAAAGTCTATTAAGACTAATTCTTATGACCCATGGACAATGGACTGGGATGAAGAACCAATTATACTTGTAGAAGATTATAATTTTTATGAAGAATTTGGAATATATTGAAAAAATTTTAAAACTAATGGAGTTTAATGAATTATGGGACAATATACAAAAAATGGTTTATATAGTGGATATAAGAAAAATTCAAAAGAAAGAGCGGAATTAGATTATTATGCCACTCCGTCTTGCGAGGTTAAAAATATTTTGAATACATTAAGTATTGATTTACATAATAAAACAATACTTGAACCTTGTATTGGCGGAGGCCATATGTTAGAGGGTATTATTGAATATTGTAAAGAACAAAATATGTCTCCAACTTTAATCGGAACTGATTTTAAGGATAGAGGATATAATAATATTAATTGTAATATTCAATATAATTTAGATTTTCTTAGTGACGACTACCCCATTTCATCTACTGATATTGTTATTATGAATCCACCTTATTCTACATTAGAACCTTTTTTAATTCGGGCTTTGGAAATAGCCCAAGAACATTTGGTCGTTTTATGTCGGACTCAGGTTCTTGAAGGGGAAGGTAGATATAAAAATATTTTTGTAGATAATCCTCCTACTTATATTTATCAATATGTTAATCGTATCCAATGCTGGCATAATGGAAATCGTCCTCAGGGTAGTTCCGCACAAGCATATTGCTGGCTGGTATGGGATAAAAAGAATAATGAAAATGAACCTATTTTAAGATGGATTAAAAGAAGTAAGGAATATTAAATTATGATAAGAACAGAAAAAATTAAAGAATATGATTTAACATATATGTTTAAAGATATTGAAAAGAAAGTTAAAGGCTATGGGTATGATAGTTTGTGTTTAAGATATAATATTGCTCGTGACGCACAGGCTGAATACGAAATTCGTTATAAACATAAAGACCCTGAAAATGCTTATAAATTGGCAGAACGAGATAAAATGCGATTTTATAATATCCTTCATGATTTAATTGGAGAACATGATTAATTTCGCCGGTTATATCGTTAGAAAAAAACTTTGGGTATAACTGGCGAATATTATAAAGATATTTTTTAAATAATATAGAAAATATTTTTATAAGGAGAAAAATAAAATATGATAGTAAAATGTATAATATGTGGAAAAGAATTTGAAGCACAAAAATCTACAAAAAAGTATTGTAGCAATGAATGTTTAAACGCTTCGCGTAGAAAAAAATATGCTGAAAAAGGTCGTATAAGAGGTATTTCTGAAAAAGTATGTCCTATTTGTGGAAAAACATTTACTCCAAAAAGCGCCGCCGCAAGTTAGCGAATTTGTTGCTATGACTGTATGCCAAATGGTATTCAACTTACTCGCGGAATGTTTTTAGCAAAAATAAAAGAACAGCGAGGCGGAAGATGTGTTAGATGTGGTTATAATAAATGCATAAAAGCATTAGAGTTCCATCACATAGACCCTTCTTAGAAAGATTTTACTATAAGCAATGACCATTTTAAATTATTAGATGCAATAGAAGAAAGTAAAAAATGTATTTTAATTTGTTCAAATTGTCATAAAGAATTACATGATAATTTATGGAATATTGAAGATTTAAATTTTGAAGAAAGTGAGGAAGTAAATCTTGATGCTAACTAAAAAGCAAGAAGAAGGATTGAAAATTGCCGTAGCCAGATACAAGGAAAGAAAACCTTATACTTGTATTGCTGGCTACGCTTAAATGCTGGCACAGGTAAATCAACTTTAATTAACTTTATTATTGACGCTTTGGGTGTTGATAAAAATAATGAAGTTTGCTATGTTGCTTTTACAGGTAAGGCTGCTACTGTTCTACGTGCAAAGGGATGTCCTAACGCGACCACCGCACATAGATTACTTTATCACGCTCGTCCAAAATCAGATGGTAGTGGATTTATTTTTGTAAAGAAATCAAAAACAGAATTCGCACATTTAAAAGTCATTGTAGTAGATGAAGTATCTATGCTTCCAAAAGATATGTGGGAACTTCTGCTAACTCGTGGAGTTTATATTCTCGCAACTGGCGACCCCGGTCAATTACCCCCAGTAGATAAAGATAGTGATAACCATGTGCTTGATAATCCGCACGTATTTCTGGATGAGATTATGCGGCAGGCACAAGATAGTGAAATTATTCGTTTATCTATGTGGGTGCGTGAAGGCAAGGATATAGCAGATTTTCCTTGTAAAAATGAACAAGTAATGATTGTTTCAGAAAAAGATTTAAATACAGGGATGTATTCATGGGCAGACCAAATTCTTTGTGCTACCAATGCTAAACGTAAAGAAATTAATTGCACTGTCCGCGCAATTAAAGGATATGGATTTGAGCCTTGTGTCGGTGATAAAATCATCGGTTTAACTAATCACTGGGGATTTTGTTCTAATTCAGGTGAATGGGACTTAACCAATGGTTCTATTGGAACTATTACTCATATGGATAAGAAGGATGTATATTTTCCTCCTTGGATTTGTAAAGAACCTGTTACTCATTTATATACAACCGTTTCTATTGATGATGACCCCACAGATACTTTTGATTACATTCCTATTGACTATAAGTACTTAACTCAATCTGTGCCTGCATTGACTAGTTATCAGCAAGCTCAATTGAGAAAAAGAAAAAGAGAAGGCCCATATGATTTTTCATATGCTTATGCTATTACTACCCATAAAGCACAAGGTAGTGAATGGGATAAAGTTCTTGTTTTTGAAGAAAGATGGCCTACTGGTGAAGAACACGCACGCTGGCTATATACTGCTATTACTCGTGCTAGAAGTAAAGTTGTGATTGTGAGGAAATAAAATGTTTGAAGAAAATATGGAAATTAATGTAGACCTGGATGAGGTTGAACGTTTTATTGAAGAAGAACTCGTTGCTGTTCTATTAGAAAATACTTCTTTTGAAAATACTGCCTTTATACTTCAAGCAGCAGTAAATCTTCTTGAAGAAGCAAAGGGTATGAATGAAGAGAATTAAATTGACTTTATACTAAAAATATGTTATAATATTAGTATAAAATGATTAAAGTGAGGTTTATGTATGACTTTTTTTGATAATCATACACATACTGAATATTCAAATCTTCGTCTACTTGATTGTATTAATCGTCCAGAAAAACTGATTGATACAGCAATTAATCTTGGTCTGGGTGGCATTGCCATCACAGACCATGAGTGTTTATCTTCTCATATTAAGGTAAATAAGTATGCGAAGAAAATTAGAGAAACAAATCCAGATTTTACAATTGCATTAGGTAATGAAATTTATCTCACAAAAGATAGAAGTAGTGGTCAAAAGTATTATCACTTTATCTTAATTGCAAAAGATAAAATTGGTTATCGGGCATTGAAGGAATTAAGTTCAATTGCTTGGTATAATGTTTATACTGATAGAAGAATGGAAAGAGTTCCACTTCTTTATAATGAATTGGCCAGTGTAATGAAAAATTATAAAGGCCATGTGATTGCGACAACTGCTTGTATGGGTGGATTCCTTGGCAGTGAACTTATGCTATTAGAAGATTGCGAAAACGTAGATGATTGGAAGAACGCAGAAGAACACTATAACAATATTATTTATTTTTTAGATTATTGTACCAGTGTTTTCGGCAAAGAAAACTTTTATCTAGAAGTAGCACCCGGTAAAAGCGGAGAGCAGAAATTAGTAAATGACAGAATTCGCCGATTGGCAGAAAAGTTTAATTTGAATGTTTGTGTCGGTTCTGACTCTCATTACACTAGACCAGAAGATAGATGGGTTCATAAGGCTTATCTAAATTCAAAAGGCGGTGAAAGAGAAGTTGATGCATTCTATGAAACAACTTATCTTATGTCTCCCGATGAATGTAGAGATATTTTAAGACTTTCGTTTGATGATGAATATATTGATAAGATTTTTGAAAATAGTATCAATATGAAAAATCAGATTGAATTTTATAGTCTTGAATATCATCAGTCAATTCCAGAAGTAGAAGTTAAAAATTATCCTAAAACAACAGGATGGTTTAGTGAAGGAAATAGAAGACATAAAGTTTTAAAAGAACTGTGTGTATCTGACAATATTCAAGAAAGATATTGGGTAAATCAATGTCTTGAAAAATTACGAGATTTAGATTTAATTAATGATGCTCGTTATCTTGATAGACTGGAAGAAGAAGCTCGTGTAAAAAGAATTATTGGTGAAAAACTTGAAACCTGTATGTTTGCATATCCTAATACACTTCAACACTATATTGATTTGTTCTGGGAGTGCGGCAGCACGGTAGGTGCGGGACGAGGTTCTGCTTGTTCTGGTTTGAATCATTATCTTCTTGGTATCACTCAATTGGACCCAATTAAATGGGACTTGCCATTTTGGAGATATCTTAATGATGAACGAGTTGAATTGGGCGATATTGATATTGACCTTGCTCCTTCAAAACTTAAAAAGATTTTCGCAAAGATTAGAGAGGAACGAGGAGAGTTAGGTTTGGTTCAAGTCTGTACTTTCGGCACAGAAGGAACTAAATCAGCAATCTTAACTGCGTGTAGAGGTTATCGTTCTGATGAATATCCAGATGGAATTGATGTTGATGAAGCCCAATATTTATCTTCATTGGTTCCAGTAGAAAGAGGATTTTTGTGGAGTTTAAATGATTTGATTCATGGTGATCCTTCAAAGGATAGAAAACCTCAAACTCAATTTATTAATGCGGCAAATCAGTATCCTGGTCTGATTGAAATTATTGGAGGCATTGAAGGCCTGGTTTGCCGACGAGGCAGCCATGCATCTGGTGTTATTTTATTTGATGAAAATATTTATGATACCGCAGCGATTATGAGAACTCCGAGCGGAGCAATTGTAACCCAGTGGGACCTTCATGACCAAGAAGCCGCAGGCAGTGTTAAGTATGACTTTTTGTTAACTTCGGTTCAAGATATTATCATTAAAACGATTGAATTTTTACAAGCAGATGGTGTCATTGAACCAGAATTAAGTTTGCGTGAAGTCTATAATAAATATTTGCATCCAAATGTTCTTCCTCAAACGGATAAAAGAATGTGGAATGCTTTGGCTAATAATGCTGTTATTAGTTGTTTCCAGTTTGATAGTAGCGTGGGTGCTCAGGCAGCAAAAAAGATTAAGCCTACTACCGCACTTGAAATGGCCGACGCAAATGGCTTGATGCGATTGATGACTGGCGAAAAAGGTGGCGAAATGCCAATTGATAAATATGTTCGTTTTAAGAATAATATTAATCTTTGGTATAAAGAAATGGATGACTTTGGTTTAACAAAAGAGGAGCAAAAAACTCTTGAACCTTACTTCCTTTCTTCCTATGGCGTTCCACCTAGTCAGGAACAGTTAATGCGTATGTTGATGGATGAAAATATCTGCGGATTTACCTTGGGCGAAGCAAATAATGCTCGTAAAATTGTAGGTAAGAAACAGATGGATAAAATCCCTCAACTTCATCAGCAAGTTCTTGATAGAGCAAAGAGAAAAAGATTAGGTGAGTATGTGTGGAAATATGGAGCAGGGCCGCAGATGGGTTATTCATTCTCTATTATTCACGCATTAGCATATTCCTTTGTAGGTATGCAAACATTATATTTGGCAACTAACTTCAATCCTATTTATTGGAATACTGCTTGTCTTCTGATAAATAGTGGTTCTATTGAAAGCGAAGAAGATGAAGCGGATGAAAGCACCAATTATGGTAAGATTGCAAAGGCAATTGGCGAAATTCGTGAAGCAGGTATTAAAGTTAGTTTAGCAAATATTAACACTTCATCTTTTGGATTTGTTCCAGATGTAGAAAATAATCAAATTCTTTTTGGATTAAAAGGATTATTGAATATTGGCGACGATTTGGTTAATACAATTATTGAAAATCGTCCTTATGTTTCCCCACGAGATTTCTTGAACCGAGTAAAACCCACTCGTCAAGCAATGATTTCTCTAATTAAGGCTGGTGCTTTTGATGAAATGATGGATAGAAAACTCTGTATGGGTTGGTATATTTGGGAAACTTGTGATAAGAAAAAAAGAATTACTTTACAGAATATGCCTACTATGATGAAGTATGGTCTTATTCCAGAAGACACAGACGAAAGAGTTCTTGCTCGTAGAGTATATGAATTTAATAGATATTTAAAGGCTGTATGTAAAGTAAATAATGACTTATATAGATTAGATGAACGAGCAATTAATTTCTTAATTGAAATTGAAAGAGAAGATTTAATCAAAGAAAATAACTTCATATCTTCCAAAGAATGGGATAAAAAAGTTTATCAAATTTACATGGATGTTTTTAGAAACTGGATAGCAGAAAATCACAACGACATACTTCAATCCCTCAATGAAAAAATCTTTTTAGAAAACTACAAAAAATATGCCAAAAACGGTAATATTTCTGCTTGGGAAATGGAGGTTTTATGTTTCTATTATCACAGCCATGAGTTGAATAATGTAAATTATCCTAAGTATGGATTTTCTAATTTCTTTGATTTACCAGAAGAACCAATGGTAGATAGAGCATTTACCAAGAATGGTAAAACTATAAATCTTTTCAAACTTCATAAAATCTGCGGAACTTGTATTGCGAAGAATAAAGATAAAGGAACTGTAACTCTTTTAACTCGTGAAGGCGTAGTAGAAGTTAAATTTAGAAAAGAATATTTCTCTCTGTTTGATAAGCAGATTTCTGAACGAGGAGCAGATGGCGTGAAGCATGTAGTTGAAAAATCTTGGTTCAATCGTGGCAGTATGATTGTAGTCCAGGGTATTCGCAATGGAGATAATTTTATTGCGAAGAAGTATAATTCAACTGGCGGGCATCAGTTATATAAGATTGATGAAGTATATCCTAATGGTGATATAAAGTTGCGAAGCACTAGATATCAAGGAGAATTAGAAGAAGATGTATAAAATTGTTGCGTTAATGGGTAAAGCCGGAGCGGGCAAGGATACAATTCAAAAAGGAATCATGGGTCTTAATGACCCACGATTCCATGGGATTGTAAGTTGTACCACTCGCCCACCCAGAGATTATGAAAAAGATGGCGTTGATTATAATTTCTTAACAGAAGAAGAATTTCATAATCAAAAAATGTTAGAAACAGCAGAATTTAGAAAATGGTTTTATGGTACTCAAATGAGTGCTTTAAAAGAAGATAAAATTAATATCGGGGTGTTTAATCCTACTGGAATTCGTTCTCTTTTAAAACTTGAAAAAAAAGATAAAATCAAAGTTCTGCCTATTTTAATTGAAACTGATGATAAAGAGCGTCTAATAAGACAATTGGAAAGAGAACATAATCCAGACGTTCTTGAAATTTGTCGTCGTTTTCAAACTGATTTCTATGATTTTGAAAGTCTCCTTTACAATGAACCCAAATTTAATTTTTGGATAGTTTATAATAATAATTATGCTGTTTCTAAAGTGGTTAATAATGTTATTGAGGTTATAGAAGGCCACAATTGGTAAATCGTATAAAAATAAAACCTAAATATAGTACTGATGAAAACAAAAAATACTACATTTAGGTTGGAGGTATATGATATGAATGTTATAAAACGAAATGGGGATATTGTCCCTTTTGATCAAACAAAAATTATTCATGCTATCAATAGTGCCTTTATTGATGTGGATGGATAGTTATATGAAAGCGATACCGCAAGAGATATCGCACATGATATTGAAAGTGATTTTAGATTTTTCCAAAAGCACGCAAAAGACCATATTCCTTCCGTAGAACAAATTCAAGATGCTGTTGAAGACTACCTAATGCGTTCAGAACGCAAAGATGTGGCTCGCGCATATATTAGACATAGATATAAGAGAGAAGTTGCAAGAGAAAAGAGAGATGATTTCACTAAGGCTATTGGAGAAAAACTCTCTGCTTCAAATGTTCAAAATCAAAATGCGAATGTTGATGAAGCATCTTTTGGCGGACGCGTAGGCGAGGCTTCAAGTCTTTTGACCAAAACATATGCTTTGGACTATTTAGTTTCAGACAAAGCCCGTAAAAATCATTTAGGAAATAGAATCTATATTCATGACCTAGACCATTATGCTGTCGGCAGTCATAACTGTTTATCTGTTCCTTTTGATGATTTATTAGCAAATGGTTTTAACACTAGACAAACCGATGTGCGTCCCGCGAACTCTGTAAATACTGCTTTCCAATTAGTTGCTGTAATTTTCCAATTACAATCTTTACAGCAGTTTGGTGGAGTAAGTGCTACTCATTTAGACTGGACTATGGTTCCATATGTAAGAAAAAGTTTTTCCAAGCACTTTAAAGATGGTGTTAAATACATCTTAAAAGATGAAGAGTATGCAAAAATCGTGCCAGCAGAACTTTCTTTTAATGATAGAGAAGCAAATTGTGAACAGAATAAAGAAGTTTACAGATATGCAATGGATTTAACTGAAAAAGAAGTACGTCAAGCAGTTGAAGGTATGTATCACAATTTAAATACTTTACAGTCCCGCTCTGGCAACCAACTTCCCTTTACTTCTATTAACTATGGTACTTGTACTCTACCAGAAGGTAGAATGGTTATTAAGGCTCTACTGGAAGTTTCTATTGAAGGTTTAGGTAAATTGCGTAAGACTTCTATCTTCCCATGCGGTATTTTCCAGTTAATGAGAGGAGTTAATCGTGAACCAGGAGACCCCAATTATGACTTGTATAGACTAGCACTTAAATCCACTGCTCAGCGCCTATATCCAAACTATGCGAATGTAGACTGGTCTGGAAACGCAGGCTACGATATCAATGACCCTTGTACCTATTTCAGCACAATGGGATGTCGCACCGCAAATGGCTGGGATATTAATGGGCTTGGACAACGTAAAGATGGTCGCGGAAATATCTGTCCTGTAACCATCATTCTTCCCACTCTGGCAATGGAAGCAGAAGGCTCTGTTGATAAGTTTATGGAGATTTTAAATAAAGCAATTGAAGATGCTAAGGATATGCTAATTGAAAGATTTGAATGGATTTGTTCTCAATCTCCCGATTCTGCTAAATTTATGTATGAAAACGGACTGATGGCTGGATATATTCCAGAAGAAGGAATTCGTTCTGCTTTAAAGCATGGTACTCTTGCTATGGGTCAATTAGGACTTGCGGAAGCACTTCAAATTCTTATTGGTTGCGACCATACTGACCCTAAGGGTATGGCTCTTGCAAAAGAAATTGAAGGTTTATTTAAAACAAAGTGTGCTATTTATAAAGACCAATATAAATTAAATTTTGGTGTTTATTATACTCCTGCGGAAAACTTATGCCATACCGCAATGAAGAAATTCAAAGATAAGTATGGTGTAATTGAAAATGTTAGTGATAAAGAATTTTTTACTAATTCTATGCACGTTCCTGTATGGAAGAAAATGAGTCCATTTGATAAGATTGATATTGAAAGTCAATTGACTGGTTATAGTTCTGCTGGTTGTATTACTTATGTAGAATTAGATACTGGTATTAAAAATAATTTGGATGCGTTAGAACAAATTGTTAATTATGCTATGAATAAAGATATTCCTTATTTCGCAGTTAATGTGCCTAATGACACTTGCTTAACTTGCGGATATACTGATGAATTTAATGATGCTTGCCCTGTATGCGGCGGCGAAGAAATTCAACAATTACGTAGAGTAACCGGTTATTTAACTGGTAATTATAAAACTGCTTTCAACAAAGGAAAGCAAGATGAGGTTGAAAAGAGAGTAAAACATATATGATGCGTTATTCTGGTATTATATATAATGATACTGCGGCCGCTCCTGGTGTTTGTTTAACCTTTTTTACCCAGGGGTGTCCGCACCATTGTAAAGGTTGTCATAATCCAGAAACCTGGGATTATGAAGGCGGACAACGATTTACAAATGATGTTTTAGAAGATATTATAAGAGGTCTTCGCGCAAATGGAGTTAATAGAACTCTATGTATTATGGGCGGAGAGCCTTTATGTGATAGGAATATTTTTCTTACTACTTTACTAATTCAACAAGTAAAAGCAAAATATCCAAATCAAAAGATTTATCTTTGGACTGGATATACTTATGAAGAATTAGTTAAAAGATATGATAATAAGACAAAATATGTTTTATCCAATATTGATTGTTTGATTGATGGGCCTTTTATTGAAGAATTGCGAGATACAACTCTACAAATGAGAGGTAGTTCAAATCAAAGAATTATTTATTCTAAGGAGATTGTAAATGGAAAATAAAATAGAAACTGGCTTAACTCTTTATGATTTAAATAAAAATATAATGAAATAGCAAACACCTCTTGATGACAATGAACTTTATGAAGCGACAGAAAATATCCTTGCTTTTTGCGAAGAACAAAAAAATAGATATTATATGTTGCTTTGCCATGAATTAAGATATTTTACTTTATTTGATTATCAGAGTAGTTTAGGCCTAAATCTTCCAAATATTGAAGAAGAAGTAATTGGATGTGCTCATGATATAGGTTCTATTTTAAGCGTTGAAGAAGGAGAGAACGCAATTGAAATTTGGGTAAAAACCGAAGAGGATGAAGTGTTTGTTATGTACTTCTTCCCATATGATAGGGGGGTAATTAAATGTCAGTAATTTACTGTGATGTTAATTTAGGAACTCTAAATCAAACTATTTATTTAGAAGAAAATGGAATTACAACTCCAATTTCTAATATTCCTACTAATTTAGTAGATGAAGCAATTGCTGGGTTATGTTATGGCACAGAAGTTTATAATGTTAAATTAAGTGGTCCAGCAGGCTATCTTGATAAAATTATTGAAGGAATTAAAAGTGCGGAATCAACTGTATATGCTTTAAACAATATTAAAATTGAGGTAATAGAATGAAATATTTAATTAGTAGTGTTGATACTTATAGAGTAGGAACCGTAACAGAGGTAGAACAACTTCATGCTGAATTAAAAGATGACCCTAACTTTGAACTTGTAAGTTTTAACTATAAAACAAAGCAAATTAAAGAAAAGAAGGAAGTTGTAGATGAATATTGTTTAGTTCAGGCAAAGAAAGTATTCGCCGATGAAAAGTATCCAGAAGTTCAAGTAAATATTATGTATGAGGTAGAATAATTATGAATATTTTTAAAATTAATTCTAATGCCCCTCGTTTTGAGGCAGTAACTCGTTTTATTAAAGAAGAAAAAATGTTATTACCCACTCGTGGGACTGCTGCCTCCGCAGGTTATGATTTTATAGTAGCAGAAGATACATATGTCCCTTCTTATTGGCAAGATATGAAAAGTTTTAGTAATATGTATTAGACTCCTGTTTGTGGTACTTTTACCCTAGATGAAATAAAAAATATTACTAAAAAAAGTGGTATTAAACCTACGCTTGTTTCTACTGGTGTAAAATGCTTCTTGCCTAAGGATATGTATCTTGAACTTTCTGTTCGTAGTTCTACTCCTTTGAAGCATTGGCTAATCATGGCTAATTCTATTGGTATTATTGATGCCGATTATTATAACAATCCAGACAATGAAGGAGAAATCTTTTTCCAGATGATTAATTTATCTCCTTTCCCCATTCAACTGCGTAAAGGTGATAGAATCGGTCAAGGTATTCTAAAAACCTACGAATTAGTTGAAAATGATGCCGCAGAAGGAGTCCGCCAAGGCGGTTTTGGTTCTACTAATTAATGAGATTACTCGCATTAGATTAGGCATCAAGAACTACTGGATATGCTGTTTTTGATAATGGCAAATTAATTAATTGGGGTGCTTTTACTTTTACCGATGATGATTTTGGAACTCGTTTAGTTAAAATCGTTAATAAAGTAGCAACCTTAATTGATGAATATGATATCAATGAAATTGCGATTGAAGATATTCAATTACAAGGAAAAGATATTTAGAATGTAAAAGTCTATAGAGCACTTGCAGAAGTACGTGGAGTACTTGAAGAATATTTTACAAGAAATAAAATTAAATATTAGATTGTTTCTTCTAATACTTGGAAATCAAGTTTAAGTATTAAAGGTGCCGACCGCGCCACTTAGAAGAAAAATGCTTAGAGCTATGTTGTAGGAAAATATGGTTTAAGATTACCAGAAGATATATGTGATGCTATTTGCATTGGAACTTCTGTGATAAACGAAAAAAACTCGGCCTTTATCTGGGATTGATAAAGGCCGAGTTTTTTTAATTTTCCCTTTCTTGTTTTCATAAAAGTTAGAAGGTTTCAAAAGAAAGGGGAATCAACCAATGCTAGCAGAATTTATCGCTAATAATTGGAGTTCTGTATTACTTAGTCTAACAACAGCAGGTGCATTAGCATTTTGTCGTTGGACTTGGAAATAGATGAAAGCGTACCAAGCACTTCTTGAAGAAAGAGATTAGGTTGCTTTACAAGAAACTATTGATGAAGAAATTGAAAAACAAATTACTCCAATAGTAAATGATATTGAAGAATTAAGAAGTTATATTAGAAATGTTGATTTGAAAGAAAAACATTAGATGAATTTAATTATTGCTTCTTATAGATTTAGATTAATTCAATTATGTAAAATCTATTTAAAACAAGGATACATGACTCAGGATTAGTATGATTAGCTAACTGAATTTTATAAATTGTATGAGGGTCTTGGAGGAAATGGACAAGCAAAGGAATATTACGATAAAACTGTTGTCCTTCCAATAAGAAATTCAGAATAAAATTTAATCGGGAAAGTATTATACTTTCCCGATTTTTTATTTATCTTTTAATCTTTTGAATATTAAATTAGTCATGCCAATTATTTCTTGCCCATATGTTGCGACCAAGTCAGCTACCAACTCTTCTTGGTCATATGTTAAATCTACATTATAACTAAACATTGCGGCATGAGTTAATTCGTGGCATAACACTTTTTTTCTATAATAGTTATTAAGTTCTTCATTTATAACTATTGTTTTTGACGGGTCATCGCAAGCCCCTATCGCATAGTCGCCATTAGGCATACATAATAAAGGATGAAGAGGAGAAGCCAAAAGGATTCTCCAATCTTCACCATTGATATTAATCATTTTCTAATTTAGATACCTTGGTTGCCAAAGCAGAAATCTTGTTTGCCAAGTATTTCTTTTCTTCCGCAGAAGCATCTTCAATCATTTCAACTACATCATGAGAAAGTTCTTTCATATATTTTTCTAATTCCTGTAATTGAGTATTTTTATCCTGCTTCATTTCTTTGGCTTCCATATATCTGCGGCGACTCATAGGGCTTTGACCTTCACGATGGTCACGCATCATCATATCATATGGCATTTCGTATTCGTGAAAATAACGACTTCCAGAAGAGCCATTGCCATTTCCACTGCCACCACTGCCGCCGCCAGAGCCTCCATTTCCACCGGAAGCATACATACGGCCTCTGCTGTACATGGTTCCATCATTATACATAGTTCCATTATTATATCTCATTTCGTTTTCAGTGAAGTAATGTTTCATATCACCCTATTCTGGATTATATTTACCACTTTCACTATAATAATTGATACTCATAGGATAGAACATACGACCATGATCCCAATCTTTATACATATAAGGATCGTGGTAGTAACGAGACTATCCTTCTTGCTCACCTTTTTCCATCGCTTCAACGATTACACAATAATACATTGCTTCTTCAAGGTCTTTAATCATATCAATTACTTCGCCAAGTTCCTTAGCATCAACGCTTTCAAGATGTCCCATTTGACCTTGAGCGCAACACATTAAGGTTTGTTTCATTGATTTAATCATATCTTTACTCATACTTTAAACCTCCTTATGCTACTCGTTCTACAATCAAATTAGCATTTTGAACATCTATTGGCTGAGTGCTGATATTACGAACTCCAACAGAAGCGCAACAACCGCGTGGAATTTCAATAAAGATAGCACTGAATACGTTCCAAAATTCTTCTACTGCGGCAGGAGTTACAATCATTGTAGTTGTTCCAATAGCCTCACCATCTAATGAGATAGCAAGTGAAATCGCTTCTACGGTGCCACCTGCGGGAATGGCAATATTGCCGCCGAAGGTTACTTTGAAGCGTGCGCGGCACTGGTCTGTAATACCTTTTACAGTAATCAGACCACTGCCGTCTCTGTGCATCATGGAGCAACTTCCGCAAATAACTGTGTCGGTAAATAGTACATTTTGATTTTCATTAACTGTCTATAAAGCATTAGCAGTAATTTCCATATCTTATGAACCTCCATTACATCAATTAGAAGTTATAATTACTTCCGCAGCAACTGTTGCCATATACCACTCTGGCATCATAGCAGCAGTTGGGATTTGGAACAAAGTAAGCAGGAATTGGGCAAGGTTCGCGCAACTGACTTACTAAGTAACTATTTTGTGCTTGCTGAGAAGCAGCAAATTTTAAAGTCTGGTTTTCTGCTTGCAGAGAAGCAATCTTATCCTGAGTTAAGAAGTCTAGGATAGAACGAACACCAGCATTGTTGCTATCAATAATATCGCGAGTACTATCGGCAATCGCACGACGAGTATCGCAAGACTGGGTTGCCAGATTATAATTAGTATCAGCGAAGCCACGTTCAATAGCACGCTGAGTTTCGCAGCAACAAGCAGCATTATCAGCAGCCATTGCAGCTAACTGACCAGTAATAACATTAGTGTTCTACATATCTGCTACGGTGCTAGCATTAATAGCATTTGCAGTTGAATAACCTAAGTCAGAAATAGCAGTATTTACACCAGAGAAGCCTTGGCATAATGTACTTTGAACACCTGCGAAGCCATTCAGCATACCAGTATTCATAGCATAGAAACCATCACATAAGCCCTATTGGATTCCACGAACGCCATTGGATAGGCCGTTCATGTCAAATCCGTAAGCAATTTCTTCACGAGTAGTAGAACCACCGCCGCCACCAAAGCCGTTGCCATAATTTCCCCATCCACCAAGAGCAAAGAGGAAGAGCAGGATAATCCACCAGCCGTCGCCATCTCCCCAACCATTTCCTCCAGAACGGTTGCCAGTGACTGCGGCGATATCAGATAAAGAATAGCCATTAGAATTGTTAAACATAATTTTTTACCTCCAATAATTATCAAACCCCCAACTATTGACGAAAGGCGGCAAATTCTTTATCAAAATCAATGCCTCGCTATTTAGAGATATTGCGAGCAATTTGTTCTATCTCTCTACTATTTCCATTTCTTGCTAGATTTAACAAATTTGCTCCCATGGGAGTGTTGGACATTTGACCTTCTAAAATACTTAGCATTAATTGCTGAGGGTTCTGTCCGCTTTTAATCGCCTAGATTAATTGCATAGGATTTACTTGCATCATATATTTTTGCCTCCTTTTTTAGAAATTTAAATTTAGAGCAGGTTTTTCTTGAACAGGTTCCGGTTGAGGTGGAGCCATCATTACCTGCCTAAGTTGATTAATAACGCTTTCAAATTCTTCTCTTGTTACAAAATTAGATGGTATCATTGGTGTTTCTGCCGGAGGAAGTTCTTTTAATTCATACATACATAAAATAGCAGAACCATCTAAACCAATCTACTTTGTATAGATTCTTTTGTTTGCGATATCAGGAAAATAAAATACTGAACCATCAAAATCTACTACAGTCGCTCTAACTTCATCTACTGATGATACTGGACGTCCTTTTAGCATCATCTGAGAGGATGTAGATGCGGGCTGACGACTATAAGAGTTTTGTGGTTGCGGATAATAGCCATATGGCATTTGTTGATTATACATACGCGCACGTTTCCTTTCTGTAAAATTTTTTCCAACCCTTCCGCCATTATATGAAAAATACTGGGAATAAATTTACAGCGAATGTCCAAAAATTTTCCAAAATTTTTCTAGGGCAAAATAAAAAAATGGGAGACACCTAAAAATATAGGTGTCTCCCATTTTTGTTTTATCATTTATTAATATTAACTTCTGCTTCAATTTTTTGAGTTAAATAAATAGTTAAATCTCCATAAGCATTAGTTAAATATTCTTTTGCGTCATCGCTTAATACAGCGAGAACTGCTTCATATGTTTGTCTGAAAGCTTCTTTCTATGCCTCTTCATCAAAAGCATTCTTATCTTTTAATGCTTCAACATAAGTTTGATTTGTGGCAAGCACGCAATCAGTAATTGTTTCCGCAAGCATAGTCATATATTTTGCTTCAAGCATACTTTCATTGCCTTGTACAAGTTCATTACTTTTGGCTTTAATGTAGTTAACTAGATAAGTAGTTAAAACAGCCAAAAGAGGAACAATACAAAGTCTAAAAATGTCATTTAATAAATCAAGCCATTCCATACTAATACCTCATTTATTATTCTTCATCTTCTGGGATGATCCAATACAAAATATTTTTATCTTCATAACTATTTCTTATCTCGTTGATGGCATCCCAAATTTCCTTCAAAGTATCAACTTCATAGTTATAATTTGTATTATCTAAATTACGAATTTCATCCATACCATGTAAAATTTTACTTTTTACAGGTAAAGTATTTAAATTATAATCATAATAATATCCAATTTCAAGAGCATTAATTTCTTCCTAAGATTTTCTTACATAGTAAATATTGTCTTCATTATAAACTGAATCATAATAACATTCAGATTTTTCATTTCTTAAATAATGATACTTAGAATTAAAGGTGTCTTGACTAACCTATCCTACTCGTATATATTCTGGAAGATTACCTTCTCCATAAAACTATTCATATTGTTCAACAGTCTTTCCATTATATGTTTTTGATAAATGATAAAATTGAATAGCAAAAGTTATTATACCTGGGTATAAAGTTGCAGGACCTTCAATAACCCAGGGAATAATAATTTTCCCTGGGTTAGTAACAATATCTAAAAAAGGTGGAGCGTAAATAAAACCATTTTCTTTTTTATTTGGATTTGCATTTGTAAAACTAATTATACAAGTCATATCCGCTAAATCAATATTATCAAAATAACGATTTACTTCAAAAAATACTGTTTCTGCATTATGGTCTAAATTTACACTTAAAAATTCAGGAGTCTAAATAGTTCTTTTGTTTAAATCTATTTTATAAAAAGGTTCATCTAAAGGAAGTTTTGTTATTTGTAACTTATGATTTGGATTATTTAACTAATAAAGCTATGCTTTATAATCATGATGTGAAGTTATCATAAAACATTACTCCTTTTATTTAATATTAAAAATATATCATAACAATAAAGTCTTCAGAAGTTTCATTGCCATTATAAACAGTGGTTACTCTACAAATGTATTGACCATCTTGTTCATCACCATTTTGTTCACTATCATCTATAATTAAAGTATTTCCATTTACATTAGTAACTTCTACATCATTACGATACCATTTTATTGAATAACTGGTTAAACTTTTTATATTATTTGGGTTGGCAGAGAGATTTGGTGTAATGCTTGTACTTTCATTTTCAGCACATTCAATAAGAGTAACACCATTTCCTGCATTAATATTTTTATTATTTACAGTAAAGCTTTGAATCATATAAGGCTAAGCTGGATAAGTAACAATATAAGCCTAATCACTTAAAGCGCTCTTACTATTATCATTTCTATTATTAGTTGCATAAAGTTTATACCAGCCTTCATTAAACCCTGTAGTTCTATTAAAAGTTAAACTTGTTGTATTTGCACCATCAATGTCATTATAGTTGCTATTATCACTACTATACTGCCATTGATAAGTAGAATTTTTTTCATTATCTAAAGTAAAAGAAATAACTTTAGTGTCATTAACAGATACTTCTAAATTATTTTCATTAACATTCTTAAAAATAGGGGTAGAAGCATAAGGAATCTTAAACAATTCCTCACTATTATAAACCTAAACTCCATTACTTAATTTATAATAAGAAGGAATAAAATATTTTGTATCTCCACCGTAATAATTTCTAATTTTTACTCCATAAGCTCCTGCAGCATTGGCGGTAAATTTATTATATTCATTTCCATTGCTATGAGAGAAAGGAACCCCCTCTCCTTTAAAACTAGGATCTAAAATAATATCACCATCAGAATCTTCAATATAGCGAATCCATTCATAGGACAAAGTACCTTTTCCGCCATTATCACTAGCATTAAAATCGCCTCTGGCTAAAAGATTTAACTATCCATTTTCTAAATCTCCTTCTCTTACAGAAGTACTCTTGCCATCCGCAATAAGTTCTGCTAATGCTGGCATAGCAGCAGGAACAATAGTATAGAAAGATTTTACTTTTAAATTATCATAAAAACCTTTATGAGCATCTGTGGGCATTATACCTTCAATTACTAAACCATCATTAATTTTTAAATTCATTGGTAATGTAGTTAAATTGTAAACACATTCTCCAGTACTTTCACTTTCTTTATAGAAACGAATAGTAAATCTTACATTACCACTATTTTTGGTAATATTAGAGGTTAAAGGCCAACCAAAAACAATTTTTCCATAAATCTAATGAATATTTAAATTAGCCATAGGATTAAAAGCTTGAGTTACACCCTTATCTCTCCCATTTTCCCATTGAATAGAAATATCTGTTGCATATAAATCTGTAGCATCAAAATATCTATCAACTTCAAACCAAATAGTTTCTGCATAATTATCATTTTGAACCTATTGACCAATAAACCCAGAAGGAATTTCAATTCTTCTAGTGTTTAAATTTACTTTAAAACGAGGTTCATCTGCGGGAAGCATAGTAAAAATAGGCTAAAATTCTTCTTCACCATTCTTTATTACCTCAGTAATAACTCCATCATTATTAACGGTTTTTTCCCAATAGCTAAAAGAGATTGGATCTACCTCTTGCCCTAAAGAAAGCTTACCTAGTTCTACATTTTCATAAGCTGCTAAAATATCTAAATATTTAAAATAAGTATTAATGTTATCAATATGAGTTGCCTTTTTTTCTTCCTCAGTGCTACCAATATTAAATCCTCTTTTTTCTGCCAATGATTTAACAGTACCAGTATTACCATAAGCATCTGTTATTTCAACAGCAGAATTCAATAGAACACCATTGGCTCTCGCATATAAACCATCACGAGTACTTAAATTATCTTGAGTAATCATATTTAAAAAGCCATCCTTTCTTGTCTGCAATTTAAAAAAATAAAGGAAGAGAAAAATACTCTTCTCCTCCTTTATTTTAAATTTTTATTATATTTTATTATTCTAATTCGTCCGCAATCTCAGACCATTTAGAAACATTTTCTGGTAAAACCAAAACAATCTTTTTCTAAACAGAACCATTAGTAAGAATTTTTCCCTCATCTGCTTTTAACTCAATAAATTCTGTTTTATCAGCTTTTGGAATTAAAACTGGAGAAAAAATAGTTCCATTTAGACCAATATATTTAAATTTTTTCTTTTGTGTCATTATGGTTCAATATCTCCTTCCTATTCATCAATAATATTTTCAACATTTGTCAAACCAATGTAATTAACGAAAGCTGATTTAGGCTCATCCTCATTCGCAAACATTCGATCATTATAATTTTCAGCCCCATATCTCAAATAGACAGTTTTAATATTATCATAAATATTACTATTAACACCGCTTGCAAAAGCACTATCTTCTACTTTAATAACTGATTCATTTAAAATTAAAGTTTCTGAAATAGAAGATATATTTTCACCTGCATCAAAAAATGCTTGATTTCCAATTGTCATCTAAATATTATTATTTCGAGAACCAAATTCAGTAATAGCGACATTAGAAGCAAAAGCAAAGGCACTACCGCCTATTTCTATCATTGAAGCTGGCATATTAGTAATATTAACTGTATCAGAGGCTCTCCAAAAAGCACTTTCGCCAATTTTTATTAAAGATTCGGGTAAACCATTGATGTCGATTGAACATCTTCTATTACCGCTACTGCTACCAGATCCTCCAAATGCCTATCTTCCAATAATTTTTAAAGAAGTTAAATTAGACCAATTAATATCTTCTATAGTATTATTGTGGAAAAAAGCATATTCAGTTATAGTTGTAATAGTAGAAGGTAATTTAATTTTCTTAATTTTTGGATTAAAAAATCCATCAGAAGTTCCTTCATCATTGAAATTACCACTGAAAGCGTGTTTTCCAATAGTCGTATACTGAGCGTCTGAAGAGAAATAAATATGAGTAATTCCTCCTTCTCCCCCTTCTCTAAAATCGCCTATCGTATAAATATAATTATTATTTTTATCTTTAGAAGGTAAAATAATTTTTCCCTTTAAAGTACCTTTATATTCATCTTTTAAGCTAATTGTAGAATTAGAAATATTAAAATAATCATAATATATTTCTTTATAACGAGAATGCTGAGGAATATTATATACATTAATTTTTTCTACATA
>JAFVUY010000118.1 GCA_017502465.1 Bacilli bacterium | reverse complement strand
TAATTTTTCATATATTTAAGCCCTTCTTTCTACTACAAACTATACTACTATATTTTATAGTAGTTATAATTAAATGTCAATAAATAATAAAAAAATAATTGCATTTAATTCGTTTATAATTCTTATAAAATTATAAAAAATAGATTAGTTGCACTGAACTAATCTATTTGTATAACTGCTTGTCGTACAAAAAAGACTGTCATTACTGAACTGAACCCCGTTTCTATGTCCAAGAAACGGGGTTCATATCACATTTGATTTAACCCCATCTATGTATAATTCTCCAGCTGATATTGGAATCATCCCAGCGATGAGATTCAATATAGTGGTCTTTCCACACCCTGATGTTCCTAGAAGGACTATGAACTCACCCTTCTCTACAAAAAAAGAAATATCTTTAAGAACAGGCTTGCTCTCTTCATAACCAGCATATATATTATAAAGTTCTAGCTTACTCATGCTTTCTCTTTTTCCCAACATTTTTGTGTTTTGCAAAAGGATGTCTCTTCGAACTTGCTCTTCCTGTAAATGAAGATTTTCGCACGCTTCCGTTTGAATTCTCAGTTCCATTTACAGTCCGATTTGCTGTTTTCTTTCCCTGCCTGTTGTATTCGCTAACTAGTTGTCCACAAGCTGCTTTGATTCTATTTCCACGGGACTCTCTAAGCTTAACCTCTAAGCCAGCATCCTCCAATCTTGTTTTAAACGCAACTAACTGCTGCTTGTTTGGACGTTTAATGCGACTATTCGATGTTTCGTTATACTGAAGAAGATTAATCAACACATTCTTTCCTCTAAACCACTTTCCTAACTGTCTTACATCGCTTGAACGATCATTTAACCCCGGAATAAGCAAATACGCTATAGTGACTTTTCTGTTGTGCCTTTCGGAATAAGAAAGTACGGTTTCCACAACTTTTCTAATATCATGTCCTTTCATATGGGGCATGACAATGTCACGAGTTCTCTGATCTGTTGCGTGAAGCGAGAGAGTCAACTGTATTTTCAAATGTTCTTCTCTTATTTTTTTAAGTTGCTGTAGCGGCCCGACTGTTGAAATTGTGATTCCATCTGTAGGAAAATTCAATCCATCCCTATCACGTAGAATATGTATCGCCTTAACCAGATTATCATAATTGAACAGTGGTTCACCCATCCCCATAAAAACAATTCGATTGACTTTTTCTCTAAGTAGTACAATCTGCTGAACAATTTCGGATGGAGTTAAGTTACGGATAAAACCGTTTTTCCCAGATTCGCAGAAAACACATCCAACGGGACATCCTACCATTGTACTTACACACACTGTAGTACCGGTTTTTCTTTGAATACAAACAGTTTCAATGCAATAATGGTCACATAATTCGAACGCATATTTTCTTGTGTCGCCACCATTAAAAACATCTTTCACCTTTATAGTTTGATAACTTAATTTCGATGTGCCTTTATAAATAGATTTAAACAGCTTTTTTGCTTCGGTTTCCCCAATTACATCCACCATCTCGGATAGTGTATAATTATAGGGGTCTATTTTAATCATTTCCGCTGTCAAATTCTGGTTTGCATCCATTATATTACTCCTCCTTAACAGTCATTAACATACTGCAAAATACAGCTTCGTATTTCGCAAAATTATTGATTTAACGAGAAAAGAGCAGTTGACTCCGATTTTATTCAGTTTTCAATATTCGGAATGACGGCACTTTTACGTTACACTGACGGTCATGCGCACTTAGAAAGAAGGCTCATACAGGTACGCTTACGCTCCATATCGGAATGAATGTAGCGGTTAAGCGTGACTTCTACGGAGCTATGCCCTAAAATCTCGGACAGCGTTTTCACATCAAAGCCCAGTTCGACACACCTTGTTGCAAATAAATGGCGCAGGCTGTGATAGTGGAATGACGGCAAATCTGCGTTATGCAGTATTTTAGCGAAGCGGTACTGCATTGTTCTTGGCTCAACAGGCTTTTTCCTGCCGGACACCACATAGACCTCACCGTTATCCTTAAACCGTCTGAGCAGAGGAAGCAGGCAATCAGGGATAGGAATTGTTCGTTTAGAACTTTCGCTTTTCGGCTCAGTGATGATGAGCTTGGTTTGTTTGGATCCTGTTCTGCACTGCACACGCTGAATGGTCTTGCTGACGGTCAAAACACGTTTTTCAAGGTCAATCTCTTTCCATTGCAGAGCGCAGACCTCACCGATACGCAAGCCCATATACATCGAGATTGCAATACCCACGCTCGTAACAGACGGACGCTCGTCCAGATATTTTTCAAGCCTGAGCTGCTGTTTCTTGTTCATAACAGCAATTTCAGGCTTATTCTTTTTGGGGAGAACGATACCGTCAAGTACGTTACGGATTCTATATTCACGGCTTGCATAGCGAAAAACCGACTTGAACAGCACGATAATATCAGACAGATACCGCACCGACAAGCCCTCTTTTATCTTGCGTTCGATAAAAGCATATATATCTTTCGCTTTCAGCAGACAGCACTTTATCTCTCCAAATGCAGGTATAAGGTGCTTTTCGGCTTTCATGACGTAGTTGGCAGCCGTTGACTCCTTTATTCGTGATGCTGTCACATGAAGCCACTCGGTCACAAGCTCTCTGACCGTCATTTCCGTTACAGCGTACTCGTCCTCGCTGTGATCCAGTGCTATCATAGCCTTGTATTCGGCTTCATCACGGCTTTTTCCGTAGAACGAACGGAATACACGTCTGCCGTTCTCATCTTTGCCCATAGATATACGGCACTCCCAGCGTCCGTCCCTGCGTTTATAAGCTGTTTTCTTGCTCATTCATTAAAACCTCCAATTAATCATCGTTCAGTATAAGTAATTATGGAAACAATAAAAAAACAATCCACCTATCTTGACAAGACATACATAATTTGCTATAATAATGATAAGGTATATTAGAAACTGTGTGAGAAACATACGAATCAAGTTTAGCGTATCGTCAATTCAATAATTTTGCGAAAAGTCGAGGTCGGGTTGTCACACTAACTTCGGCTTTTCTTGTTTTTTGAGCTATCTTGTTGATTGATTGAAGGTTTCTTCAGAATAGAATAATCTGAAAAAAGAAAAGAGTATCAGTCTCCGTTGTATTAGGAGATTGATACTCTTTTGTGCTATATTGGATTTTTATCGGAATAAGGTCACTTTTGGAAACTGCCCATTGTTAATTCTTATGAACATCAACATTAGTAAAAATATTAAACCTATATATGAAAATCCAAAGTGAATATTCATTAACTCATCTCACTTCCATATTGACTATCTAAGTTTTGTCAACACTAAATTTATATTAATATTATACCACGACTAAAAACACGAAAATATGCGTTTTTTTAATTTTTTTCGTGTAATGTAATTATATATATGTTAAAATTAATTTGTTAATTTATTTTGAATGTTGTATTATTTTTGCACATTGTATATAACATTCTTAATATTTTTGTAGAGCAAGCAGTTAGGTTTTCATAATAATGTTTACCTTCTGCTTTTTTTGTTAAATAATAATCATATACGGGGTGTCCAGGACATTGATGCCCTAACTTAACTACTATTTGACTAATATTAAATAATATCCATCTTGCATATTTATTTCCACGTTTAGAAATAGTTCCATGCACGTTTATACTTTTCCCAGATTGAATTATTGTTGGATCTAAACCACAGAAAGCAATTAATTGTCTATGATTATCAAATCTTGTTATATCACCTAATTCACCTAATAATTCGGTTGTTAATACTTCTCCTATCCCGTAAAAAGAATTAATTATATCGAAGTAAGGTGACTCTTTTGCAGTTTTTATCATCTTTTCTTTTAATTCATTTATTGTCTTAATATTCTCTTGTAAAATAGCAGCCATATCAGATAAGTTCTTTACATCCGAATGATCTTTATCGACACCTGGATATGAATTAACTGCTATATCTTTGATTTTGTTTGCTAACCTCTTATAATAATAATCATGTCTAGAATTAGTTTTATACAAATTATTGTATAATGCATCTATTCTTTTTTCTTTTACTATATAAGCATGAGGAAAGGTTTTAATAAAGTTTAATGCTGTTTCTTCATATATTCTGCTGCCTTTAAATATTTCTTCAAATTCTGGAAAACATATATTTATAAGTCTTTTATATCTATTTTTACAACTCACATTTAATTGAGTTAGATAAAAATATTGTCTTGTCATTGCTTTCAAATTAGCATATAAATCTTTTTTAGACAAATCATGATATTCTACTTCATTTACGAAAAATAATTTAGCTAATCTCATACAATCTTTTGTATCAGTTTTTGTTTTCCTTAATGTATCATAATTATTTTTGGTCGTTAAACTATTAATTACTAATGTATTAAAATTATTTTCTTTAAAATATCTTTCTACTGGCAAATGATATATTCCTGTTGATTCCATGAAAATAGTTAAATCTTCTAAATTAAAACTTTCAATTTTATCTTTTAATTCATTAAAATCACGAAAATTATGTTTTATCTCTTTAGGTTCAATCAATACTTCTCCATATTCAGTAGATAACATTATCATACTTTTTCCTTTAGCTACATCAACACTTAATACTGATTTCATTATTTACTCCTTTCTGAATTTAAGTCTCTTGTTTCCACCATTATTTCATCAAGCTTGTTATATAGATTCTACGACCTCACTATCTTAAACTAAATTAATAATAGAAATAAAAGCTGAACTGTCAATTTGTTAGATTCTATGACCTCTGTAATTTGCCGTTCTCACTTAAACTCTTGGTAAATAATTTAACATAAAAAAATAAGATATAAATATTAAATTATTTACATCTTAAAGTATACTT
>JAFVUY010000117.1 GCA_017502465.1 Bacilli bacterium | reverse complement strand
GATGCATTCTCTGTTGAACGACTCAACAAAGAGTTTTTCAATGGATACAAAGCGCAATATAAGAAATTTGTTGATACGCTTTCTGATACCAAGCCACATCGCGACTATGTCAAGAAGTTATTAGGCCGTTTGGTGTTCTTGCAATTCTTACAAAAGAAAGGCTGGATGGGTGTGCCTGCTTCAAATGCTAAATGGGAAGGTGGGGATAAAAAATTCCTAAGTAATCTTGTTGAGAGACATATCGATAATGATAGATTGTTAAGCGATGTGTTTGAACCATTATTCTTTGGCATCCTGAACACAAAGCCAGAAGATAGACAGACATTATTCATTAATAAGAATTGGGATATACAACTCTTGGAAGAGTTTAGTGGCATCCCGTATCTTAATGGCGGTTTATTCGAGGCAGACGATGTGGATAACCAGCCTATTGATTTCTCATATACCTACTTCAAGGATTTAATGGAGTTCTTCTCTCAATACAACTTCACCATTGACGAGAACGATCCTGATGATAGCGAGGTGGGTATTGATCCTGAAATGTTGGGACATATCTTCGAAAATCTTCTAGAGGATAACAAAGATAAGGGAGCCTTCTATACTCCCAAAGAAATTGTTCAGTATATGTGCCGCCAGAGTGTGATTCAATACCTCAAAACACACGAGCCATCAGAACAGTATGCAGAAGCTATTGAACAGCTCATCAATGATGGCGTGGTGAATCCTATACTCCAAAGCAAAAGCATTGCTGCACGATTTACCCAACTGCTCAAAGAGGTTAAGGTGTGCGATCCAGCCATTGGTTCGGGTGCATTCCCTATGGGTATTCTTTATGTCTTGTATCACGCTATACATCACTTGCATTCACACGCAGAGCCTCACGGCAACTTTGATTCGACTCAAACAAAGCGAGATATTATCCAAAATAACATCTTTGGTGTAGATATCGAACAAGGAGCAGTTGATATAGCTCGTTTACGCTTTTGGTTAGCATTGGTTGTCGATGCTGATGAGCCACAGCCTCTTCCAAACTTGGATTATAAAATCACGTGCGGAAACTCACTACTGAGTCGCTATCCTATTGACGCTCCTATTGAGAATGTTTTTGTGGAGTACAACAAGGGTAAAAAAGAAGATGAGAAGATGTCACTTGCCAAATATAAAGAGTTAGTAAGCGACTATACCAATACATCAAATCATCAAGCCAAGGAACTTTTCCGCAAGACTATTGAGAATATAAAGTGCGCCTTCAAGACAGAATTGAGCAAACAGTTTAAGGAAAGACATGCAAAGTTAAGAGGCAAAGTTATAATGCTTGAAGCCCCTACCTTATTTGGAGAGCGTACAAAGGCAGAAAAGGCTGAGTTGAAGAAGTTAAAAGAAAAGTTGAAGGTTCTTGAAAAAGAACAAAACGATATAATAAACAACAAGCTATATGAAGGGGCTTTCGAATGGCGTTTTCAATTCCCACAGTTACTTGATGATAATGGTCGGTTCATTGGATTTGATATTGTAATAGGCAATCCTCCTTATATTGATTCCGAGACAATGGAAAAAAGTATGCCAGAATATCGTAGCTTATATAAAAGTATTTATCAAACAGCTAAAGGTAACTGGGATATATATGTTCCATTTATTGAGAGAGGAAATAATCTATTAAAAACAGATGGAATCCAGACCTATATAATTCCCAATAAACTTATTTCTGTTAAATATACGGAAGCTTTAAGACATTATATTAGTCAGCAAACACTTATATCTATAAGAGATTATGGTAGTGTTTCAGTCTTTGAAGCAGATGTTTATCCGTGTGTTTTTATATTGCGAAATAATTGTGGTATAGAAGATAGTTTTGTTTCATTTGAAATGATGCTAGATTTATCAACTTACAAAAGTCATAATGATATTAATATCAACAATATCCGATTTGATTTGTATTGGGATAAATTTTTTGTCAGTACCGCAGATTTAGCCAATGTTGTATCTATATCAAAGCATAGCAAGTTAAACGAATATGTTACAGAGATATGTGGAGCAGCAACTGTTAGCGAAGCCTATGATTTAAAGCAATACATCGTTGAATATGAAGAATGTAATGATGATAGAATTTTTAAATTTATTAATACTGGTACTATTGACCCATATTCTACATTGTGGGGAGAAAAGAAAACTCAATATATAAAAGGTGGTTATAATCATCCTGTAATTTCAGCATCCCAACTACAGAATTATAGTATTCGTAGATATGAGCAAAGCCTGTCTCCTAAAATTATAGTAGCTGGCATGTCATTATATTTGGAAGCATTTTATGATGACGACGGTGAATATATTGCTGGTAAATCCACTACATTGATACTAGGGGATAAAGTAAACTTAAGGTATGTATTAGCTATCCTTAATAGCAAATTAATGGGATATTATTTAAGAATTGTTTTTAATTCACTGAAGATGGCTGGAGGTTATATTAACTTTGGAGTGAATGAGCTAAGTCAAATTCCTATTGCAGATACTACAATAAAAACAAAACTATTAATTGGAGACCTTGTTGAATACATTATTTTTATTGAAAACAATAAGGAAAAGTTAACAGATATTGTAAGTAATTATGCCATACAAGATTATTTTAAAAATATACTTAATGGCTGTGTGTATGAATTGTACTTTAAAGAACATATGCTGGAGCGAGAAATCAATATAATTGATTCAGCGTTGGAACTCATAAAGCCGATCATACACCTATCCTCAGATAAAGAAAAAGCCGATATTATACTTGATGTATTTATGAATATCAAGAAAACGGATAATCCAATAAGGAACCGCTTAGATTTATTTACATTGAGAAGTCCCGAAATACTCAAACTTATAATTGAAGGATAATTATGGCTAAAATTAATGGTATAGTTATTAATGGATTTAAGGCATTTCCATCTCTACATACAATAGAGTTGGAAGGTAAACATCTGTTAATGTATGGAGAAAATGGTAGCGGTAAGTCTTCTATTTATTATGCTTTGCATTGTATCTTCAATTCTTACAGAAAACCAGATAAAGGAAAGAAGTATTTTGACAAGAGTAATTCACAGAATCTTGTCAATCGCTTTTTCTCGCAGAAAAATGCTTTAGACAAACCACATGTGGCAATTAATTGGTCTGATAGAGATGGGGGACTATTTTCATCTAAAGTGTTTGAAGAGGGTTGTGAAGAACTTAAAGAATTGGCAGAACTTGAAACTTTTTTCGTCAATCATCAACTTCTAAACGGGTTCTTTAATTTTACAAATTCAAACAGTATAAATCTATTTCCAATTTTCCAAAGAGAGATTTTGCCGTACAAATATACGAACAAGCAAAGTTTATCGATAATGTATGAGCAAATCGTAAATGAAGCATTAAAATTAGGAAATAATAGTCCAACAAAACAAATAAAAGAGATGATTGATAGTTTCAATAGTGAACTCGATAGTTTCATTGGCGATATTAACATCTCGGTATCGGATATATATAAGAATTACTTTAAGACAGAAGGAGATCAAGATTTATCCATCCTTTTGACATATCCTGAGGAAAATCCTAATCCTGATGTATTTTTTGATGGTTTTAGACTTAAATGGGACAATCGACTAATAAGAAATCAGAGAGGAGAATTAGAGAGAACTATAAACAAATCTTTAATTGAGCCTATAATTGGTATTATAATTAAAGAGAACGGAAATGAAATTCTTAAACCACATGTATATTTTAACGAAGCTAAACTAACGGCTATAGCATTGTCTATCCGCTTTGCATTATTGAAAGGTATCAATCCCGCGGATGATTCTACTCCTCCTGAAGGAAGCTTTCTTGCTTTGGATGATATGCTCATCAGTCTTGATATGAGCAATCGTACTAAAGTTGTAGACTTCTTGCTGAAAATATCTGATAAGTATAAGATATATCTGTTTACCCATGACAAAGCGTTCTTTAACTATGTTTGCCACGAGATACATCAAAGTGGAAAGACCGAAGACTGGGTTTATAAAAGAGTTAGTTATAATGCTAACAACAAAGAGCCTATAGTCCTTGATGAGCATAGTGATTACTTATCAAAGGCTAAATATTTTTATGAAATAGGTGATTATGACACATCTGCAATAAATATACGAAAACAATTAGAGCAGAGTGTTGGAGAATTACTACCATATGAACTGAAAGTTGATACTAAAGGTCGTTTTATTAGTCTAGAAAAACTTTGGGATAAATTTGTGACATTTTATTCAAATAATGGCAAGCCATTAGATCCTGTAATGCAGAATTTATTTAGTGATTCTAAGCTATTAATACTAAATGTAGCAGCACATTACCAAAGGCTGTCTAATCCTATTTACAAGATAGAATTAGATAAAGCATTTAAGTTGGTAGATTATGTAAGGTCATTAGAAAAGATAAGTAACAAGTTGGTTATCGAAGGTGGTAAACGGATTGTATTCCAGCATCCAACCATTGATTACAAGTGTTCGTTTGAACTTGATTCTGATTTAGAGATTGTTCAAGATGAACATATTGTTGCCAGAATTCCAAAATGCAAGAATATCAGATGGTCATACAATGGTGTGGATAATTGGGATTTTGAAACAAATCAACAAGATAGTAATCATCCGTTATTAACTAGCTGTCCAAAAATTACAAACTTTTTTAAGAACTGTTGCGATAAACTGCCATTAGGGATTACAGAGGAAATGCTTATGAAACATTGCAAAATAAGCGGTGTGTCAATAAATGATTATTTAGGAGGAGCTAGAATCTCGGCTCTAATTATAGAGGCTATAAAGGCATAAATAAAAAGAACGAAGCAAAATGATGATATTAAATGAAATATATAAAAGATTAGAATTGGCAGATGATTGTCTTGTCAGATTGTCTGATCCAAATTGGAAGAATAAAGTGTCTTTTCCTAGTCGCATATATCGTTTGCTAGAAACAAATGATTTGTTAAAAGACATGGATGCTTTTTTTTACTTTGACAATAAACCTCTTATATTATTTTTTAATGGGACTAAAGATAAACAAGCCTTGCACCGAGCAATATGGAATTTCAATGAGTCTCCAATTGTTATCATAGTTGAAAATAATGCTGTAGAAATTTACAATGGTTTCTCTTTTAATAAATCAAATAAATTATTGAATCATATTGGAGGAAATGATGACCTTGATAATTTCAAGTATTTTCAGCTTGTTACTGGCAAAACTTGGGAGATATATCAAACGGAAATTAGTCATAGGAATAGGGTCGATTATAAATTATTAGAAAATATTAATGCAGCACAGGACTTACTAAAAGGGTTGAAACTCTCTCAATCTCTAGCTAATGCACTTATTGGTAAAATCATATTCTACAGATATTTGATTGATCGAAAAGTTAGACTAAATTATAACGGGAAGGAATTATGGACTAACGAAGATTTGTGTGATTGTTTAGCTGACAAAAATAATTTTATCAGTTTCGTAAGTTATTTAGAAGATGATACTACAGGGTTCAATGGTGATGTCTTTCGAATTCGTACTGAAGACTACAAAAAAATTAACCAAGATGCACTTAATGTACTAATCCGCTTATTACAAAGTGAGGATCTAAAGTCTGGACAACAATCTCTATTTGACATCTATGACTTCTCAATTCTTCCTATAGAATTTATCAGTAACGTGTACGAGAAATTTATAGGAATTGAAAAACAAGATGAAGAGAGTGCGTACTATACCCCTACGTTCTTAGTAGACTATATAGTAGCGGAAACCGTAGAAAAGAGATTAAAACTAGACGATAAGAATTATAGTTGCAGAATTTTGGATCCTTCATGTGGCTCGGGTATATTTTTAGTGGAATCACTAAGGAGAATTATTGAAAAATACATTGTTGTAGAAAATATTAAAAATACAAATACCGAGTCATTTAGAGAAAGCCTCAGGAATTTGGTTTGCGATAATATATTTGGTATTGATAAAGATTATGATGCCATTCAAGTGGCTATTTTCTCTATTTATTTAACTTTGCTTGACTATCAAAAACCTGCAGACATAGAAAAATTTAAATTTCCAGACCTATATGGAACTAATTTAATCCATAGTGACGCATTTGACTTAGAGAATGAAAATTTAAAAAAATTAGAAGAAAGAAAACTGCATTTTGATTATGTTATCGGAAATCCACCGTGGAAAAGAGGTGGAATAAGAAAAGGCTCACTTTGCGAACAATACTTAAAGAAGAAACAATTATTCAATAATATAGGTAATAGAGAATTAGCACAAGCTTTTGTGTTACGTTCTATTGATTTTACTGATACCAATACACATTGCGCATTAGTTGTAGCAAGTAAAATATTGTATAATATTGATAGCCAAAAATTTAGAAGATTCATATTAGACACCTTATGTCTTACCCAAGTATTTGAACTGGCATCGGTGCGTCGTGAAGTATTTAATAAATCTAATGATAAAGCCATAGCGCCTGCTTGTGTTTTATTCTATAAAAATGCATTGGGGAAATCTACTGACAAGAATATAATTACACATATAGCCTTAAAAAAGAGTCGTTTCTTTTCTTTATTTCATATATTTAGTCTAACAAGAAATGATATACAAAAGATCCAGCAAAACCGTTTAAAACAAGATGACTGGCTATGGAAAGTATTGGTATATGGTTCTTATTTGGATTATATATTTATAAAGAGGGTAAAAGAACTACCAAAACTATCAGACATCATTTCAGCGTATGGATTTATACGCAAACAAGGAATAAAAAAGAAAGATCAAAATAAGAGTATTGATGTTTCTTCTTTAGTGGGAATGAACTACATAAAAACAAAAAATGTAAAAGAATATCATGTCCTCTTAGATAATGACAAATGGACTATTCCTGTTGTCGGTTATATATATAAGAAATCTAATGCGATAGTAACAGATTTGTACAAAGCTCCTATTCTTCTTATTACGGGAGGTACTAAAAAAGATTTGCATGCTGTTGCTGCGATATGTTATAACGATGGAGTATTTAAAAGTTCCATAACAGGAATCAAAGGTTTTGGTGAAGATGCTATTCCAGTATTACGTAATATGCAAGCATTACTCAACTCAAATTTCTTTAGTTATTATAATCTGTTAACGTTTAGCTCGTCAGGTATAGAAAGAGAGGAAACTCACGATGATGAGAAATTAAACATTCCATATTGTGATGGTTTGAGTGATCTAGTAGAAAACATGGAAAAACTAATGAAAAAACACTATGCATCTACACTAATAGAGGATACATTGCAAACTGAAATTCACACACAAAATAATACTATTGAAAATTTAATTTATGATAGATTGAATTGTGCTGATTATGAAATAGATTTGGTAGACTATGCGAAAACTATTTCCATTCCACTTGCGACAAAATGCTCAGGATATGAAAAAATTTTTGCCACAATTGGTAAGGAAGATACAATGATATATGATTATGCACATATATACATTAATCATTTTTCAAACAGTTTCAATAGGAATGGAAGGCGATTCATAGTTGAGATTCATTACTCATCACAGATGATAGGAATG
>JAFVUY010000116.1 GCA_017502465.1 Bacilli bacterium | reverse complement strand
GCCAAAAAGGAAAGGCTGTCAAAATAGCTTTAATTGCTGTTGCAAATAAACTTTTGAAACAGATTTTCGCCATTGTGAAGAATAATTGCGCGTATAACGAATTTTATGCTTAATTTATTTGGATTTTAACACAGTTCATTTTGAAGTACATTTCCCATTTTAGTACATTTCCATCTTCTCCATTCCATAATGGCATTTGCATTAGCTCTAAATCTAATTTATCGCATACAGATAGTTCACTTTTAATTCTATCGTATTTTGAACCATAATTAATTATATTATTAAAATGAGTTCTAATTTTATTGCGATTACGTCCATCAATCATATTGTAGTTAAGATGTATTAATGCACTAATAGCTCTCATCTCTTGATTGATTTTCTCTAATTGTTTTAGAGCATCAGTTGGTGTGTCTTTGGTGAAAAATCCCATAAGTACTCTCAGTTTAAATTATGCTAGAAAGATAACTTTTAAACATTTGGATTTAATGATAGCGTTGTGAAGTTTATTCCACAGTCCGCTGCCATTTGAACTAAAACAGCGATTTCTTCAGGGGCTATATTCCCATCGCAAGAGACTGCTTGTTTCCAATAATTTAAGATCAAATTCTTGTCTTCATTTGATAGTTGTCTAATGATTGAACACATTCTATCTTGCGACATTGCTGCTTGCTCGTTCATTGTAGTTTCAAAATATAATCCATATTTTTGGCAATAGTTTATAAGCAACTGCTCCTCAGCATTTACTACTTTTTTATCCGCTCCAATTATAAAACAAAGTGATTTGAGTACAGCAATCTTTTCTTCTTTTGTCCATTCCTTTTTAAAATTAAACCAGCTCATAGTAATTTTTATTGTTTTGCCCTCACAATTCCCAGATGAAAGCCAATAATAAAACAAGGCGTGGGAACTTTAACTTATTATCTCACTTTGGCTCTGGACTGCCACGACTGTATAATAAGCAAAGCCCACGCCTAATGATATAATATTCCCTATTAAGGGTATAAGATACCAAAGACGTGGACGTTTCTTGCTCATTATCCACAGTCAAGAATTGTCCAGATTCAAGTGAGGGATAATTTTGCTAAACGCCCTAAAACTAATATGTCTGTCCTTGCGAACATTAGTCACAAGAACAATGCAAATGTAGTTAAAAGGTGTAATCAAAGCAAGAAACGCTTTGCAAATGTTTGGTCACATGTGGAAAAGAGGAGGGTGACCCAAAAGTGATATACACAAAGCGCACACCCCCGCCAGAACTGAATTGCACCCCAAAAGTTTTGTGTCTAACTTTTGGGGTGCAGTTCATTGATTACAAGGACTTAATATTTAGTAATTAGTTAAAATTACTTGCTCAATGCACCAGCTATATCCACTGCGATGGCCACTGTAGCACCTACCATAGGGTTGTTGCCTTTTGGCGAGTAATGGCTACATTCGTGGTAAATGTAAGTAAACTTCCATTTACTCATTTGCACATTACTTGTCCGATACCGAGGAAGCCCATCATCTCCACGCGTGCGGGAAGGGGTGATGAAAGCCGGCTTATTCAAGTACGATAAGCCGGCTCTGGTTTAAATTAGGTTCTGCGTAAAATTAATATAGGAACTAAACTATTAACTCTTTGGTTTTTGC
>JAFVUY010000115.1 GCA_017502465.1 Bacilli bacterium | reverse complement strand
TTGAAACCTGCCCACTATCCATAACACCATTTTGGAAACCAGACAAATCATTATATTCTCCTGCCCCAGCACCACTTGCCGTTTGATACCATTTACTTCCATCCGTTGCCGTAACAATTGAATGTGGTCCGCTAGGTTTTTCAAACTGCTCAGCACTATACATACTTAATGCCGCTTGTTTACCGTCAGTTCCAATAGCGGTCGTAGATATCTTGCCACCTGTTATTTGAGTATCGCTAAGTGTTTTCCCATTAAGGTGTGGCATATAGTTTCCCAAACTCTTATTGGCAATATCTCCTCCGATGGTTCCTGAAACGCCGGGATGTCTTCCCGCAACAGACGCAATCGATTCACCCGTTAAAGTCGCACCGTTTCTTGCTGCAACTCCGCCAAAGGCTCGTCCCACAACACCAATTGCACCACCGGCACCCATTCGTGTTCCTCCTTGAACAACGGAATCTCTAACAAATGAGTTCCCTTTGAATCTACTGAAGAAACCACCTGCGCCAGCACCAGCAGCGGCAACACCGCCTGCACCAGAACCAAACACATTTCCAGCTCTTGAGAAACCACCCATACCGCTTGTTACTAATCTTGCGGCCATAAGTAATTCAAAACCAAGACCAGTTCCTGTTTGTGCTACGTTGAGACCTATTGATGCAAGGTATGCATCAAACCTTTGAGCCGTCTTTAAGAATGCCAGAGCACAGAACAACCAAAGGAATACGCTTCCGTGTCCGTTTGTTAGAGCTCCCCCTGCTCCAACGTAATGTCCCACCGAACTGTTAAATGCTCGTAGGAACCAAACGTTCATTATTAATAGTAATAACTGTGAGCCTACCATTCTACACCATGACTTAAATACTTGGCTGGTACTTTGTGACGCACCCATCGAATAAGCCAATGGCGAAGTATAACAAAGAACACCAACAACGATATATCTTTCTACGACTTCCAATAATAATTTGAAATAGTTCCATCCGAGTGCAATAATTAATATAAGGATTAAGATTTCGCCCACCACCGATACCATTGAAATGAAGTTGGTTAAACCATTTCGTAGAGCTCCTTCAATTCCCGCAAAAGTGAAATGCTCTTTTGATACAACCACGTCCATTAAAGCCGTGTACGGAGCTTTCGCTATATTCAATATATATAAGAATATAGGTTTAGCGAAATAAATCAATAACGCAAATAACGCACTCTTAAAAATTAATGTCCAAGGATTTTCAGATTCCCCAAGTGGTCCGCTGAAAGCCTTGAACAGTTGCCACACTGTTATTAAAAACAACAACGCCCAAGCCATATACTGCATTACAGTGAACGCACTTGCGACAAAAGGAAAATATTCTTCCATTGCCGTCATATCTGTACCGAGCGCATTTAAGAATAATCCAGAAACAGCGTCCATGAGGTCCGTGACAACACCGCTAACCCAGTCAACTATCCCTTCAAACATCCAATCAAGCAATTGTTATCACCTCCCTTTCCTTGATTAGGTTTACCCAACGTAATTTCCGCCCGCAATAAGCGGTTGTACATACGCTACAATTAGTCCGAGAGAATTCAATATAACCCAAGTAATTAAAATTCTCTTCAACCAAGCACTTGCTTCATCTACTGCTTTTTGGTTCCTAGAAACCATTCTTACAACCAAAGCCACTGCTGCCATCGCAACAGCAATAATGGTACTGATACCAAGAAGCTTATAATAAAAATCGTTCATAACGGTTTCAAATCTATCCCACATAGTTTCAGTTGCTGCAAACGTTGTCTGCATACAAACAAGAATAGCCATGAAAGCAAAGACAAGAGACCAGTATACAATTTTTATCCAAGCACCTTTTTGCTTTTCTGCTTGCATACTTTTTACCTCCTTTTTTTTAGTAAACAAAAACACCGTTTAGGATAGTTTTCCTAAGCGGTGCGTTCGTTTGGTTTCAATTTTTCCACGATACCATTTTAACACATTGAGAATCCCCGTTAAATCTCTTTTTTGTATAAGTTTTGTATATTTTTTGTGTAAGTTTCGTATCTTTTTAAAAAAAATTAAAATTTAACTAAAAAACCACCATTTGATTTGCACATCAAAACGGTGGTTTCACGTCTGGTTTCAATTTTTCCACGATATCATTTTAACACATTAGGAATTCCCTTTATATCTCTTTTTTGTGTAAGTTTTGTATATTTTTTGTGTATGTTTCGTATCCTTTTAAAAAATTTTTAATATTCTTCTCTAAAAAGTCTCAATCTTAAGAATCTTTTTCTAAAGACAAAACTCTTTATTATACTCCGATTGCCACGCAATAAGCCTAAGTTTTGCGTTCTTCATCTTCATTTTCCTAAATTCCGCAAAAGAATTAATTATATTTTTAATAGTTTTATCATTAATTTCCTTTACGGATAAAACCTTCCCTATCGCATAACGAGAGCCATCCGTTGTATTTAGAACATAAACACACTGAGAGCAATCAAGTATAGCCTGCACAAGTATTTTTAATTCATTAAACCCTTGTTCATTTGCAGGGAATTCTTTTTGCGTTCCTGCAAAAAATAATGTAAATACGTCACTTGTTTTGATTGATAAATCGTTTGTCTTCTCAGGATTTTTAACTTTTACAAACAACTGTCCTACATCAAGAAAATCATATCCTTTGTTTTCAAATGTGTACTTTTGTGTTTCATATCCTACAAGAAGGCTTAACAATTCATCTATTTTTTCTAATGTAAATTTATTTTTTTCTTTCATTGTTTACCTCCTGTATACTAATTTACATAAATAAATGGCAGACCAATTAAAATTATTAATCAGTCCGCCACCTTAAGACTGTTAGTTTACTTATATTATATCAAATATAAAAAAATATTTCAATCACTTTTCAACGCCTTAATTATCTTCACCTCCATCTTTTTTTCTGTTTTCATAAATGTACAGCAACTCTAACCAAAATGCCAAATCCTTGTCTGCGCTCGTCCATAAACGAATAGAAATTAATGCTATAGCTTGGTCCCTAAGTAAATAATATTTCTTTCTCGATATATTTAATCGGTACAAAATATCATCAATGGTCAAATCTTCTTGCGTTGCATAAGTCAAATAAACAACTTGATACATATTTTCGCCCTTAGGCATTTTCTGCAAGACACTTATTGCATCGTTCACCAATTCCAAAACCATTCTTGTCTTTTCAATGCTAGCTAATTTCCTATCAAGTTTTTTATTCCCAAACGCTAATTCGCCATCAACACGAGCCAAAAGTTTATCAACGCTCTCTAATGGTTGAGCAAGTTCCGTTGCAATAAATTCAGGAAAACATTCAACTAACCAAACTATTTTTTTGTAATTTCTAAGTAGTAATCTAGTGTTATGAAATGCCTTCGGCATCTTATTATTCTTAAAGTCTTGTAGAACTTCATCAACTTTCTTGGTATCACCAGTAAGTGTACCGTCCAAGAACAACCTTAAAAAATCCGAATGTTCTTGTTTCATCACATTAATTTCTTTGGACATTTCTGCCTTTCTCATTTCATTAGTCTCTTTTTTTTCTTTCATTGCTGATTCTCCTTATCGTGTAAATCCAGAGACACACAAGGACCACGTATTTTATTTAGTTCAATAACTTCTCTTTTGAGTAATATATAATATTCTTTGCAGTCACAACTAATTTTAACGTCTTTCCAACACGGAGAAATATACGCGCGTATTATATAATGAAAAAGTGCAACGCTATTTTTTTCTTTCTCACCGATAATTAGGTTTGTAAAATCCTCTCCCATTGTTTCGATAAGATACCCTAGATTCCCGTGAGCGCAATCTACTTTCCTATCTTCTAACGTCTGTCGTGTTTTCAAAATTATTTCAATTATTTCTGCTTGTTTTGGTAATACTATATCTTTACTGATCGGATACAACTTATTGAATAGCAAACAGCCGTAAGTTCCGGGAAGACGATATAATTCAAACACCTCCTTATTTTTTTGGAAAAATCTCCACGTTTTTGTCTTTTCCCAGCCCCAGCGCTTACTAAGTGTCTCCAATGATAAGAAGACATTCAATTCTTGAAACCTTACCATTGGAGCAAAAAAAGTTAAAAAATTTTTTCTATCTTCATAAATCGTATGAATCCAAAGGTCTAACCACGCATCAGATTCGGCAAATTTATACCCGTTATTCACAAGACGTTCAGTAATATTTCTCGGTACGCAAAGAAAGCCGTAATCGTTAGTTGCATAAGTATTGTCGTTTAGACATTCTTTTCCTGAACATTCGATAACCCAGTCGTTTATTTTATAAGTCAATTTTTTAGTTTGAACGTCAACGTTATAAGTTATATATCCAAATCTATTAAGCTCATCCATAACTTGTATCGCCTTTTCTTTCGATTTAATTCCAAGAATACTCTTTAGACCCATAATGCCACCAACCCACTCGCCAGGATTTACCTCATTGGTGTGACCACAATAAAAGGATTGCCCTTTTCTAAAAGCAACCCTTGCAGCAAGTTTCATCCAATACCCCATAATTCCTTTCTTTTGAGGGATAATTTCGCGTGGCAATTTCACCCACTTAAATTTCATCAAACAACTCATAAAGCCTCCTTTTGAAAATAAAAAAAGACAGAACATTTTAATTCTGCCTTAATTTAATAATATATTTATATATAATTATGTTACAGCATTATTTAATACAAAACGCTGCGTAAAGTGGAACTGATTTTATACCATTTTCAAATCCGAAGTTCTTCATTGATAATCGGATTGAATATGCTGGAGCGTATTTACCATTATAAACGGATAAGCTTCTTGAACGAGTGTTATCCGAAGATTTTACCTCAACAGGAACAATTTCTTCATTAACTCTTACAATAAAATCTATTTCCGCTTGATTTCCGCTAGTCCAATAATATAAATCAAATCCATTACTCGTAAATTGATTAAACACGTAATTTTCAGTTAAGCCACCCTTGAAATTATATAACAAGGGATTGTCTCGCTGAATATCGTCAAAATGTATATCTTGACTTGCACCACAAAGCCCAACGTCATTCATATAAAACTTAAAGTCTGATAATGACCTATAAGCATTTAACGGTAAAGCAATTTGCTCTATACGATATAACTGACTTGCAACACCGGCCAAACACAACCACTCTATTGCACTCTCAAATTCAGAAGCGCGTCCACCTGATTTCACATACTTGTATTGAAACTTTTTATTCTCTTTAGCAAGTTGGGTGCTAATATTTTTATAGACAATCTTGGTCTTTGGAATTTCAGATTGTTTATTATATTTACCCATATCGTTTTGATACGATTCCAAAATAGTTTGTTGCGCTATTCTTACCATTTCAGTGTTTTTATTCTTGATGTAATTTTCAACCACTTCAGGCATACCGCCAACGAATAAATACTCTTTATAGTAGTCAAGCGCACGTTCGTGAAAAAGTGTATCTAATGGTGTATCGCTTGCGTAACAATCTTTAATTTGCCCCACTAAGTACTCTTCTCCCTTTGCAAGCAAGTATTCTTCAAAATCCATTGGATACATTGTT
>JAFVUY010000114.1 GCA_017502465.1 Bacilli bacterium | reverse complement strand
TATTGACGGTGATTGTACTAATGATACTTTAGATAATCTTCAAGAAATAAGTTCTACAGAAAATAGAAAGAAGGGCACTTCTAGAATAATTACATCTAATAATAAAAATGCAAAAAGATTATTTTTATGGTGTCCTGTATGCGGTGAAAGATTTAAGATACTTAGATGTAAAGTAAATCTAAAGAAACTAAAACAAGGTAAAGAATTTCATTTTTGTAGTAAAAGTTGTAAAGTAAAAGCACAACGTAAGGGTTATGATTCTTTTGATATACAAAAGTTTAGAAAGATAAAACAAAAGCCATTTGAATATAAAAATCAATGTGAAGATTTTAAAAAGTTTTCTAAACCAATATTTATAGAGAAGAAAGTTAGAATATGTGACTGTGGTAATGAAATACCTACACTTGATTTAAAGTATTGTTGTAAAGAATGTAGGATAAAATTTGGGAATAAAATTAATTCATTTAAGGTAAAGAAAAAGAAACTTTTAAAATACTGTAAAAGAAGTTTAAAGAAATTTGGTAGATATAATTATTCTTGGATAGGTAGAAAGTTAGGAGTTAGTAATAATGCGATTAAGAAAAATATTATAAAATATTCTTTAGCGACCTTAGCTTAATTGGTTAAAGCAGCGGACTCATTAAAGTGGTGACTTTTATCAGTGATGATAATTGAAAAATCGGATGAAATCGGTGAAACCTAAACAGTAAAATGCATGGTAATACCGAGCCAAGTAGTAAGTACACTTACTAAAGGTGTAGAGACTATCGGAGAGGTTAAGCCCTCTTAATTACCGAATATAGCGTCCGACTTCTCTAGTAGAAGATGATATAGTCCATAGAGTTACGAAAGTAACACAAATAGGAACCCGCCGAGTCTTGGTTCAAGTCCAAGAGGTCGCATTAAAAATAATGATTCAACTTCACACTTCAACTAATCAAAAGTTGGGTTTATTCATTCGGTTTACAAAGTTGAATCATGATAGGTAGGAAAAGCCTTCTAACTACGGTTATAAAAGGTAGTGCTTTATAGTATATAGAAATTGTGTGTAGCCGAGAAAGAATACTTGGAATAGTATCACTCACGGTTTCGTTTATATTTATAAAGCATATAGAGCACAAATGCTCCATTCATCGTAATAGAGTATTCAAATTTTCCTAATATACTTGCTCGGGTGTAACCTATTAGAATTTTAGTAATCATCCACTTTATCAGTTTGTCCAATTCATGATATTGTGGATTACAATAACCATAACTCACTTATTACACAATCCAATGTCTTCTATTGTGTAATAGAAGGTTTTAGAACAAAGACATAGTTTTAAAACTAAATAGTCCTACAGATGTGAGTTAATCTCTAACAATTCAAAGGGCGGAGAGTGGTTTATATTTTGGGGACGCTTGGTTTCGACTGGGTGACTTTGATATAAATACTCCATACGGACAAGTCTAAACTACGTTAAAGCTGGACAAAACAATAAATGACAAAGAAAACGTCATTGACATGTTTGCTTGCGCTCGTGCTGCTGCCTAATCAGTAGTATCATGACCTAAGTAAAAAGACATTGGTAAGGTGAGAAAGAATAAAACTAATGTTTGTCATCGCACAATTTCTCAAATGATGAACAAGATTACATGTTGGTAGTTTATCATTATTACAATATGGAACCCTTTTGGTTAGCCTCCTTCTGAATCGGGTAGAAACAGAAATTGGTGATTATGGTATAGTGGTTATGTTGGAGCATTTAGGACATGGGTTCGACTCCCATCGTCTCCACGAATTTTAAATGATAGGTAAGGTTGCAAACTTGCTTATTGTTTGGCTATGATAAAATAGTTAAATAAAAGTATAACGCTTTTGACTTATCTGTGCTTTCGTAAATCAAAAGTTAATGGTTGTAATTATTTAGCTAAGAATAAAGAAAAATCTAATCGTGAGAAAGCATATTGGATTTCTTTATTTCGTAGCATTTTTTATCAAAATGATAATTGAATAAATCGCCCTTCCTGCACTTTGGGTTTTCTGTAAAATTACAGAAAGATTATCATTTAAAAGCATAACGCTAATTTCGTATATAGTTGTTACTTGGTATTTAGACTATGTATGGAATGCAATTTGGATTATGTCGATAAATACCCGATATGTTCAATAAACCTTATGTACAAAATCAGTGTGAACTATTCTCATAGGTTGGAATAGGTGCTTTTCTTTTGAAAAAGAATCTTATGTGTTTTTATGCTTTTGCTACTTCACTAAGATTTAACTCTGATACTTGTCATTGATGGCTCGTAGAAGTGATTGTTAGGAAACTTAATTTGTATAGTCTTATGAATAACTCCGTTTTTGTCACTTTCATTTGAACTATATTAATCGAGAAACTAAAGCAAAAGCCTGCGGTTGTTTGCTAAGATAATGTTGAAAAACAAAATATTAGTATTCAAATGATGCTTTCGTAATTCCTAGAAGTTCCTGTAGCGATTTAAAAATAAGGAACACGATTTAAATGTCAAAAACAAGTTTAAGCGTGTCGTTTCTTATGGCAACATCTTATTTTTGACATACAGCGATTGGGTTTTTCATCAAAGATGAAAATAATTCCAAATTAGTGTTGAGTTTATGTTTGGCTTGACTAGTTTAGTAAAACCCTGCTTGAGGTAATCTTGTTTTTGTTAATTTAAAGGAAGTATTTTATGAATCAAATAACTCAAATAAGTATT
>JAFVUY010000113.1 GCA_017502465.1 Bacilli bacterium | reverse complement strand
ACTGTGGGGGCACCTTTCTCTATGCGTGATACCGTAAGTGGCGAAGAAGTAGCACGCTCCGCAACCTGTGCAATGTTCAAATTACGACGCAAACGGGCAAGTTTTATTTGCTCGCCAACTATTTGCATTTTTTGCTCTAACTTTCGGGGTAATTTAGTCCCCATCGTACTCTTTACCATAATCTCAATATATCATATAATATGCAAAGATAATACTTTTTCTTTATTTTATGATAGGTTGAGTGCAAATTTGCGCGTTTGATTAGTTTTTAGTCGCAGGTCTAATTTAAAAAAGTGAGACATGTCCCACATTTTTGAGAAATCAAATGTATCAGCAATTGAATTGTAAAGAAATTCTTGATAGTTTAACCTATTATAAACAGGTTTCACGACTTGGGAACTTGCATGGTCACTTGCATGGTAGTATCATTAAATTAGCTTGTACACAACTTATGCACTAACTTGTACACCCTTATATCAACTGGGTGCCAACTTAGTGCCTTCATGAGCAGTTCATGAGCGCTAAACTTATAAAATGGAGATGTCGTTTATTGTAAAGCAACAGTTTAAGGGGAATAATGAAGTTTTATTATCTGTCTTATTCTGCATTAGTGAAAAGAACGCTTTGTTCGACTACAAAGGTAGTAAAAAGAATCAATATATTCATGAGCTATTCTTTTGTTTTAGATTGAGTACTTAAAATATTTAGTTGAAAGCTTGTTGTATGAAAAAATATTTCTTATTTTTGCACTATAAAATTCTATTAAGTAAGAATGAAGCATAATATAAAATATAATCGCATCAAAGAAGTTTTATGTGAAAAAGGCGTTAAACAAATATGGCTGGCAGAACAACTAGGAAAAACTTTCAGGCAGGTTAATTCATATGTCACCAATACATCACAGCCATCAATTCCTGTTCTCTATGAAATAGCGAGAATTCTTAATGTCTCACCTAATGATTTATTGAGATCAATCGAAGAACTTAATATTGTTTAATCAAAATAATATATATAGATCCACATTTCTAAAAATATATAGCATATGGATAATAAACAAATATATAGAATTGAGGCAGATTCGTATGGTGATTATAACGATAAAGATGATGAAAATCTTGTCGAAGATGAAAACATATATGACGAAACTAATAATCAGCCTATAACAAAACCGTTTAATCCTAATGAGATTGATGTAGACATTGCAACTGTTAACTTAGGCTCAATCATAGAACAGCTTGAAAATGAAGAAATAGACTTGCAGCCCGATTTTCAGCGTTCGACTGACGTGTGGAATCCCACAAAGAAAAGCAGATTGATTGAATCTATATTATTAGGATTGCCACTACCTTCTTTTTATTTTAGTGAAGATCCTGTAACCAAAAAACTATCTGTAATTGATGGGTTACAGAGACTTTGTGCTATCCGAGATTTTATACTCAAAGCGCATAAAAAAGATGCTTTACGATTACAAGGATTACAATTCCTAAACAACTTTGAAGGAAAAACATATTTAGAACTTGAACGTCCAGAAATAAAGCGTATCAAGTCTCTAAAAATCACAATGAATACTTTGAGAAAAGGAACACCAAACGATGTTAAATTTATTATCTTCCAAAGAGTCAATACCGCAGGAGAACCATTGACTCCTCAAGAAATGCGTCATGCTCTCAATCAAGGTATCGCAGCTAAGTTTATCAAGGAATTAGCAGAGCTAGATTCATTCAAAATAGCGACTAATAATTCCGTTAAAAGCAAACGAATGCAAGACAGAGATTTCGCAAATCGCTTTGTTGCATTTTTTATTGGTTATAATGAATATAGTGGAGAGTTAGACACATTCTTGAATGATAAAATGGGGGAATTAAATAGAATGCCACAGGAAAGATTAATCAATATACGTCAAATATTTGATGAAACGATGAAATGTTGTTATACAATCTTTAGAGATGATACATTTAGAAGAAGGTATGATAAAAACGATAGAAAAAAACCTATTTCTAAAGCAGTTTTCGATTCACTGAGTGTTAATATTGCATGGTTAACTAATAACCAAAGAGAGTTGTTAATTAGAAATGCAGAAACATTCAAAGATGGCTTAATTAATTTATTTAATGACAAAGCATTTAATGCTGCTATATCTACGGGAACAGGACAAAAATATTCTGTTGAAAAACGATTTAACTCAATTAAAGAATTAATATTTAAAATTATTAACTTATGATAAGACAGTTAAATATTGGGAACTTTAAACTGCACAATGATACAGAGTTAGCAATCAAAGGACTTACAATATTAACGGGCATGAATGGTATGGGTAAATCAACCATAATACAGTCCTTAATTTTGTTACGTCAATCATATTTAATGAATGATTTAGATGTTGGCATGAATCTAAAAGGAGATTTATGTGATGCTGGCATATCTGGAGAATTGGCGTGTCAATCATCAAATGAGCATTATTTTAATTTGGAGTTGAAGTTTGATAACCAGAACGACCTATTGTTTAAGTTTCAGTACCCAGATAATATAATGGATACGTTACTTCCTGGTATAGAAACAAACATTACCGATAAAAATATATTATCAAAATATTCTTTATTTAACGATTCATTTCAATATTTAAGTGCATTCCGTTTTGGTCCACAGAAGACATATAACAGAGACACCTCATTGGTTGTTAGCAAGAAACAAATCTCCAAGGTTATGGGACAATGTGAGTATGCTATTCATTTCCTAGAACACTATAAAAACACAAATATCCCTATAAACGGCTTAGCAATTAAGGATGAGAATGAAGACTCCATAGATTATAGATTGTTAACACAAGTTGAACTTTGGTTGCGAAAAATTTCCCCAAACATAAAAATTAAAATTGAACCTATTGGAGAAGATCTTAAATTGAAATATAGATTTAATAGGGAGGAGAACACTATAACGGAAGATATGTCTGCATTAAACACAGGTTTTGGCATAACATATGTTTTGCCAATTTTGATATCTATTCTTAGTGCCAGACAAGATTCTATTATACTTATAGAGAATCCAGAAGCACATATCCATCCCAAAGGACAGGCAATACTGATGGAATTGATGGCAAGAGCTGTATCATTGGGTGTTCAAATTATAATAGAAACTCATAGTGACCATATTATAAATGGCAGTCTTGTAGCCCTAAAGAATGAACTCATAAATCCAGAACATTTAGCAATATTCTATTTTAGTCGAGATGACAATAAGCATATCGCAATTTCTCATTCTCTAGACATATCTAAGAGTGGACATATAAAAAGACCTCCTAAAGGTTTTTTTGATCAAATTGATATAGATTTAAGGACTATAACTGGTTTTTGATATGGCTTCATCTGAGATATTTATGGTTTTCCCCGTTTATGAGGACGTTTCTAACACTCCTCATTACATTAATAAAGTTGATCTTAAACCTGCCACATATTACAATAAGCACATAAGTATTATAAATGAAATTTTAAAAATATTCCGTATTGAAAATTATATTGGGTATTATGATTCCGAGAATATTGATGCTTTTCTATTGCCTATTGATATCGTAGAAGATTATTATCCTAATATTAGAACAAGATTTAGAAGGCTGATGTCCTCGTGGGGTGAGAATTGGCGGAATTATAGCAAACAAGAAGAAACAGACTCGTTTTATTATTTTGCCACACCAATCAAGAATGACACTTTTTGTGAAGTAACTAAACGTCAGCATATTGACGAAAGTAACAGATATCTAATAATCAACCATGATGCGTTTTCGTGTGCAGGAGATGTTATAGAAACAAAGTATAAAGATAACAATTATTCAATCAATGTAGTTACCCCAGACATAAAGAAAATAGCACTTTGGTTTTCTTTAAATCGACATCCAAAAAGAATTTATAATTGGAATCCTAAACATGGAGAAAATGGTAAAGGTGCATTTCTATCTAATAAAGGAGATAAAGTATCTGTTTTAATGTGTAGTAATGAAGAAGTTCCTATTATGTTAAATCTAGCATTAGGTGAAAATTCTAAAATATTATACTACTATGATTGCAAGCATCATCAATACATTGAATTTAAGCAAGAATCGGAGAATGTATACCATGCCTTTCATTTAGACCACGACGATGAAAATCGGGTACCTAGGGATATTAAGTCTATTATAGATGAAATTTGTGAATGAGACAATGATGTAATTGATGCAATCATCCCATTTGTTAATGACTTTAAAACTGCCCTTGAAACTTAGTAAACAAATAAATATTGAGAGGCTGTGCCAAAATTTTCATTTTGACACAGCCTCATTTAGATGCTTTGTTCAATTATTTTAATTTCAGCATCGGTTAGCCCATAGAGTTGGTACACTATTTTGTCTATTTCTCTTGCGATATTCTCTATAGAGTTGTTAGGAGCCATCTTCTTTGATGTTCTGATTTGCTCAATCAATGCAACTATTAATTGTTGCTCTGTTAATGAGGCAACGGGTATTGGAAGTTGCTTTGCTTGCTTAATTCTTATTTTGGGGAATAATTCTGTTTCGGCCTTAAATTTTTGTTGGTAGTAGTATTGTATAGCTTTTGAATTAAGTATTCCGACAACATACTGAACTTTAAACGTAGAGTCTTTTATTATCGTAGAATATAGGCTTCTATTGCAGTATAAATTTTCATCCAAATAAACCACGGTCAAATAAGACCCAGTTTCTCTTATCAGCAAACGTTCTCCTGCATAAAAGATTGCATCTTTTTGAAACTCAGTGACAACATCTTGATTAACATATGAGATAGTCTTGTAGCAATACTTTTCAACATTACTGCCTGTAAGAAATCTGTATTTACCTTCTACTTTAGAAACCCTGTCCCGACCTACCTCAAAACCTCTTTGCATTATAGATATGCTTGATAAAGGTTTTGAAGAAGCATCCATCTTTGCCAATATATTGTTTGAATTACCCAATAAATCATCAAAACTCCAACTAGGTATATTGGACTTATATAATAGAATTGTGGATGTTGGCATATTGACATTCTTGAATACCTCATCTCCTTCATTACGATATGTGATAAGTTGACTATTATTTTCAAGGAAACTTCTTAATGGTTCGAATTTAATTCCTTTTGTATATAATGATCCAGTGATAAATGATAGTACACCATTGTGATGTAATATATTTATGCTATGTTCAAAGAAATAGGAATACAATTCTAAGCAGTTCTTGGTTTTATACTTATAGTATAGGCGTTCTTTATCTACATCTGAAACAACAACATACGGCGGATTGCCAATCACTATATCAAACCCTTCTTTGTCGTCTCGGTTGAAAACATCGCTAAACCAAGTATGCCAGAGGAAAAATTTGTTGTTCTCGGCAAGATTGATAGTTCTCAGTTCTCTGAGTATTTCAGGATTGTATGCCTGTGCTTCCAACTGCTTATTGATAGTATCGGAAATCTCTTGTTGCAATTTTACTTTTCTGTTGTGGTCACTACAAGAATAGTATGTAGAAAGAAGGTATGAGACGGTCTTTTGCAAGCGGTTCTTCTCATCATCAAAGAGCGAGAACTCTCCCTTATCTTTCTTGTATTCCTTTTCGTAAGTGAGTTTGCTCAAATCAACGCCCATAAAACTCTCGATAAGCGAGTTACCTTGCATAATCTTATAGTCGAGATTGGGCAATGGAGATGGAGTCTCTTCATCTACCACGATTGAAAGCCAAAATCGCAAACGGGCAATATCAACAGCACCTTTTTCAATATCCACACCATAGATGTTGTTTTGGATAATGCTCTTCTTGATTTCAGCTCGGTCATAATGTTCTCCACTCAACACCTCACGGCAATGCAATAACTCGTTGAGCAATCCCATAGGGAATGCTCCCGAGCCGATAGCAGGGTCGCAAATCTTAACCTCTTCAAGTGCTGCGAGAAGTTTAGGCTTCTTATTCTCCGGTATATCCGCAACACCTTCTTCGGGAGAAAGTACAAACTGACGAATCTTGTCTTTTGCTACGCTTGTATTGGTTTCGAGGTATGCAATAAGCGATTCCTGGCACATATAGCGTACAATCTCTTTGGGAGTGTAGAACGTACCTTTGTCCTTGTTATCTTCGAGCAAGTTCTCGAAGATTTTACCCAACATTTCGGGATCGACTCCCACCTCGGCATCATTAGGGTCGTTCTCGTCAATGGTAAAGTTGTATTCGCTGAAGAATTGGAACAAGCGTTTGAAATATTCGGCAGGAAAACGGCTTTCGGGTTCATCTTCCTCATCACGCTCAAACAAACCACCATTGAGATAAGGAATATCTTTCCACTCGTTAAGCAGTGATTTGTCCCAGCCATAATCGGTAAACAAGGCTTCACGCTCGGCAGGTTTAGTGTTCAAAATACCGAAGAAGAGCGGTTCAAGAACAGAATCAAGATAATCGTTCTTGTATGCCGAGTTCTCAAACATATTTTGCATATAGT
>JAFVUY010000112.1 GCA_017502465.1 Bacilli bacterium | reverse complement strand
CTATTGATGAGATATGGAATACCAATAATACATTGGTTCATCTATAATAAATTGATTAATCTAGCATTTCAGAAAGGATATAATATCAACCCTAAGTCTTATGGTATTGGTACAGATTTTTACAATATATATATAAGAAAGTTCAATCAGATAGACTCAAATAATTTTAAAAAAAATATCCGTTTATGAGACAAATTATGGAGTGGGACAATATTATAGCTTTATGTGAGGTAGGTGATAAATATGCATCCATTGGCTGTTATGCCAAGGCTATGCAATGTTGGTTCTTAGCTGCAGAAGATACTAATGATTATGAAGCAAAATATAGATTAGGATATTGTTACTTTAAAGGCAATGAACTCGTGAATAAAGATATGTTTCGTGCAATTTATTGGTTAAAACAATCCTCAGAAAAAGGAAGTTATAAAGCAGCTAAAATATTGGGAGGTTATTATGAATCTCTTGCTTATGGCGAAGATGAACGAATAATAGATGATCCAAACAATCAACAACTTTCAATATGGAATACACCTTGTATTGAAATAAAAAGAAATATTTCAAATCGCCAGTATTTGGAAAAAGCTCTTGTCTATTATTATCAAACTATAATAAATTTAAGTTGTCTTGTTTTTAAATCGTCATTTGAAGAGATTACGGCGATTGAGTCTAATAAAATCACAAATCAATTAGAAGCAATACTGAAAAGTAGTAAACAGGATGAGTTGAAAATCAACAAATTAAGGCAAATCATTGGACGATTAGAACGCAAAGTCCTTCGCCTCAATACATATTAAATGGAAATAATATAGAAATTAATTTATTGGTGTTTTAGTAAATAATGATTTATGAGCAAAAGGTTCTATGGTATTGATGTTTCGTATAAAGAAACTCCCCACAATTGGAGTCATAAGCATGACTTTCCTATTGATGAAATATGGAATACCGATAATACATTGGCTCGTCTGATAGTTCCTCGCTTGCAAGCCTTCAAGCAACTGGATAAACATGGCTATCCTGGGGATTTTAGCGATATGCGTACATGGAACAATACGATTCAAAAGATGATAGATGCATTTGAGTTAATGAAATATGCCCATTCTTTATCTGATGATGAGGAAAGGATAGTATCCGAAGGGCTATCACTTTTCTGTAAGTATTTCCGTAACTTATGGGACTAAAACAACCCAATTAATAATAGGATGAAGGATATTGTGAAAATGAAAGATGTCAAGTTTGATAAAGACTTGTTCATCAACTATATGTCAGGAACGGTACTTGATAGATTATTGTGCAGCTATCAAGGATTGCCCAAAGGGGTGAACTATATGATTATAGGCGACCCTGGTGTAGGTAAGACAACCATCATTCTCGACATGATAGCCAATATACAACTAAGAAATTCTACTATAAAAATACTTTTCATCAGTGCCGAGATGAACGAAATAGATTTGGCTATTTATGTTCAGCGTTTTCCTAAATTTTCAGAACTAAACATTTTATTTGTAGAAGCTGATTTCAATGCAGAATCCCATTGTTTCAAATACATTGAAGAGACGTTACAAGATGGTTGGGACATCATAGCCATTGATTCATTTTATGAACTTCAGGGAATAATCAAAGAGGAAGAGAATCTTACATTAAAGAAAGCCGAAAGCCAATTGCTTTCTATAATAAAGAAGCAGAATAAAGCTCAGAACAAGAGAGGTGTCCATACCACATTCTTAACTATCCAACAAGTAACCAAAAGTGGTGCGTTCATTGGTAGCAACCGTCTTAAACACATGATAACAGCTATGATGGAACTACGTTTGGATAATCCTAAAAACATCTATTCTGACAGATATGTAACATTCTCCAAACATCGTAGGGGTGATGTTGGAGTAAAGCTCTATTATAATTTAAGTCAAACCGGTGATGTTTTTTATGATGAGGAACGGTATGAGAATGATTGCAAATTAAGAAGACTACAAAGCGAAGTAAGCTCTCAACTTCATGAATATGCAGATAAATTCAATAAACTTTTTAATAATATAAAAGATGATGACAAGTAGCAATTTCTTAAGATGTAAAGCAAACTACCTGAATGAACAAGAACCTTTTATAGTCTTATCTAAAGAGGAATTGGTTGCCGAAAGAGACAATTATTATCGTATAGGTGAAACTTCTATTGCTGTTTCATCGGCAGTTCAGAATCAATTGGATAAACTGATTGGACTACCCTCAATGCAACGAAAAGGATTGGAAGAAACTTTCGGAACTGATGCCATTGTCAACTTACGAAACAGCCTTGCAATGGCGAACTGTGTAGATAAGCCAACAAGTTTTGCATTAATTGCAAATTCAAAGGAGTTAATCGTTGATGGAATTGTACCTTTGAAAGGTCAGGTCATACCAATGGAGAGTTATTTCAACTTATTGGAAATGTTCATTGATAAACATAGTTATGAAATAGAGGCTAT
>JAFVUY010000111.1 GCA_017502465.1 Bacilli bacterium | reverse complement strand
CTTTAGGTTTGATTTCAGTGAATCTTGGCGGACTCATTAAAATTATTCCAAAAAGTAGCTGTTTTTCATAAAAAAATCACAATTATTGAAGATTTTACAAAGTAAGACAATGTTTAATTGTCAAAAATCGTGAAACTCAATTAAAATTGTATTTATATTGAAAAAATATATATTAATCTCTAAAATATATCTATGCAATTTTAAGGAGTGGATCATTTTGAAAAGAATTAATAATTTACTTCTAGCCTCTTTATTTGCGTCTACATTCTTGCTTTCTGGCTGTAACCAAGGCTGGAAGCCAGGTAAAAACGCGATTGAGGGAGCGGAACAACCAACATTAAAAAACCCTAAGGCTGAACTTAGCGATTTAAACAAAATAAGAATTTCACAAAATAGTTTTGGTTTACCTTCCAAAGGAAAAGCCAATATTTTAGTAGTCCCTATAACATTTTATGGGGATTCATTATTAGAAGGCCAAACTGGTATTGACCTTACTTTTAATCAAGCAGACTTAGTTAAAATTAAAAATACCTATTTTGGTGAAAATAATGTAACCTATCCATCCTTAAGCGATTATTATCAAAGATCCTCTTATGGCAAATTAACTATAAGCGGTGTTGTCACTCCTACAATAACATATAAAGAAAACTTTTTAAGTTTAATTGATAATATTACCTATGGAACAAAAACTGTTGAAGGTGTCCATAATGAAATTATAGACTATGTCTATCAATATTTATTTGTCACCACTAAAACATATAATTTAGACCATTTTGACTCTAATAAAGATGGAAAAATAGACTCTATCCAAATTCTTGTTAATTACCCTTATGGAATCGGAGTAGGCGAGAGCAATATGGATTTAGTCATGTCTGAATTTTTAGATTACGATAATATTTATTTCTCAAAAGATATATCAAGCGAAACACCTATTAATTCATATTCGGTTACCAGCGAATTATTAGTTAAAGGTGCTCCGACTAACTTATTTGCAAGAGTCCCAATCTATCAAACAGGATTAATGTTAGGTCTAGATGACTATGCAGACACAACCGGAAATCAAGATTCAATCTTTAGAGCAACAATGGGCAGAAAAGATATGATGGATGGATTTGTTGGAGATCATTCAAGTTTCTCAAAATATCAACTCGGTTGGATTACACCAACTTTAATAAAAGCAAGTGATATCGACGATGATGGATTAACTCTTACATTAAATAGGTTCTCAGAATCAGGTCAAAGTATTGTTTTATATAACGACACACACAGCTGTTTTGATGAATATTTGATGTTAGATTTATTCTCACCTACTGGATTAAATAGTTATGACGATAAAGGAGAAAATCCTTTAGGTTCATCTTTATATTCCTTAGAAGGACTTCGTTTAACTCATGTAGACGCAAGACTTATTAGAGGATATGGGAAATCATTTTTCCCATATAATGATGCGTTAAATTTCGATGAAGAAATTACTCTTTCAAATAACGAAAAAGTCAAATATGTTTATGATTATAGACATACAAATAATTATTTGAATAATTATTCATCCTATGGCATTACCTCAAACAACCCTCTTTGTTTAGCCTTAAGTAAAAACGCATTAAATAGACACGCGACATCTAATATCGAATTAAATGATAACGATCTATTTTTGCAAGGCGATTCTTTTGGTCTAGAAGGTTTTTATAAAGATTTCACTTTCTATGAAGGCGACGAACTAGGAATCACATTCGAAGTTAATAAAATTAAAGATAATCAAGCCACAATTACATTAAGGAGGGCAAAATAATATGAAAAAACTTTTAGTTTTAGCTTTAATCCCTCTTTTAGGAGTCGCAAGTGTTAATCAACATGTTGTTACAAACAAAAATAATGAAGCTCCTAAATATTTAAGTTCTACTGTTATTTCAACATTTTTAAGTAAGCTTAAAGGCGCTCATAAGATTGAATCTAATGTAACAACAAGCACGAAAAACAATTATCTTCATTATGATGAAGTCGAAGACACAGCAAGGTATTTTAAATTAAGCAAAGACAATGTTGTTACATTTGAAGACTATGTCATTTCTGATTCAGATAACTTTGCATATAAGACAAAAATCAATATTTCAAATAACGCAGAAACACTCCCATTATTCGAAGATGACGGCAAAACTCAAATAACCTTCAAAGAAAATTATGGTTCAGCGTTTAGAAGATTAGTTAATATTAATGAAAATCAATTCAATTCATACTTCATCGCTAGTGAAACTAGTGACAGTATCACACTTACATTAACTGATTTAGGTTACGGTTTCCTTAACCATGATTTAAGTGACTTCTTCTATTATGTGGAAGAATATGTTTGGGATAATGCTACCTATAATATTTATATTGACGATGTTGAATTCCTTTTAGATAAAGATGGAACACTTAATTCATTTAATTTTAAAAGAGTTCAAAAAGATAAATTCGGTGGATTCTTTGAAGACTTTTCCTGTAAGATTTCATACATTTCTAGAGTTAAAAGACTTGAAGGTCTTGAAGCGAAAATGGATGATTCTAGTAAGAACATATTCTTAGATAAAGTTAATAATTTCCAAGCTAAAATCAATCAAGGAAATTTCACCCAAAATATCAAAAACACAGTTAATGGCGGTATTGAATATAACACTTATTTTGTTTTTGATTCACTCGATCCTATTATTCCTTCAATGATGGTAAGTGACCTCGCTTTATACGATATGAGCTATGGTCAAACATTCTTTGGAGTCCTACCTGTTGCAGGTGCCTATACCCCATATGCTTTCTCCCCAGAAAGTGATTTTATGGACACTTATTCAAATTTAAATTTCGCGACTTTCGAAGAACTTTTGCCTAATTTTGCAAGGATTTCCGCGGATTTCTTTGAATTTAAAAATGAAAGATATATATTAGATTTCACAAGTTTGACAATTGTGGATTATAGCTTCTCTGTTGATATATTAAATGCTTTATTAACATCAATGGATCCGATTTTGGTCCACACAAACACATATATTGATTTTTCAATTTTTGACTATAACTTACAAACATTAACAATTGTCTTCGATAAAGAAAATAATTTAAACGCTCACTTAACATATATGACAAGTGGAAGCTTAGAAAAAGTATCAATTTCCTTTAAAGATTTCAACCAAACAGATATTAGAAATGTTGAGGCTCTTAAAGGAGTCATAGACTTATTAATTAATTATTAGAAGGAGGAATGTGGAATGAAAAAACAATTATTAATTTTACCATTAATATTATTACCACTTGCCTCTTGTGGTTCTAATACTAATTCATATGAAAATAAAGTAAAAATTATTGATGCATTACTTGAACATGTTAATGTCGATGCAACTTTAATTGAACATTATTCTTTTAAAGATTATAGTTATTTAAATTTCTCTAACGAGCAACATGTTAATAGAGATTATGGCTATATCTATATCAACTGGGTTAAAACTCCTGCAACTAGAGATAATGGGGATTATAATTCTATAACCTACTATGAAGGAGATTCAGGACAAGCTTTATATCAAGTTTTAACTAATAGCAACGAGGTTATTTCTAAAACAAAATATATAAACTCTATGATTGCAACATACGCGGATAATTATGCATCACCTTTTGATTATTTAGACGCTGACGACATCTTAGATGGCTATTATTTAAAAGATTATAAAGCAAGTATCATTCTTCAAACATTATTTGGTGTCGACGCCAATGTCAAAGAAGCTAAAATTAATCTTAAAAATGGTTTAGCTACCTCTATTGATTTTGATATTAGAGATCAGATTTTACATTATGCAGCCTCTTATGACATGTATATCGAAGCAGTTATTAGTAAAGAAGTTAAACTTTCTTTAAGTTATGATACACCTAAACTAAATGTTTTAAACGCAAAAGAAAATAATGATGAGATTATTAAAAATGCTTTAAATAATTTATCTAATAATTACACGCTTACATTTAAATCTCCTAATTTAAGCGAAGATGTTACTTTATATAACACTGGAGATTACATTTATTTGCATAATGATTCAGAACATATCGGGGCGAATAATGGAGATATTTTATATAAGAAAAACGGTAATAATTACGATAAATATATTTATCGTTATTCATCCAACAAATTCATTAAACAAATGAGCAATGTTAAATTGATTAACATATTACCAAGATTCAATGAATTATCTTATCGTTTATTCGACAAACAATCAGAAGGTATTTATTATCTTGATTCCACTTCCGCGACTTTAAACGCTGAATATTTAATTCTTAACGATTATAACTATTATTCTGAAGAAGGAATATCTGCGACTGTTGAAGTTAATGATGGATATATCACTAATATCACTTCCGTCTTCGGAAATACTCAAAGATATATTGTTAATGAAACTATTTCAAATTATCAAACAACTACCTTGCCTTCATGGCTTGATATTAATTCACTTTAAGGAGGAAATATAAATGAATAATAGATTAATCAAATTATTAGTGTTAATATCATCAATTTCCTCTTTAGCAGGATGCTCTTCCGCTAGCGAGAGAACCCCAACTACTTTAGATAAGGTTCTTTCATCTTTAAAAGAAGCCTCACATAATCTTAGATTATTTCAAACTGTTTCAGTTATTCATCCTGATCAACCTAGTGTTGTTGATATTAAAAGTGAAATAACATATGACTTTGGTTTTTATTATCAAGATGAAAAGCGTTCCCATTCTAGAGAACAAACAGTTTTTAGCTATGATATAGATAAAAATACTGGTTTAGCAAATGAGGTCACAAAAAGAACTACAAGAGTTCCATTAGTGACATATTATAAAAACACTAAAACAGGATACGCTGAAATACATAAAATCAATTTGCAAAACGAATTAGAAATCTCCACCCTCGTCGCTGAGGATAGCGAAGGCTCTTTCATTCCAATTGTTTATGACTTTGAATTTAAAAATCCTTTTGATTTTATTACAACTAGAGATTTAACTCTTCTTGATAATGGGGATATTTTGCTTTCTAAAAGCAAAGCCAACTTTTTAGTGGAAGCTTATAACACCATAGGTGTTAATCTTATTGAAGAAGCTATCATTAAAACTAATGACAAAAACCAAATCACATCTATTGAATTTGATATTCCTAGTCTAGATGGAGGCAGTTACATTAGAGAAAACACTTTAGAAATTCAATATTTTAACCACGATGAAGCAAAATATGAACAATTAAAACCATTTACTAACAATAATCCAGAATTAAACGAAGCTTTAACTAAATATAAAAATTTAACAAACTTTACATATAACAAAGAATACGTAACTTCTACTGGTTCCTCTATTGATAGAATTATTGGCTATTTCACTGAAGACACTATCTTTTTCCATCACGGAAGTGAAGAGGACAACGAACCATATAAACGTGGAGATAATTATGATTATAAAGCTGTTTTAGAAGATGGAGAGTATTATGTATATCAATACGACTTTGTAAGCGTTAATTATTATCAATGGAATAAGGTTCTTCAAAGTGAATCTAAATACTATAGTTTCTCTAATTTCTTTGATATGGGCCCAAGATATTTCGATATTTCAAGTTCTGTATTTAAAAAGACAGGCGAAAAAACATATGAAATAGAAAATATTCTTTTATATTCTTCTGGTCAATATTTCGATTACGCTGTATGGGGGGTTCATAGTTCACTTCTCTCCTCTACAACTACTCATTTAAAAATTACCTTAAATGATTCTAACGAGATCGAACTTATTGAAACAGGATTCATGCAAGAAAATAAAACTACATATTTAAAATTTTATTACACAAATATCAATTCCACAGTTATTCCATCTTGGATGAATAACAACTAAAAAAGAAACTCGATTGAGTTTCTTTTTCTATCTTTTTTTAGCGTTATTCAATATCTCTTTTTGTATTGCTTCGCCTTTGTTTATAAAATTATTAATTTTATACATTCGATATATCGAATAAATAGAAACGACAACAAAGATCATCAAAGCTGGGAGTAAAAGAGAAAAGAAATAAAGGTCAAAATTATTTTTATCTTTCAAAAAACAAATCAAAAATATAGAAAGCAAAATAAAGACAATTGGAACAAAAATAAATAATGGAACAATCGAAGGAATTTCTTGTTTTTTATATAATTTATATTCTTTAAGACACTTAGATAATTCTTCATTATTTAAAGCGCATGTAAAGGTGACTTGATAATAATTACCAAGATCGACCTTTTCGCTTTCTTTATAGCCAAGAATCAAATATTCTTTGCTAATTTTTTCATATTTGTTCTTTTTTATTTTAGTAACAAATGGTTTCATTATTTTTTAAATAAATCAATCGCATGAGAAATTGGTTTAAGATAATTCATTTCTTCAACAAGGTTTTGGTTGTGCGAGAGCATCGCGCCACAGAAAACACCAATAACTCTTCCATTTTCTTTATAGAAAACTGCAGATCCTGAACATCCAGATTTACCCATGATGTCAGTGTAAATCTTGTCATCATCACCATTATGTTGTTGAGAGATAACTCTTCCTTCAAAGAAGGAAATTTCATTAACTCTTCTTAATCCATGAGGATAACCTGCTAAAACGACATAATTATCTTTTAATGTATCAATAGGTTCAAATGAAAGTGGCATATATGGAAGTTCACAGTCTAAATTTAAAATTTTACATAAAGCGCAGTCGTGTTCTTTATTCGCTGCTACGACAACTGTATCATATTCAACATAGACTCTTTTTCCTTGCCTTGTATAGAAGGTAACACGTGTTTTAAGGTCGATACTTCCTTCAATACAGTGATTACATGTTAAATAATAACCATCTGGGGAAATAATGAATCCACTACCTTCACTCGCGCCTTCCGCGGTTTTATTTGTGAGGTGAATAACTCTTTCATCTGTATCACGCTTATTAAATGTGAAAGCGTTATCATCCCATTCATCAGATAATTTTTTAACATAATCATATGAAATAGGTTCAATCTCATCTTTCTTACTTGCAGTAAGAGATAGTCCTTCATCTTTAATTAAGACTTCAACGTCTTCTTTTTTGATTTCTCTATCATCAGTTCCAAGCGTTCTTGTATTTTGAATCATGATAACACTGTCGATGAAGTTTCTAATTGTTCTTGCATTAGCAAAATCTCTTGAACATCTTAATGTGAGAGCAGCGTTAACAAGTTCGGCAATAACTTCTTTTGAGGCCTTATATTTTTTATTTTCAAGCATATTAAACGCAATTTGGATAAGTTCTTCTGCGGTGTAATCAGGGAAATTAATATGGAATTGAATTCTTGATTTAAGACCAGAGTTAGAGGCTAAGAAATGTTTCATTTCTTTTTCATATCCTGCGAAGATAACGCATAATTTACCTCTATTATCTTCCATCGCTTTAAGAAGAATTGCTAAAGCTTCATATCCAAAATCATTTTCTCCTCCGCTTGCAAGAGAATAAGCTTCATCAATAAATAAGACTCCACCTAATGATTTTTTGATTACTTCGTTAGTTTTAGTTTCGGTTTCACCAACATAACGACCAACTAATCCTGCTCTATCAACTTCTACTAATTTATTTGATGGGAGCAATCCTGCTCTAAAAAGAATATTACCAATAATTCTTGCAACTGTAGTTTTGCCTGTACCAGGATTACCAGTAAATACCATGTGGGTATTCATTTTTAAGACGTCTTTATTTTTATTAACAAAGGCTTCAATTCTTTTAATTCTTTGTTTAACGGTTTCTAAACCAACAAGTTTATTGAATTCTCCACCTTCAATATCTTGTCCTTTTTCGGTAATTTCAAAATTGATTTCTTTCGCGTAATTTCTAACGTCAACTTCTTCAATTAAACGGTTTTCGATATCATCAAGTGTTCTTTCACTTTGAATCATAAGAAGTTGTTCTAAAATATTTCTTACGTCTCTTGCGTTAGCGAATGTTTTTTCATAAATTCTTGAGGAAACAACTTCAATTACTAAATCAAGAGCAGCAGGAGTAATTTCATAATTTAAATCTTTGATAATTAATTGACCAATTTGTTTTAATTCTTCTTTAGTGTAATTTGGGAAATCGAAATGATATCCAACCCTAGAACGAAGACCTGGATTATATTTAAGCATTTCTTCCATTTCATCTTTATATCCTGCAAAAATAACAACAAATTGTCCGCGATAATCTTCCATCGCTTTAACTAAGGTCGCAATCGCTTCAACCCCAAAATCTTTTTCCGCATCTTTTTGATACAAATTGTATGCTTCATCGATAAAGAGAACTCCACCCATAGCTTCTTTAACTTTTTCGTTAACCATAGGTGCTGTTTGCCCAATATATTGGGCGACTAAGCCACTTCTGTCTGTTTCAACTAATTTATTAGTTTTTAAAATTCCGGCTTTATATAATTCGTCAGCGATAAGTCTTGCGACGATTGTTTTGCCTGTACCAGGATTTCCTTTAAAACACATATGGAGATTGTTATGACCAATTTCCTTACCTTTATTTTTCTTAACGAAGGCGGTGAAACGTTTTAATTGTTGTTTAACAGTAGTTAAACCAATTAATTCATCGATTGATAAACGTTTAGATTTAGTTTTTTCTGGACCAGTTTCTTTAGAAGCACCTTCTAAAATAGTTTCACCCGCTTTTGTTAATTCACTAAATGGGTTTTGTTCTCCAACCGCGTCTCCTGGATTTCCGATTTCTTCTAAGTCTTTAATTCTCCATGAATTTGTAGTGTTTCCATCTTTCTTTTCTAAAATAGAAATGATATATTCGTCATCAAATTCAACAACATATCCTTGCCATTTGTCATCTTTATCTAAAAATCCATAACGAATTGAACGTCCTGAATCATATGTATATAAAACATATGAGTTATTAAATACTCCGTCAAATTCACCGACAACAACGTCTTTAGATTTTTCAAAATAATAAATACCGAAGCCAGAACATTTGTCATTAACGAATTTACCAATTTGAGTGCCGTTATTGAATTTTTTAAGAGAGATGTGAGGGTTAGCTTTGCTAACTCTTCCATCGGATTTAATAACTGGTTCTTCTCTATCGTAAATATATGGGAGCGTTTGATTATGTAAAGAGGTCATAGAGTCACATTTAATAACAAAAGTGAATGGTAAACGATATTGTTTAGTAGCACTAACTTCTCCTTTATCATCGTAAAAAGCAACTTTTAAAATATCGGAATTGTGCGTAAACAAGAAGCTTCTATTAACACGTTTTTTATCTTTTTCATAATAAAAATCCATTTCTTGATTAGAGACGTGAACTGAACAGCCTTCCGCGTCCCAATGTTGAGTAAATGAATTTAATAATAAACCTGATTCAGATGTTGAAACACCAAAACCAGAACGATAATCATCTTTAAAAAAGCCAAAAGCATAAGAATAATAAGTTGAATGATCTTTATCAAGGTCCCAGTGCAAAACACCTAGACCATTTCTTTCATTATTTTTAAGTTCGCCAAAGAAGGAATAACCCATTCCATCATCAAGTTTTCCGCGTTCAAAAGTTAATTTAGACATAATAATGCTCCTTAAAATATTATTTTAATTATAGCTATTAACAAAACATAATAAAAGACAAATAAGAAAAAACACCTTTTGTAAGGTGTTGAATCTTTATTTTTTAATGATGGTGTATGCTAATTCCCTAAAGGCTTTATAAACGGTAGTAAAGACCAATCCATCAAAACAATATAAGTCTTCTAAATTATTCGCTCTACCTCTAGGGTGATTGTTAATAACATTTTGTTGATGCTTAGCTAATTTTAATAGCCCTTCATAAGAAATGATGCATCCGTGTAGTTTAAGATTATAATCTTTTCTAACGATTTTCTTACCATCGAAAATGATGTCATCTTTTTCCATAGTTTCATAGCCATTTAATAAATGAAAGGCATTCCATCTAAGGTGTTCTTGGTATAAAAGATAATTTCTTGTCGTAGGTTTAGAATAATTGTTAATATCAAGATCAATCTCTTTTGCATTATCAAGATATTTAGCCATAAATTCTTCTTCGCTAACCGCGACATGTTCTTCTTTTAATTCATCATTTCTGACGTAATCATAGCCTAATAAATTGAGTTTGAATCTAGTGGATATTGCTAAAGCAATATTACTATACATATCAATGAATTTTAAACTTGGCCAAAGTTTTTTCCGTTCGCTTCTAGAATAATCGTTATATGCATAAGCATAATATTGAGCGAGAGAGAGCAAATCTTTATCAATAATAACTTGAGGGGTCATGAGTTTAGTGAAATCACCATAATAGGTGAATATATTCTCATTATTTTCAATATTAACAAGATTAAAGTCACCCACTCTTACAAAGATGTGATGAGAAGAATTTTTATATAATGAATTAATTTTGTTTGATAGGTTAATTGATTCATAATCATCCACACCAGAAACAAAGAACAAATTAAATTCATTTTCTTTATTTGAAATAAGAGTTTGAATCTTTTCAAATGTTTTAGAAGATGTTTGTTTAAATGGGATAAAGGTGATATTTGCGACTTCTTCGCATAAATCAATGTATTTAGATTTATTCCTACTCATTTTTGAATAGCGGAGTTGATAATCAGTAATGAAATTAGAATTATCTTCAGTTGCAGTTTCATCAAAAATATAATAATTAACTAAATTTGGTTTTAATTTGGTTTTAATTTTAGAAACAAATTGATTTGTAAACATTGAAGCTCTTATAACTTCTTGATTAACTAAATCAAAACCTAAAACAAAAACATTAATTTTGACATCTTCTCTTAATAAAGAGTTTTCTAAAACAAAACCATCAGGTAAGAATTTTGTGTATGGGTTATTCATCACAAATTGTCTTGCTAATGGTTCTTCTTTTGAATAAAGGAAGATATTCGCATTTAAATTGTTTGGATCAATAATTTGTTTAATTAAAGTTTCATTATGTTCATAAGTAGCGTCCGCATGAAGATAAAAATTTGTTCTACCTTCTTCTAAAGCGGCCTCAAATACGTTAAGTGTCTCTAAAATATTATCTTCGTTAAATAAAATGAAGTCATACCTAGAAGTTGTATTAAATAAATTAGATTTTAGTGTCGCTAAATTGAATTTATTTTTTAAGACAATAATCTTTTCATTAACTAAGGCTAATAATTCTTCATCAGAGATATTTTCATCTACCCAAACAACACAATTCTTAGATTTTTTATAATAAGGTAAATATTGTTCTTTATAATTAAGAATAATTTCGCAATTATCCTTTTTTAGAGCCTTACTAACTCTTAAAGAGTTAATAAATGAAGAATTAAAGAAAGAAATAACAGTAGCGACTGTAATTAAAATGACATCTAAAATCGCTAAAACGTAGACTGCTGAGAAAAGTGGGTAAGCCGTTCCAAAAGCAATTAATGCATCAGTTGCGTAATTAAAAGTAAATAAAGAAATTGAACCTGCAAGAGAGGCTGCAAGATTAATCCAAAATTCAGATAAAACAATAGAGCCACCATTAAGAGTGGTTTCATATAAATATGGGATTAATAAAGTAAAGGTATTTAAGGCTAAAACAATCGCTCCAAAACTAATAAGCTGAGCAACTAAACGTTTGTTTTTAAATCTAAAAATGAAAAATAAAAACAAGAACACTATATAAACAACTAATAAAACAATAGTTAATATTGACCAATTCATAATTATTCACCTTTCTTTTTATATGAGACGGCTAATCCACCTTGAGATGTTTCTCTATACGCCATTTTCATATCTTTACCAGTTTGTAAAGCGGTCGCCACCGCTTGATCAAAGCTAATATGTTGGCTATCAGCAATAAATTCAGCAATATATGAGGCGCTAGTCGCTTTAATTGCAGAAACTCCGTTTCTTTCGATACAAGGGATTTGCACATATCCTTCAACAGGGTCGCAAGTTAAACCAAGAGAATGTTCAATCGCAATTTCCGCTGCACATTCGATAATATCAAGATTCATTCTTCTTAATGAACAAGCTGCCGCTGCTGCCATTGCGGTTGCAGTGCCAATCTCGGCTTGGCAACCAGCTTCTGCTCCAGATATTGAACCATTTGTCTTTACAACATTGCCAAATAAACCCGCAGTAGCTAAAGCATCAATAATTTCATCTTCACTTGATTGGCATCTTGATGACATATATTTAATAACGCTTGGAAGGGTGCCACACGCTCCACATGTCGGGGCGGTTACAATAATTCCTCCGCTCGCGTTTTCTTCACTTACCGCAAAGGCATATGCAGCAAGAATTCTATTATAATAGCTAGCCATAGATTCATGGTCATGTTTTGCAACTAAAAATTTATAGGCTTTTCTTTGAACTTTTAATTTTCCAGGTAAAACACCTTCGCTTTTTAATCCTCTATCAATCGAATCAAGCATTACTTTATAAACTTCTTTTAAATAATCTTTGATCGATTGTCCTTCTCTTTCGTATACATATTGAGCAAAAGTCCAATTGTTCTTTTTACACAAAGAAATTATTTCATCCATGTTCTTTTCTGGATAGATTTCTTCATCTTCGTGGTTAATTTCATTATCAATAGATATCGCTCCTCCACCTAAGGAAAGAACTCTTTTTGTGATATCTTCTTTATCCACAAAGTGGATAATGACGTCGAAAGTATTTGGAAATTCAACCTCTAAATCATAATTAAAATGTATATTACAAGGGATAGGATAGGCGGTATCAACGATGATTTTATCAGTTAAATGTCCCCTACCAGTGAAGGCTAAAGAGCCATATAAAATGACATCAAAAGATGATGCATCATTATATTGTTTTTTAATTAAATTTATCGCGTTTGCAGGACCCATCGTATGTGATGATGAAGGGCCATGGCCTATACGATATAAATATCTTAAACTTTTCATATCTCTATAAAGAAATATATTTCTTTTTATCGTTTTTTTCAAGTAGACAAAGAAATTATTAAGAAAATTGTCTCACATTTTTTATTTATAAAAGTATATAATCAAGAAGAATTATGAATTTAGTCTATTTTACTTTATTTGCTTTATTACTTTTTGTGTCAGTCCTATTAGGAGGCAAAAAGTTTCGTTCAAGCGCTCTATACGCTCTTGCAATTGGGGGTTGTGTTAACGCAAATTTCTTCAATGCGAAAACTTATCCAATAGATATTTTTGGTTTAACTTTTGGAATTGACTCAATTCTTTACACATTATTTATTTTTTGTGTCATTGTTTTACTACTAGATCAAGGCAAAAAGCAAGCTTATATTTTAAGTTTTTCATCTATTATTGCGACAATGCTATGCGCTATTTTCCAATTAGTGTCATCGCTTTTATCCAAAGGATATTCAAATAATGTATGGATTCCGTTTTTTGATTTCTTTATATCATCTATATCCTCGGTTATCGTAGTGATTATTATCATCGAATTATTATCTTTCTTTAAAAAGAGAAACATTATTAACAATCAATATTTATTGCTATTAATTGGTGGACTTATTGCTACTTTAATTAATTCTCCAACATATTATTTCTTCGCTAACTTATTAAATGAAAGTCCTTTAAATACTTTAGAGGTAATATCAACCTCTTTGATAGGTAAATTAATATCTATTGGGGTTTCATTATTAACCTTATTTACCCTAAATTTATACGACAATAAATCAAAGAAAATCTAATAAAAGTTACTAGACATAATTGTCTAGTTTTCTTTTTTTATTTTTTCTCATCGGCAAATGTGATTAAATAAATGGGTAGGAATTAATGAATAAAACATTAATTTCTAATTTATTACTAAATATTAAACACCAAAAAATATATTTATATATTTGGGGGATTATAAAATGTTAACTTCAGAAGAAATCTTTAATCTAATCTATTCAATGATTTGGCTTCTTGCGGGTGTAGGAATATTCATTGTTGGAATGAATTTTTTAAGTAATTCTTTAGAAAAAAGCGCTGGAAGCGGAATGAAGAAACTACTTGGCAAAATTACAAACAACCGAATTTCAGGTGTTGGTATTGGTGCAGGAGTTACTGCAATTGTCCAAAGTTCAAGTGCTACATCAGTCATGGTTATTGGTTTGGTCAACGCTGGAGTATTAACTCTAATTCAAGCTACCTCAATTATTATGGGTGCTAATATTGGTACAACCGTTACCGGCTTATTAGTTGCTCTTAAAAACGATTATTTTAATATGGTCATGTATCTCCTTGCTTTTGCAGGTGTCATGATGGGATTTTTAAAAAATCAAAAAGCTAAACTTATTGGTACATTATTCACTGGTTTAGGTTTAATCTTTGTTGGTTTAAATATCATGAGCAGCGAACAAGCATTTGGTTCTCCTTTAGTGAGTGAAATGTTTATTAACATATTCAAAGCAATTCAATTCCCATTATTATTAATTATCATCGGAGCAATTTTCACCGCTCTTATCCAAAGTTCATCCGCTGCAACCGGTGTCGTTATCACAATGGTTGGAACAGGCATTTTAGATTTAGGTTCTTCTTTATTTATTATTTTAGGTGCAAACATTGGAACATGCGTTACCGCTTTATTAGCATCTATCGGGGCGAAAACAAATTCAAAACGTATTGCCTTTATTCACTTTGCCTTTAATGTCATAGGTTCAATTCTATTTGCTACTATTATTTGGATATTTAAGCAACCTGTTGTTAATATGTTAACAAACTTATTCCCAGGTGACGATCCAACTTCACTTCAAATGAGAGTATCTGCTTTCCACGTAGTCTTTAACGTTACTACAACTTTAGTTCTTCTTCCATTTGCCAAACAGCTTGTTAAATTATCTGAAGTTGTCATTAAAGATAAAAACGAAGGAAAAATCAAATTATCTTTACGTTTTGTTGATGATAGATTATTAACAACACCAGTTGTTGCTTTAATGCAAGTCAAGAAAGAAATTCTATATATGATTGAACTTGTTGAAAATAACACCAGTTCTTCCTTAAATGCTTTAATTAATAACACCAATAAAAACACAGAAGAAATTATTAACAAGGAAGAAATTATTAACTTCACAAATAATGAATTAACTAAATATCTTATCAAACTAACTGCGGTTGTTGACGCTCAAAAAGAGCAAGTTATCGGTGGATATTTCCACGTCTTAAACGACTTAGAAAGAATTGGTGACCACGCGGTAAATTTTAACGAGATCTTTATGGAACTTAATGAAAAAGGTTTATCTTTTTCTGAAACCGCTTTAGGTGATATCACTAATATGCAAAATAAAATTAACGAAATGTTACTTATCGTTAAAGATATCTTCACAACAAAGAAAACTCATAACCTTGAAAAATTATCTTCTTTAGAAGACGAAGTTGATAATATGAAGAAACAATATACAGAAAAACACTTTGGAAGACTTGCTGATGGTTTATGCAGCATTGAACTTAGCCCATATTACAACTCAATGATTACAGGACTCGAAAGGGTCGCTGACCACTTAGTCAATATCGGTTTCTCTGTTATCAACCCTGTTGGTGAAGAAGAATAATTCTCTAATATTTTTATCAATCACACAACTACATTCAAATATATAAAACCGACAATCATTTGCTAACATTCAAATTTTTTAAAAAAAGTTTGACACTTTGCTTGTGTCAAACTTAATTTTCTATAATGTTTTGTGCCAGTCAGATATATCTCGACAAGAACATGGGGTCTATTTTTTCAATTGAATTAACGTGGATCGTATGCATATAACCCAGCAATATAAATTGGAGAGCCTTCTAGACAAGCGTTAAAATCTGTCATTTTCCTCTTGTTTTCACTTAGCCATAAATCGTGTCCTTCATATGAGTCTAAAGTAGTATATCTTCCTTCTCGATCAAGAATAACGTATTTATTATCGAGTTTAAAACTTTTTTGAAACTCGTCAGCGATATCTTTTATAGTAACATGATCTATATGCATAGATCGTATACGCGTTTCAATAAGCGTATAACTTTTAATTTCTCCTTCAACTAAACATTTAGATGGATATATTTCTTGACATGTAACACTATAATCGCCATTAAAAGTGATGCTCAATTGATCGCCTGCAACTAAAGTCTTATCTATTTTAATTTCGTTAGGAAACGAATAATAACCGCCATTAAAAAGCAAAGATGCTAATTTTTCATTTTCTTCATTTTCAAGATAATCAAAAACAAAAGCAGCATCTAAAAGCATCACTTCATCGTTTACAGGAAGAGGATTTGCGCATCCAGATAACACAGAAAATAAAAGGAAAGGCGTTATATATTTAATTTTCATGCTCTTATCTTATCATATATACAAATATAAAGGTGAAAACTTACAAAACTGCTTCAAAAACTTTTATAAGTTGATCTAAATCATTAGTGACGGTTTCATAGACTATTGTAAAGTCTGTCTTACCATATTCATGGACTATCCCATTCCTGAAACCAATGATCTTACCCCAAGGTATTTGACTATTTTGCTCTTTGAAATTATTTGAAAGTTTTTTAATGTTTTCAATGAGTTGAATAAGTCTAAACATAACAGCATCGATTAATTCATCGTCTGATATAAAATCATCATATGTTTTATTATGAATATATTTTTGGATAACTCTAATATTGTCCAATGCCTTTAAAGCATAATAATTATCATTTTTTTTATTATCCATATATTTTTATTCCATCTTTCATAATTTCATTAATTAATTCTAAATTGTTTTGTAAGTTGTTAAATCTAATCAAATCCACTCTTTTATTAAGTGCATTTCTAATTGATTCACTTAAGCCAGCAAAATCTAAACCAGTGAGTGTAGTAGATACGCAAAGATCTACATCACTATCCTCTTTAGCGTACCCCTTAGCATAGCTACCAAACAAATAACAAAACTCGATTTTGCCATTATATTCAACCCCAAAAAGAGTGTTCAATTTTTGTTTGATATAGTCGATTGTAATTATACCTTTATCTTCAGTAATCTCGTATTTATCAATCAAATCAAGAATCATCGTTCTACGTTTTAAATGGCTTCCATAGGAATCGTCTTTTTCATAACGTATATAAGTTCTAACAGGAATGCCAAGACTCGTGGCGGCTTGAAGCTGCGATAATCCATATTTTTGTCTAATTTCTAATAAGTTCATGTTTTTTCCTCAAAAATATATTATCACACTTGGCTTATCAAATCAAATTAATACTGACATTTTGTCATTTTGAATAAATATTAATATGCCATTTTGTCATATCATATAGTTTTTTTAATAAAAAAATAACACGTTATGCAACGTATTATTTTTCAATTAATTTAATGGCGGTGGAAGAGAGACCATACGCGAACTTTTACATTAAAAACTGGACTGTATTAATCTCTATTTCAATATAAAATATACATTTTAACCTTTCCTTTTCCGTTTTCGCTCTTTCTCTGCACCTGTGGAAATTTGGCCGAAGCAGGAAAGCAAAATCAGGCTGAAAAACCGCCGATTGTATTTCTTTTTAGTATCTTTTTCTTTATTATAAAGAAAAAAATACAATTAAATCATAATTAAAGAATCAAGGCAATAGCCTTTGTCCTTATAATTTATTTTCGCAACGTCGAAAATCGCGCTCCATTTAAACCTCTTTTTAAAAGCGCGTTCGCGTGTATCTTTTTTTAATATAAATAGTAATTAATTCTTAGATTCTTCTATTTCATCCTCTTTATTTCCTTTCTCTTCTTCTCTTTCTGCATCTTTATTTAAAAGATAATAGCCTAAAATTGATTGAGCTAATTCTGTGGCAAAATAACCATTTGTTTTGACTAATTCTTCGATAGTTGCCACTTTTCCTCTATATGAGTCAAATTGATTGATTCCTTCTTTGGCTTGACGTTTTAAATTGTCAAAAAATCCCTTGTAACAATCCGTTTGATATCGATTAGAAAAGACTATTTTATTCATAAGGAAAAAACTATCTTCTCCGCGCTGTTCCTGCGCACCATTAACATTTACTCCAGACAAAGATAATACGATCTTCCTATAGCCGAAAGTATTAACTAGGTTTCTGTTTAAATTGTTAAAAAATGAGCTTATATGACTTGCTATATAAGAGAATAACGTTTGATCGTTTCTTAAATGGATGTATTTTTGATATAGATAATTGTATCTGGATGAAAACCAATCAATAATAACACCTTCAAAAAACCATAATGGCAGCGCCAATTTTTGATTTTTCTTTTGTTTGGATATGAAAATATTTGTTTCCGCCATTGCAGCTTCTACGCCGCTAAAAGCTGATAATTTTTGTTCATCCCAGATCATGAAGCCGTATTGCTTATATCTAACTGTCGTAAGATGTCTTAAGACACCCAAACAATTTGAAGTTCCGTCATTACTTGGCTTGACTTTTTTCTCTTTTCTGGCCTGATTGGAATATCTATTTCCTCTATCTTTGCCAAACTCTGAAAGAGTGAGCAAACCAAAGTCAAATAAAGTAATATTTTTGTCTTTATTAGGCTTAAAAACGCCATCATCTCCATCGTTTTCATTGTCCAATTGATTATTTAATCTGATTAAATTTAAATCGAAAATTTTAGCGTTTTCGCTTTCTTGATCATCTCTAAAATCGCGATGGAAAAAATTATATCTCAATCCTGGAAAAGCGTGAGTTAATTCAATTCCTTTATCATATCTTAATGAATACGTCGAAGCGGCCAAAGATGATATATAAATGTAATAGAGCTGTGCATAATCAATAAGCTCGTCCACAATTGGCGCGACTTTTAATTTGTCATAATGCTCATTTTTTTCGATTTCTAAATCATATCCATAGATTTCTTTCTTACCTTTAAAATAATCTCTAAAATAATATTCAATTTGGATCTTATTGACGACTTTATTGGTTTTTTTGAGTTCTTCTACCTCTAATTCCAGGTATCTAAAAGGAAAATCTGGAAATTCGCTTCTGATCTCCATGAGCTGGTTAAAAGCCTGGACTCTTAATAGTCTTTCCTTTTGCGTCGCTATTCCTATTTCAAGCAAGTTTTTTCCTGATCCAGGAACGCCGTAAATGCCTGTAATAATTCCTAAATCATCTACAAATTCATCGTTTTTTGCATACATATCTTCTAGCTTGTTATAAGCGCTTCTGATTTTTAAATTTTCCATTAACGCAATAAATCCAATAATCCATAATGGCCAAAAAAACGGATGCAAAAGCGGAGAAATGCAAATTAAAAACTTACAGAATAAAAACCAAATAGAAACGAAATCGATGCTGAAAACGAAATATAAATACCACGCGAAGAAAGTTAAAGCGAAAGAAAAAGCGTTTATGTTATATAAACCAATTATTAGAAAGCTGAAGAATAAAATTTTGTTATATCTAATCTCTTGATATTGCCTAATAAAATAATATTTAACAGGATAATAAACCTTGTTTTGAAACAATAGAAACAATTGAAGCGGTTTGCTTTGCTCGTTTGCTTCGCCTTCTTTAGCGCGGAAGATGATGAAATTATAGTAAATAAATATGATTATAAATAAAGGCATAGCAAGCAGCAATACTACGTTTGCAGCTTTACTAAGCCAAATTAAAAAGTTGTTCCAGGATACCTTTATAAAGTTAAGATTAAACATTATTTGAAATGTCGATAAGAATCGATATCCAAACACTTCAAGATCGATTGGCAAAACACTCCTGGTGATATTTTCATCAAAAGTTAAAACGCTAACTGATTCTTTATCGATTGGCTCTTCACTAAATATACTTCTGAAGTAGTAAACAATAGAATCTGCGAACTCTTTAGCGCTTTTATCCAATAACTGATGCGATGAGAAATGAAATGCTGTTAAAACTAATAATCCAACCAAAAGAACACTAGCAATTATTTGAAACGGATTATGAATATATTGTAAAAAAATCATTTTAATTTTGGAAAAAGATCCTTTTTTCATTTTTATTCGTCCTCCCATCTAAATAGAATCAAATTCTTTGTTTGCCAAAACATTTCATTTTCTGATAGAGAAATAAATACTAATTTTGTCGTTTCTTCACCATTATTTGCCGTTAGCAAAAGCAGATTTTCTTTTTGTTCGATACTATAAAGAGAAGTTAGACCTTCTTCTTTGGTATTAAAATAAGCTTCTTCTTTGGTATTTATTATTAAAACTGTATCTTGATTTTCTGATTCGTAAATATTACCTATTGAGTCATTTAAATTGATTGTATAGCCGCTAACTTTGTTTATCGCTGAACACGAGTAGCAAATAAGCACGCTTACAATAATAACAACAGATATTAACAAGATACGCTTTAAGAAAACCAAGAAGCCACTATTACTTCTTTCGTTTTCCATTAATCTTTAAATGCCTTTCTTGCCCACTTGATTATTTTAAAAAGTAACCATAAAACGAATATCGCCGCTATAACAATAAGGACTATAGCTATTATTCTATAGAGCCAGTTAAATTCACTCTTCCAGTCCCAAACATAAGTATCTGATTTTTGTCCTTGATCAGCAACATCTATAGGATCTGCCACAACAGGAATAACAGTAATTTCTGCGTTGTCGTTTTCGAAAGTAAAATCAATAATGTCAAAATCTTTTATGTAATATGAATCGAAATAATATCCACACAAATGGTCACTATGATCAATATTTGGCTCTGGTCCGCCAGGAACAGCGTAATTCCAATCAGCTATAACATTATCGCTAAAATAAGGAAGAATTGTGAATCTAAATAAATAAGTGTCTTTATTACTATTGGTGTTATTGAATAAATCGTGTTTTAGTTCGCTCGCTTGATTATCACTTACAAAATACTTTGTCGAAAATTCGGAGTCAGTCAAGCTACTGTCATTGCCATCTACCACCGTCCAGGCTTTGAAAGTGTCATACTGATCCAGATTAGAATTTCCACCACTAACATTACGGATGTATTTTAACCACCATTGTTCAAAGCCATTTAAATTTGACGCAGGAACAGAAATATTTTTATCTGTATTTTCTTCATCAAACTCAAAAAAATCAGCACTCTGGACAACACTACTATAATATTCATCCACTTTGGTTTTTATACGATTTTGGCTAACGAAATCATCCATTGTGTCAATGGAAAACCTTCTCGTGTGATCTAAATTAATATCATTAATTATTTCGTTACTTCGAAGAGTGTGTCGCGTTTGAGATCTTTGTCCTATTAAACGGCAATACCAATAAGTTACAACCTGTGTTCCAACCACTGTTCCAAGCGTATCGTCCCAATGCGATTCAAAATAAGAATAGCTATCATATTCTCTTGAATTGTCGATTCCTGCGTATAGTGTATTAAGTTTTAATTGATAGTATTCATAATGAATTTTTTTGAGAAACCATCCATCATTAGAAAAATCTTTATCTAATCCAAACCAAACATAAAATAAAGAATTTCTATCTCCAAAATTAGAAGCCGTATGCCATGTTCCGCCTTTTAAAGAAATACTTATTGTTTGTAGTTCATGTGTGTGAACGGATAATGTGGAATTAGTATTTCCATCAATGCCAGCAGCACTTCCTCTTATCGTATATGTTTTCCCGATTGTGTTATCGTGATAATTTTTAGCTCCATTTTCAACAGTGTTAATAGATAAACCAGCAATATCGTATTTGCGTTCTATTTTGTATGGGCTATAAAAAGTTTTTGGGTTTAAGACAAGAGCTTTATAAAAGCCACTTGTTTCATCTACTATTTGAAGATAATTTTCGTGGTAAGTAAGAGATGTTGTCGCGTTCCTCATATTGACATACGCATCCTTATCTCCTAACACAAATGAGGTATTTGAATAAAAATATAGAAACAAATTAAAGCCATTTGAAGTTGTTTTTGAATAGTTATATTCAGCGAAATAAATGAATGAAAAATCGGTTTCATTATACGATTCCACTTGAAAAGAACTTAAATTAGATAAATCGTCTAAAACATCCGTTTCATAAATATTAGTTGTATCAATTGCCTCTTCCGCTTTTGCAATAATATTTTGAGACATAGCAAAAAGCGGAGAAGAAATAGAAAATATATTTAATGAAAACAATAATGTTGCTAATGCCTTTTTCATAAATAAATATCCTTTGGAGCTTTAATATAATCTAAATTTTGGTCATCTTCGCCGTCGTTACTTTCGCTTTGGCTTTCTGTTACACTTGTCGTTGTTATTTGACTTCTAGCAAACAAACTAATTCCTGTGGCAACAGCTGCAACTGCAATTAATAGAATAAAGACAATGGCAAAGTTACTTTTTCTTTTTCTTGCCATAATTCAAATTCCTATAAATACACATCCGTATCACTTGATACAGAAGACACTCTTATAGCTTTATTACTCATGGTGAAGTAAACATCAAAAGTATCGCCTAACAAATCATAAGAATTTATTGTTTGATTGTTATATATAGATCTTGATGTGCTAAAAGTTAAATTTAAATGTTGGACTGTGAAAGTGATTTCGTCATTAGTAAAACAATTCGCTAATACGTTTCGTGGTCCAGTCAGAAGATCAGGGAAGTCTAAATAATAATGAACATATTCGGAAAGATATGTGTTATCTACTCCAAACCCATAAGCACCTGGATATGAAGAAGCGTCATATCTAGGCTGATTTGTAAACCAGTCTTTTACAGCATTATATAATCTTTGCTTAATGTAAGCTTGATTATCTGCACTTTCCCCAATGCTAGAAAAATTAACGTCTACAATACAATCTGTTTCACTAAAGCCAGTAACAGGTGTCATAGAACTAAAAGTATATGAAGCAATCAAAGATTCGTCTATTTGGTTTTCAGTATTCACTCCATAATAGCCTACTTTGTAAACATCACTAACATTTGCCATCGACATTGATGAGCCAAACGTTACATTGCAGTCATTATCACGACATTTCTTTACTAAGCCACCCATTTTATAGTTATAATCATCGTTATAATCTATTACTAATTGTCTATTCATATGTATTGTTACGACCGCATATGCGTTAGTATTTTCAACGCTTCTAATTGTTAGTCTTGCTAGAGAATCAAATCCCTGTAATGCGCCTATCGTAATTTGTTGATTGGTTTCATCTACTGTAATCTCCAAATAATCCGACGCGCTTCTGTTATCATCGAAAACAACCTTTGTTGAAATGCGTTTGTTTTGTGCATCAGAAGGATAAACAGTATAAGACAATGTAGTTGAAGCGTAATAATCAGTATTAGAATTCGAATTTGATTTTTTAATTACTTCAATTCCTATTCCGTGTTCGTATACATTACTTTCTGCAACAATATCATTATTTTCAACTCCGTTAAGATCTACTGGTGTTCTAATAAAATTACATGCAGTCATCATTAATGCGAAAATTGGAAGGATTATCTTAATATTTCTTTTCATATTTTTTTCTCTTTTCTATATTTTTTTTAAAATGATCCTGGTATTATGCTCCGCCAGGATCACACGGAGGAAAAGGAGAAAATTTATGCCTGAGTTACCCAACAAAGATCATTTTGATGCTTGCCTGCAGTAGATCTAACTAATTCGATTGATTGAATTTCAATAGTATTATCTTTAGCTGCTTCGATGGAGAAGCTGGTAAAACTGATTTCATTTGTGGATAAAGTGGCTTCATTTTCTAAGCCAAATAATGAGATATTCTCATATAAAGAAGTAATTGTATTGATTCTCTTATGAGCTGAAAAACTCACTTTGTCATCGTTTTGATCGCCAAAAACAACGTATCTAGATGCAGGAATCTTATAATTCACTCTAACCATGTCAAACCATGGTAATTCAATTGCTCCAGATGTTGCTGCGCTTTCTTCATATTCAACATTTAAAGCTAGTTCCATAGTTGAATATTTACAGACATCTAAAGCTAAAACTTCTTCTTCAATATCTGCAATTTTTGAATTTGAGAAATCGAAATTATGTAGCATTGTTTCCAAAGCCGCTTTAGTGGTTGCAGGCGCTGTTTCTTTATCGCCTAAATAAAGCTTTTCATCGCTTTCGCCTATGAATCCGTCTATCGCAATAGTTAATTCATCGCCTTCTTTATTTACGAGAGTTGCTGTAGTTCCAGAAAGCGAATCAATTTTAAACGTATCAACCGTAACGCCGCCTTTGATTAGCTTTTCAGCTTCTCCCCATTGTTCGAATCCTTTGGTTGCAATAGCAGTTGCTCCAGCACCAACACCAAGAATTCCGAGGATGACTAAGAATACTTTTAATCCTGTTGACATCCCTCTACTGGATCTTTTTCTTTTTGCCATATTGGCCTCCTATTCTGGATCTATTCAGATCCTTTAATGCGTTGACGCTGTTTAGCTTCGAAATGAGCGTCTGACATTCCTTTACGATAGCCACGCCTAGCGGCGCCTCTTACTGTCATGCGATCACTATCTTTATTTTGTTTATAGTGATCTTTTCCAGTGAAATATGCTCTAGCGTAAGCTTCTCGTTTTGATTTTGTATAATTAGCCATAGTCTTCACCTCCTGGCTTAATATCTGTTTCTTTTTGCCCTGGGCGAATGAGTTTTAAAAGCTGATCTAACCCAGCCTTTTTCTTCAGCTGTTTTTAAGCCTTGAAGAGTTTTCGTGGCAGTATCGTGATATTGGTTGCCAACAGACGATGCACCGTGCATAGCACCTTTTCTAAGCTTGAATTTCTTTGATCTTTTATCTCTTTTTCCAACTAAATCAACTGTATATCCACCATAAGCTTGATGGATTTGTAATTGATTAGGTTGATTCTTCGCATATTTGCGATTTAATCGATTAACTTCTTTTTGTAAATCTTGTTTGGTTGCCATTATTTAATCCTCCTAATAAATGAATCTTGTTGATACTTTTCTATCGCCCTTCATTTCGATTCCTTCTGATCCAACATCGTTTACATTGCAGACATCGTATCTTCTAGAAAATCGATTCCAGGATCGCTTAGGTTTTATGTAAGTTGATTTAGATAACTTTCCATCTTTACCAACAGTCTTGAAGTAAGTATTATCTGGAAGTTGCTTTAATGTAGTTTCTCCAGAGAAATTTTTGCTTACTTTTTTGCTTTTGACTTTGCGTTTTGTTTTCATCGTTACCTCCGATTTTTGTTGATTTTTGTTATATTGTTTGATTTAATATATGCAATTGGACAGATTGACGAAGATTCATCTGTTAACGTGGGAGGAAGATTCCCACTTTTTGTTTTAAATTAAAGATTTATATTTCTTTGGAAATTTAAAATTCCGATTGCTTTTAAATAGTTTGCTTTTGTGTATCCAAATCCCTTTTTTATATATTCCAGATAATTTTTGAGAATTAATTTGCTTATCAGGAATAGGAATAATTTTTCCGCTTTTTACATCACTCAAAGCCGAATTATGGAATTCGCTAGTTCCATCTTTTTTGACATTTTCTAAGGAAGTTATTGTCTTAACTTTTACATAACCTTTTTTAGAAGATTTTGAGACCACAAAGACATCATGTTCTCCTTTCATTGGTTTTCCAGCTCTATCTTTGATTTTTAAATCTTTATTTGATGCGGAATAACATCCGTGTTTCACTATTCTTTTAGGTTTAATTTTGCTCATACTAACCTCCAAAATTCTCTGGATTTAATGCATCTAATCCAGAAGCCTTTCTAGGAGTTGGATCAATAGGAGTTTCTTCTATTTCATCTCTGTCTCCCCACATTTTGATGATCACACATGCTAAAAATTGGGAATACTCCGGTTTCCCATTTTTATCGATGAAATTGTGATATCTTAAAACATCCTCTAAAGCTTGATTTTCTGAAGCTGTTAATGATGTATGAACTGCAATTGTCTTTAATCCAGCGCCACGATCAGAATTCTTTAATCTTCTTGGAATAGGCTCTCTAGCTATTTTGCCTGCATCGAGACGAGATTTGTCGATTCTTCTGTAATACGCCATGATTATTTTTTGAGTAACAAATACAGAAACGTTTTTAAAAGGCGTTTCGCTCATCAAAATTAAGAGATGGTTGTATTCTCTCTCATATATTACGAAGTTTCTTCCAATGTTACGTATTTCGCCCATAATAACCTCATTTAGAAGTTATCATGAGATTTTAAAAAGGTTGTATTATGCGGAAAAATAAAAAAATACTTACATAGTAAGTAAAAAGTTAAAATATTTTTTGTTTTTTTATTTTAAAGACATTTTTAGCTGCTTTATTGGAAGATGGTCCAGATAATTATTTCGAATTTTAAAACAGTTAGAGTTTTTAATATACCCATAATAGCTCATCAACGAGCGGACTTGTTTAGCAGTTATCTTCTTTAGCAGCTTTATTTTTCTAAAGATTCTAATTATTAACCGCCTAATATTTTTGAAGATCTTTTTCCTGATAGAGATTTTGTTCCTGTAAAACTTGTATCCCACAAAATCGATCGCGTTCTTTTCATTCACTTTGAATAATCGCCAGGAGTTTTTAATTTCTAGATCCTCAAACATCAAATGAATATCTATTATTTCTTTTGCTTTTAATAACTCCCTTTTGTTTCCGTGAAGTAAAACGATATCATCTGCATATCTAAACAAATAAGAGATTCTGAGTTTCTCTTTAATTAGATGATCTAAATCCTGCAAATAAAAATTGGCCAACCATTGAGAGCAATAACTGCCCAGCGGTAATCCACGATCTTGTAAATCAATAATTGTGTCCAAAAGCCACAAAAAATTATTATCTTTGATAATATTTCTTAATTTGCATTTAAGTTCATAAGTAGAAATTGATGGATAAAACTGCTTAACGTCCATTTTAAGACAGTATTTTGTATTCTTTGGATCTTTATACAAAATCTTGGAAATTCTCTTTCTAACGTGGCTTTCTCCGCGACCAGGAACATTCGCGCAGCAATAATAATACATACCTCTTCTTAATAAAGGCTCGATTATCCGAATCACTGCATGATGCACGCAATGATCTGGATAAAAAGGCAATACAGATATTTCCCTTATTTTGTTTTGCATTTTCTCATATCTGTATCGAATTTGAGGAACGCTATTGGAAAATGTTTTGTTATTTAGCATCTGTTGGATCTGTGAAACAAAAAAATCGATGTCTTGAAGAATCTTCTTAACATCTTTACGTTTTTCTTTGTGCTTAGCAGCTTCGATTATAGCCGATTTTATGTTTTCTTTTGAACAGACTTTGTCCCAAAGAAATCCAACACGTTTCATTCTCTTTTTTCCTTTGATAGTTTTTCGACTATATAAATAGATCCATCAGAGATAAATCTATTGTATATAACTACTAGACTATTCCTCCCCGTTAATTTTGTCATTCAGACAGGCACTCCTAGATATTCATCCAGGAGTCTTGGTTATGCTAATATCGTTATGAAACTGTTTTTGCTAAAAAAGATAGGCGGACAGAGTTGTTAGCATTGGAAACAGTGTTGTTCACGTTGACATAGAATGCACCAGCATCGTTGTTGTTGTCGTAGTTGCCACCAACCCTGCCGAGACGATATTAACCCTTTTGTATTTTATTTTCTTTGAATTGATGAATCAATATAGAAAGATTTTATCTTTTTCTTCTGGAGATATTTTCTTTTGCTATTTTTGTATTTTTTATTACCAAACATGTTTATTTCAAGAAAGAGGACATCCATTAGGACATCCTCTTAATTTTATTTTCTTTTTCAATATAAGAGGAAGGCTTTCCCCTTATAATTCCTATCTACGCACTATTGTGCTTGAGGAATGCAAGAGAGGCGGACAGAGTTGTCAGCACCGGAAACAGCGGCGATCACGCCGACAGAGAAAGCAACAGCATCGTTGCCGTAGGCGTAGCGACCACCAACCATGCCGATTCTATACTCATTACTTTGGAAACCAAAGTAGTTATAATCATATTGATATTCCACTTCTCCATCCATTTTGAAATCGTTAATGAATAATCCATCACCTAGATCCATTGAGCCTTTGTGATCACCAGTTTCTCCAGTGATTTCAAATTTCTTATAAGAATCTCTATCTCCATCTTTAGTAGAATCCATAGAGACACAGATGTATTTGCCATTAGCATCTTGATATGTAGCTAAACCATCACACCAGGTATATGTGTTTCCATACCAGTTTTCAATGCCACGATAATTCATAGCAGTTACTTCTAAAGATTTTAAGGAAGCGCCATTGCTAGATCCTTTTCTACCGACTGAAGCACCAGTTTTATGACAAATGTAAGATCCAAAACTGATATAAATACCAGCATCTTCTGTAAAGACAGATGTGTCGATTGCTTTGTCTAATGTAACAGTCCAAACATCATTTTCAAACTTAACAGATTTTGCTGTTACAGTTTCATTAACATTAACTGTTTCCTCATCCTCGTTTGTGTATTCATAAGAAATATCAACATGTTTTAAATTGGCCTTTGCGAATTCAAGTTTATCAACATCGTTATCAATTAACATTGTTTCATCTTCACTTAAAGTAAATTCGCTTACTGTTTTAGCAGCAATTTCTTCAGCTGTTATCTCATGGTATAAGGCAATATATTGAGTCTCACCAGACATAATAGCTTGTGAATCTAAATTAGCAAATTCAACGGCAAATAAACTTTGTAAAGCTTGATTTTGTCTCCAGTTGAATAATTGGTTACCATCTGCAGCGGCTAAAGCGCGATATTGATCTAAAGTATGGCCAGTTATTTCTGGCATTGCGTTTGGAATCGATTGAACATGGATTCCACCAGCTTTTCTATCATTGAAAGAAGTTTCATATTGAGCAACATCGAAATAATCGATTTCTTCTCCAGCTTCAATAAATGCAGGCGCTACATGATAGCCTTTTTTAGGAGCGGATGTAATGCTATATGTTAAAGTTGTTTCTGTTTGAGTGATTTTTTCATAGAATTTTGGAATTCTTACAAAGTAATCACCATTAGCATCTTTTACTTCTTTGATTGCTTTCCACGGATAAGCTTTATCAAAGTCATTCTTTTCACCGTTGATGCCTGCTTCCATTCCTATAGCGGAATCACCACGTTTACCTTTAACTTTTGCGTTCTCTAAGTCAAAAGTAACACTATAGACTTTTTCTTTTTCATGTTGAATAACTGCATGTCTGATTCCAGAGACGGCTCCACCAGCTACTCCAAGCGCAGCAAAACCTAAACCGACAATGCCCATGATATGCCAGAAGTTAATCTTTTTTGCTGTATTATCTGTTTTTTTCTTTTCCATAATTACCTCCAAAAATTAACAGAATATCTGCTATTTAGAAGTTATCATGCGTTTTTAAAAAGGTTGTATTATGGCTAGAAAATAATGAAATTGCTTATAAATAAGCAAAAAAATTAAAATTATTTTTAGAAATAAATAAAAAAGCACACATTAGGAGCAAAAACTTGATTAAACGCGCTTAACGTGTGCTATAATAATTATGCAAGAATAGAGTCCTCGCAACACTTATGCAGTAGTTAGTTGTTTGGAGGCTCTTTTATTTTAGTAAATAAATTACCAGGCATAACAAGAGGCAATAAAGGGCGATTTTAAGAAGCTTTAACGTTTCTTTATTTTCGTCTTTCAAGCTTACCACCTCGCTTTCTAGTGTTAGATTTGCGAGGTCTCTATTCCGAGTTTTAACGTCTTTTCTTTGACATAAATTCATTCTAACAAATAAGATCCAGAAGCTCAACAAACTCCTGGATCTTTTGTGGTTAGCATCGAAGGAGAAATATAAAATTCTGCTAACCATTATCTGGATCATCGATCCATCCAGAAACTAAGCTAGATTGGTCAGTTCTAGCGGCAATATGGATTGTTTCTTAAAAATTCTTTAACAAATTCCTGTTGTTTATAGGTGAGTTTCTTTGGCTTTCCTTCATCATCTAATCCCACAAAAACAACGATGCCATAAACGATATGTGAGTTTATTGTGAAATTTGGAGTGTAGCCACTATAATAGCCATCATCGTTAAAATACATTCCTATATCGTTTTTAAAAGTAGCGAACCCTAAATTTTTAAAAAGTTTATAAATTTCATTGATGTTTTTAAATTCATGAGTAGTCGCAGCTTCTTTTGGCCTTTTAATAACTGCTTTAATCATCTGAATGCTCCTTGTAATTGATTCTGGATCTTTTGCGATTCTTCAATTTATCCTTTCTCCTGGAAAGCCTTTATAAGCATGTTCTTCCTACAGTTCTCTACCTTCGCCAGTGCGTGTCACTATTCCGTTAATCCTATTTCGTTACGTTGTCTCGCATCTATTTCCCTACTTTAGGCGTTTTGCTTTCCCTTCCTGGATCTTCTTAAGTGGCTTTTTTATGTGAGTTAAACCAGGTAATTATTTATTGTTGTTTTCTAATTCTATCCTTTGCTTTATCCGCTAGAATCCTTTTAGTTTCTTCCAAAGAAAGATTGTTAAATTTGGAGTAAATGGACACTATTGTCTCAAGTGATCCCTCATAGAAATTTAGTTCTGGCGTTGTTTTGGCTTGAGAATATTGAAACAATTGAGAATAATAGAATTCAAATAATTCCTCGTTCATTTTGTCTGGAATCTTTAATCCGTTTTCGATTGTTTCAAAATCATTTCTCCACATATCGATATCGTAGAGAGTGGAAAAAAATGGAGTTCCAGCTTCTCTTTTAACGTTTTCTAATGCTTTAAATGCTTTTTCGTTCATTTTCTTCTCCTTTTTCTGTTGCCAGTTACCAAAGCGCATTGATACTGAACACAAGTTACGCTGTCGTCTTTCTCAATTTTCACGCTTGGTCTTAGCTCGTAAAATTCATACTTACTTGATGGTGGATTAGATTTCATGAATTCGATGCAAGAATCTAAATTGCCATAATGATATTTCTTTAATTCGACGAAATATCTCTTTCCTATTCCCATTGACATTTTGATCACCTAGTACAAGACAATATTCAGCGTTCTGTCGCTATCTGGAAATATCTGCAACACTTTGCTTTGCAAATGCTTATCAAGTCTAGAATCATATACGCTATCGAATTCCTCGATATAATCGTATTTCTCCCCAATGTTTTTAAAGTTTCCTGCAGGCCAAATAGCTATTTTCCCTTTAATACCAAATGGCAACTCCAAAAATTCTTTAAGTGTTAATACGTTTTTATAACAGCTCATTATTCTTCCTCCTTCCTGGTAATTTATTACCCCCGAAGGAGCAGAGGCGAATTCTTTCGTCTCTTCTGAAACAATTTTCTTTATGCGTTACTATCTCCAGATTGAAAAACTGATTGTGCTTCTTGTTAGCATCCAAGTGATCAATAGATAAACCGTTATCAATCAAACTGTCCATTCCTAATGGAATCCTATTTCCATTACAATCCCCAAAGTTTTCCACCACTTTAATGTGTGTAAAAACCATCTTTCTAACGCCATTTATGTAAATGTCGGCTCTGTAGTAACCGCTTGAATTTTTGTGTTGTTTAATTATTTTTTGTGAGCGAATCGAATACCATCTTCCCATATTCGACAGCATGTATTTGCCTGGAAAAACATCAATCCATATTTCTCCAGGTTTATTTCTCATTCCTTTCATTTTGAATTGCCTTTCGTTTATGCTTTGACCAAATTAACTTCATACTTCACTGACTTAATAACAATGCAGCAGCGGATGTTCTTGTTCAGAGTTTTCTTTTTACGAATTTTGAACAATCGTGTTGAAACATTATTGACTTCGTTTCTGGATGGATTTGCGTAGATCCATATTGCAAGGTCAACTATGTTGATGAACAAATACGTAATGTCATCATCCAACGTGCATAGCACTATGTTGTATTTGTTCAGATACGGTCTGTTAGCTTGCTGTTTCATACGGCTTAATCTTTTCCATGACATATTCAAAACGGCTCAAATACGAAGCATCAGGATGGACAGTGATCACCGCATCATATAAATCTCTTTTTTCATCATCATTAAGATCTTCGAAAAGCGGATATTTTTTTGAAATAGATCCATCAATGTAAATAAGTCCGCCATTGCCATCTGATAAAGCTCTGACTTTGTTCGTATTGTCATCTGCGTTAAAGACTCCTTTTGCTGGAACGCAATCATCTGAATCATCTGAATAGAAATGGCTAAGGAGTTCCTTCCACTCTTCCCAGCTCTGCTCAAACTCTTCTACTGATTGAGGAGTGGGAACATCAGATAAGGAGGAAAGAAGGAAAACCTTATTAGACAAAGCTATTTCTAGTTGATGGAGAAAATAAGCTCTGATATTTTGACCATTAAAATTCAAACTTTTTAACCAAGAATCAAATTTTTCCTGATCAATTTTCTTTCCCTTTACCATTCCCATTGCCTTATTAGCTACAGTTTCTCTATACGAAAATGAATAGAGACCTGCTTCTTTTAATGCTTGTAAAATTTTATTTTTCATTTTCCCTCCTTTTCTGGAAAGCAGAGGAAACGGAAACTGAATGTTAATGAAGTTAACGTTTTCTCTCTTTTCCTTTTCCTTTCCAGTTTTCCAAACCAGATGACTTTGAAAGAAATCTCTTTGTTTTTTGCTTCTTTTTTATTTCTCATTGAAAACTTTTAAGTTTTCTCTTGATAAATTTTTATTAAAAAGGTATTTTCGCATCCGCATAAATGTATACGTAATCAACACGCGCTTTTATAATCGCGCGCCTGCTCACTATCACGTTTTTCAGCCCAATCGACATACATTCTGTTGAAAAGATCCAAAAAGACGTTTGGTTCATCGCTCTTAACTTGAATGTATCGTTTTGCTTTTTTACGAAGTTTTGCTTTTTTCATAAAATTTGCCGTTGAAAGTTTTCAACTTTTAGATATTAAAAAAACAAGCTAGTATTTCAGTTTCGTTTAACGAAAGCAAATCTATGCACTTATATATTTGCTCTTGTGTAAACGAAGTTTTGTTGTTTAGCTTGCTAGATAATTCTTGATATGAAATGCCTATGGCATTTGCAAAGTTATTTTGATTTCCAAATTTCTTAGAGATCTTGTCTTTCAAACAAACGTAATTGAATATAACAGTTTTCATACTTACCTCCGCGGTTGAATTTTTTCAACTACGCTTATATTTTATTTCTCTGTGTCTTAACATGTCAACAATTAATTGAAAAACTTCAACTTATAATTGAAAAAATATTGTAATACTTTATAATGGAAGTATGGAAAAAGTTGATAATTTTAGAAATAGATTGAGACAATCTATCATCGATTCGGGAATGAGTCAAATTGAAGTTGCTAACAAAGCTGGTATTTCAAAATCTTTGCTTAATAAATACCTTAAAGGGGTGAGCGAAGCTGGAAATCACAAGCTTCTTCTTTTAGCAAATGCTCTAGGAGTAAATCCAGTTTGGCTCATGGGTTATGATGTCGATAAATATAAAATTCCAGAAGCACCTTCTAAAGACAACGAAAGGAATGATTTAATAAGGCAAATCGAAAATACTTGCAAATCAGCAAATATCGACGACTTAAAAACTTTTCTACGAATTATTAAATCAATTGTGAATAAATGAATGCTGTAATTTATTAACAAGAGGTTATTATGATGGAATTAGTAAGCACCTTCTCTGAAAGATTAAAAGAGATTATGGCGATTAGAAAATGCAAGGCTATTGAACTTTCAAATGCCACAGGCATTTCCAAAGCCAATATTAGCAATTATCTAAGTGGAAGATATGAACCAAAACAAAAAAACATTTATTTAATTGCAAAGTTTTTTGCTGTAAATGAAATGTGGCTTATCGGTTTTGATTGTGAAATGGAAAAGTATTCATCAAATATTGATCAATTAAAAAGAGAGATTTTTGATAGTATCTCAGAAATGAACGAAGAACAGCTTAATAAGACCATCAAATTCATCAAGGAGTATATAGTTAAATGAATGCTGTAATATATGCTCGTTTTTCTTCATATAACCAGCAGGAACAGTCAATCGAAGGCCAAATACGCGCGTGTAGAGAATACGCTGCAAGAAATGATTTAACCATCGTTGCAGAATATTGTGATCGAGCGCGTTCTGGAACTAATTCAAACAGGCCAGAATTTCAAAGAATGTTAAAAGATTCTGAAACTGGTGGCTTTAAGATTGTCCTGGTTTATCAATATGATCGTTTCGCCAGGAATAGAAGAGAATCGATGAATAATGAATTTCTTCTCCAGGCAAACGAAGTGAAGCTTGTTTCTATTAACGAGCCTATTGATGAAGAAGATTCTACTTCTGTTATCGTCAAAGGAATGTTTGAAAGCATTGCTGAATATTACTCTAGAGATCTTTCCAAAAAAGTTAAACGCGGAATGAAAGAATCCATCATCCAACGTAAATCTATAGGCGGCATCCGCTGGCTTGGCTATAAAACAAATAGCGAGATGAAGATCTACATCGACGAAGAAGAAGCTGCGATTGTCCATCAAATTTTTGAAATGCGAATCGCTGGATCTAAGGTGGATGAAATTGTTACATATTTAAATAACCACGGCTATAAAAACAAAGATGCAAAATTCAATTCTTTATCCGTGAGAAAAATTTTATCCAACGAAAAATATACTGGAAGATATCAGAATCCATATAACCCTTCTGAAATCATTACTGACATGTTCCCTGCCATCATAAGCAAAAAAGAATTTGATGCAGTCCAGGAGACTTTTGTTAAATACCGCTACAACTCATGTAAAGGCACGAAAAATCCAACAAACTATTATTTATCTGGAAAACTATTTTCATCGATTGACGGCACTCCTTTTACAGGATCTTCTGGGTATTCATCAACAGGCAAAAAATACGGTTACTATAAAGCTAGAGTTATAGACACCGTTTATTCGTATGCGCAAAAAGACCTTGAAGATGAAATTATTTCAGCTGTAAAAAATATCGTTTCCACAAATACTTACATGGAATATTTAGCAGAAAAAATGCTCGCAGAATTTAAACGCCGCTCAAAATCCGAAAAAGGAAACTCAATTGCTAAGAAAAAAGCTGAAATTCAGAAAAAAATCGACAAAATAGGTGATGCTTTTATCGACGCGGATAAAGAAATGCGTGTTGTGTTAAATAAAAAACTCCAGGATCTCCGAATCGAACTTGATTCTCTGGACAAAGAATCAGAGTATTATGACCAGGAGAAACTCAAACTTTTATCGAATGTTGATTTAATCAAACAATTCATAAAACAATTCATAAATAAAGATCTCGAAGATCCAACAAACAGAAAATTATTCTTTAAAGTGCTGCTAAATTCAGCTTTCATCTATAAAAATCACATAGACTTCTACTTGAACTTCGATGTAGCAGAACAAATTACATTTGATGAATATAAAAACGACGTCCTCCAATTAGAGAACGTTCGTTTCAGCAATCTTTTGGCGGAGTAGGAGAGACTTGAACTCTCGCGCCAGTTACCCGACCTACTTCCTTAGCAGGGAAGCCCCTTCACCAACTTGGGTACTACTCCATTTAGTGCCTACTTATAGTAGCATAAGCAGACACAATTTTAAAAGACTTTTTAATAAGCTTTTGCAAAAAGAACAACTTTTGTCGCCTTTTTACCGCAGACAGGGTACACTTCATCAAACTTGGTTTGATTAAATGGCATACATCTTGCTGTAGCAGCGCGTGTTTTTTTAATGAAGTCTTCGCAGGCCTCATCTTCACACCACATCATTTTTGCATATCCACCTTTTTCAAGGGCAGCATCGAGTTCTTCTAATGTATGAACTTCAGTGACATGGTCTAAAAGATATCTATAAGCTTTTTCATACATTTCTTGATGGATAGTCTCCATTAATTCAACAACTGTTTTAGCCAATTCTTCTCTTTTAACTTGTATTTTAGTGGAGTCATTACGTTTCGCAATTGTGACCACTCCATTTTCGATATCTCTTGGTCCGATTTCGATACGAACAGGAACACCTTTCATTTCATATTCAGAAAATTTCCAACCTGGTGAACGATCGCTTTCATCGATTTTAACTCTCAAACCTGTTTTATTAAGTTCATCATAGAGTTCTCTTGCCGCAGGAATGACACCTGGCCTATTAGCGGCAACAGGAATGACAACTGCTTGAATTGGGGCAACTCTTGGAGGCAAGACTAAACCATTATCATCTCCATGCACCATAATAATAGCGCCTAAAAGACGTGTTGAAACACCCCAAGATGTTTGGTGTGGGGATGTAAGTTTTCCATCTCTACCTTGGAATTGAACTCCGAATGCTTTAGCGAATCCATCTCCAAAATAATGTGTGGTTCCACTTTGAAGAGCTTTACCATCTGGCATTAATGCTTCGATAGTGTAAGTTTCAACTGCTCCAGCAAATTTTTCTTTTTCGGTTTTTCTACCTTTAATAAAAGGTACCGCCAATAAATCCCTTCCAAGATCATCGTAAACTTCAAGCATTTTAAGAGTTTCGGTTCTAGCTTCTTCTTCTGTTTCGTGCATTGTGTGACCTTCTTGCCATAAGAATTCGGCACCTCTTAAAAATGGTCTTGTTGTTTTTTCCCAGCGAACCACAGAACACCATTGGTTATATAATTTTGGTAAATCGCGATAAGAAGAAATAACTTTCGCGTAATGTTCGCAGAATAAAACTTCACTTGTTGGTCTAACAATTAATCTATCGTCGAGCTCTGATTGACCGCCGATAGTGCAAATCAAAGTTTCAGGCGCAAAACCTGAGACATGTTCTTTCTCTTTATTAAACAAAGATTCAGGAATGACTGTTGGCATATAAACGTTTTGATGGCCACTTTCTTTAAAACGTTTATTTAAATAATTTTGAATTTCTTCCCAAATGGCATAACCATATGGACGATAAATAATAAAACCTTTAACAGATGAATAATCCATTAATTCAGCTTTTTTACAAATGTCTGTGTACCATTGAGCGAAATCTTCACTTCTTCTTGTGATCGCATCATTTTTGATTTGTTTGTTGTCCATTTCTTTTTTCCTCAACCTTCTTAGTTATAATTTTTACTAATTGATTCTAATTTTGCTAATTTTTTCTTATCGATATCAATAATCATATCATTGCTAGCAATGATTGTTTCGCTGGAAACAAGATTGATACCAGATTTAATAATTAATTCTATTGCCTGCCATCCTTCTAAATCAGTGGCGATAATAGGTTTACGATATTTGAGCAATTGCTCAATGAGAGAGTGAATAGAGACTCTAACGCGGTTATTTTTTCTAATTTCCGCGACCATCGAAGCACCTGCAACAAAATAATCAAATATATAATACACCGATGGGTCCAAAATTAAATCTCTATCTTTAATAAATAAAGCAATTTCATATCCTTCGTCTTTTAATTTCATAAACATGTCTTGAAGCACATCTATCTTGTAAGATAAATCGTTCACTTCTTGTTCATCAAACATAACGACTATCTTACAAAGTTTTGATGCGGGGATTTGAGGGAAAATCTCAAGCAAATTCTCAACATCTAATAAAGATAAATGGAAGAATAATTTAGGGTTTTTACCTTTCTTTTCGCTAGCGAACTTAGGTAAGACTTGTCTTCCAACAAACGATAAGAGATTTCTACTTTCATTAGTTTTTCTGGCGTATTTAGATAATTCAACATAATTGCCCATCGGAGTGTCGTAAGCACGTGTGTATTGGAAATAACCAACGGGGTACTTCTTATGAGGGTCTACGATAGGTCTAAACAAGAATCTTAAATCTTTATTCTTAATCATTTCATTAATTGAATATTTGTATTTAACAACATCCATTTGTTCTTCAAATGTTGATTGATATAAAAGAATTTCTTCATCTCTTTGATTTGCTAAAATAGCAGCGTCTTTAGAGTGTTCAATTAAAGCTGAAAAATCTTTATAAAATAAAGAATTTTCCACTATACCAATACAGAAGGTAACAGAATCTTGGAAGCCATTAACACCAATACATTTTTTAAGAGCGTGAGAAATACTATTAGCCAAAATAAGAGCATCTTCTCTATTAGATATTTTTAAATCAAACAAAATAACTTCGTTATCGCTTTCTTCGATCAATTGTCTAGGGGCTTTATTAGACTTCAAAAAAGGATAAACTTCGTTTTTCAAAGTCATAATCATAAAACGTTCAATTTTATCATGGGCAAGCATTTTTTGTTTGTGATAGATAAATTTAATATCAAAAGTAAAACCGACTTTAGATTTAGACTTTAAAAAGATATTTTCCATAACGCTACGTTTAACAACACCTGTGATAACGTTTTTGCGATTAATCTTTTTAGTCGCGTTATTAGAAGGTGTAATGTAACGCAAGAAATGACTTTCAAGATGAATAAGTCCAACATTAGGATTGTATTTTATTAATTTTAACAAGGAGAAGGTTGAGCCCTTTCCTCTTCTTTTTAAAATGTCAGCTTCGATAAATTGGTCAGCAGTCTTAACGTTCATACAAATAGAGAAAATCCATGTTTTGATTTTTTCTATATCGTTTGGATGGAATCTAGAATAGAATTCTCCAAGAGGAATTGTCTTTTTATTTTTAATGTCTGAACGATTAAAATAGGTGACGGTATTTTTCTTAACATTAATCACATAAATTCTAATTGTGTAAAATTGATCTTTAATTTTATCCTCAAATTTATTTTGTATTTTTGCGTTGATAGATGCGGAAATAATGAAAAATGCTATTATTAAAATAATAGCGATAATAATAATGAAGAATGTTAGAAAGCTTTTATCGTTAAAATTAAACCATTCCATGCGATTATTATAGACTATTTTTATGAATTTTGCATTCATAAGCTTACACTATATGAAAGTTTACTTATTTTTGTGTTATATATGATATAATACTCGTGCTGGAGAAGTACCCAAGAGGCCGAAGGGGGCAGTTTCGAAAACTGCTAGGGGATGTGAATCCCGCATGGGTTCGACTCCCATCTTCTCCGCCACAAAAAAATATCCTACGCGAGGATATTTTTTCTTTTTCTATTCAACAGGTTTTATATAGAAGTTTCCATACACTTGAATAAGTGAGGAAACCGCGATAAATACATGCGGATCTACACGTTTAGCTAACCTTACAACAGACATAACTTCGGTAGATGAAACAACCATATAAATTGTAAATCTATCAACCTTAGTGAACGCTCCCTTACCTTTAATAACGGTTGCAGAGTGAGGGAAATTGCTAATTAAGATATCAGACATCTTATCATTAGATGTAATAAGTTGAATTTGAACCTTTTTATTTCTAACATTGATAAAATCAATGACAAGACTAGCAACAAATAAATAAGTGATAGCTAGTAATAACGATATACACGCGATAGCAGTCAAATTTGGATTAGTTAGAGCAAGTAATAAGTTGTAGCAGAAAACAATTACTCCATTAATGGCAATTGAATATCTACCAACATTAGTGGATTTTCTTAAAGAGAAATAATAAGTGAAGACATCAATACCACCGCAAGAGACACCGCCTCTAAATGCAATAGCGCTTGATGCGCCGACACAAACAGCAGCGAATAATAACCTTAAAATTAACCCACCAAAGTTATAATCGCCCGCGCTTAATCCAGGCGCCATTAAGTTATCACTTAAGATAGCGGCAATATTTTTACAGAATTCTAAATTAGGGAAAATTTGAATAAACAAGGAACTTGTTAAAACGTTAATTGCGGAGTAAATAGCGAATTTTTTCCCAACACAGAAAAATCCAAAAATCAAAATAGGTACATTAATAACGGAATAAAATATTGATTGTAAAGTAGACGCTTGGATATTCACACCTACAGTTTTAAGTAGCAAAACAATGTTTTGTGAAACACCAGAAACACCACCAGTAACAATCGTTAAACTTTCACTGGATCCTGGGGCTACAAAGCAAGAAAAACCAAAAGCAAAAAATATAGCCGAGAACAAAGCGAAGACTAAACTTTTTAAATGTTCGAGAACTATACGCAATTTATAGTGGTCAAATAAATAGTTATTTATTCTTTTTTTAATTTTTTCTGACTTTTTCATAATATTCCCGTTATGATTTTATCACTGAGATATTAAATTACAATCAAAAATACAGCAAAAAATAGAAAAGTTAAAATCAATAATAATGATTGAGTTTCACGATTTTGCCAAACGATAAGTTCTAAAGAACTTTAAAATGTTGATTTAGAATAGGGTTAGTTGCTCTATTCTTTTTCTTCTGTCTCTTCCTGGTATTGCCGGCCTCCCTTTTGTATGTCCTAATATAATT
>JAFVUY010000110.1 GCA_017502465.1 Bacilli bacterium | reverse complement strand
GCATATAGTCACGCGCCCAAATGTGAAAAGGAGATTCAGAATAAGGCAATTTATCCCACGTCACATTTCGATTATAAAGAGATGTGACAAGGGAATACGCCGTGGAAGAATAAGGAACAGATGACAGTCCTTTTGCAATAAGCACTTTGTTAGTTTGAAAATTTGTAAGCATGTTAATAATTATTAAGTCTGATTGCTAAGGTCAATAAAAACATTCAAAAAGGAGAAACTTTTTTGTTAAATCGATGTTAAAATTTCGGCAATACATATTAAATGAATTACTATCACTACTGTCCCATTAAAATTAGGGAATATTCTTTGAAATTATTGAAACATAGTCAGTTGCAGAGATTTTTCGGGCGCAACGATTTGAAATTATAAATTTGCAGTCATATAACTATTGACCGCGTGGAAAGGGGTCAAAAAGGAGTATTTGACACTTGACAAGGTAAAGCAACTCGCTGCCACCCCCTGCCGTATCCCTGTATTGAAACAAGCATCTCTAGTTACCTGTATGACAGGACTTCGCATCAGCGACATACTCAAATTGCAATGGAGCGACTTTGAAATGGGACCCGATCAGGGCTACTACATCCGCATATGTACAGAGAAGACCGAGACCGAAGCAACATTACCTATTAGTGAAGAGGCTTTATCCTACTGTGGTAAACGCAAAAAGGAAGGTAAAGTGTTCGAGGATTTTGCACGTGGAATGCTTAACGCCCCTCTTAAAAGATGGTTAAAACGAGCTGGTATTACCAAGCATATAACATTTCACTGCGTGAGACACAGTATATGTTGTTTCTCGCTGAAAACAAACGATTTACAGAATTTAATTTTACGACAGGTAACGATTTAGAAACAAGCAAAGTACCCTTATCTGTTTTATTCTGCATTATTGATAAGAACGCTTTTATCTGCGACAAAGATACACATTTAGTTTAAAAGAATAAATCAAAACTCAATAAATGCCAATAATCCCATTCGATTATCAGCATTTACTGAGTATATAGTTATTTATTTTCTCTTTAACATTTCAGCAAATTCACTTACAAGTTTAAAGTGTTCCGATGTTGGCAATTCAGTACTGAAGCGTATAACCTTTTTATTCGCCTGTGTTCGTTGGCGCAAATCTATTGTAATCGTGCAATCTTCTGATTCGCCTGTGGTTTCATTTATTTTTACCAAAGTTAGCGTTATATTAGAACAATATAATATCAACTTATTTTCCTGAAAATGTTCCCTAATATCATCTTTACAATATGGGGTTAAGCCTATAACTTTAACAAAAGAATCAGGCTCCTCTAATAGTGTTTTAAATTCAGCAAGGAACTTAGGGTGCAAAAAATCTGAAATTGTATTTGGAAAAGATAACTCTGATACACAATTATAACGAGATAACATTATCTTTTGTTCTAAAAATGAAGTTGTTCTATGGGGCGTTAGATCTTTCCAAAGCATCAGCCATATATATTTGGCTAAATATTCAGCCTCGTTTGTCGAACCAACGACGGAAACACTTAAATTCTGCTCTCCTATAATGACATATTTTATAGATGTTATGTTTTGCAAGCCTTGCAATTGCATTAGTCCATCTCTGAAAATAATATTTTTCTCATTATCAATTAATATCTTAATACCTTGTGTAGGAGAAATGTCTACATTAGGAAAAAGTTTTGTTAACTCGTCATTGTCAAAAGACAAGTTAAATTGCGTACATAGTTCTGTGTAGAATTTTTCTACATCAATAACCTTTAACGGTAATGCGGATGGATCAATATTATATGTAACTGTTCCTTCTAACAAATTATGACTGAATGAAGCTTTCGCTTGCTTTTTATATGCAGACAACAAATCTTTTTTTAATTCTTCCGGTGTATTTTCTCTCATAATCACTTATTTACGATCAAGTTGTTTCTTAAATAATTTAATCCTAAATCATCTTCAATATGTGCTTGGATTGCCTTCAATTTATTTAATAACACTATCTTGTCAGAAGCGTTTCCTTTTATATTAACCATTTGACGAAGTACGAATATCAAGTTATCTCTGTTATTACTGTCTATATAAACAATTTTCTTTCTTAACACATTATAATTATCAAGAGTAACATTTTCGTTCTCAATTATAGCTTGTATTAAATCATAGATATCTTCTAATGCTATTATTCGTCTTTCCGATAAAGGTCTTAAAAGGCTTAACTTTTGTTCTCTTTCTTTTAATATCATTTCTTTTTTAAATCTTCTTTCTGAGATAATATTAGAAAATAAAGAAGAAAGTAATGTTACAATAGCTCCTATTAAAGCTCCTCCCAACACTTGTATATAGTTTGCTACCTCCATCTACTCATCAGTGGATTTAAACTCTATGCGAGATATTATATTAATAATTATAGTCTCATTTTATCTCTAATCTCGGCAGGTATGGCATTCTTATTTACTACAATATCTGTAGTCTTATATCTAACATAAGATTTGCTTACATACCATACTCCATTGTATGGACCAGCGTCACCCCATGAGTTTTTTACCATGTAATACTCCGTACCATTTTGGTCTTTCGCTTTTCCATATATGTGCATTCCGTGATCATCCGTTGTTGAGTAATCATCAAAACCTTCCTGACGAAGTTCTTGAGTAATCTCTAATTCGGGGCATGGCGTTTGTGTATATAAAGGTCTGCCATTAACTTCTGCACTACCAATCCAACGTGCCTCGTCACTACCTTGTATTGTTTTGGTTACATCAGGAACAACGGCAATACCAGCTCCTGTAAAACCATCCTCACTAACATCACTTGCCCACGCAACAGTATATCCATTATCAATAGCATTGTCTATAATGGCAATCATATCGTCCAATGGCACATTGTGAGCAGTACGCCCTCTCCAATTATCAGGGACCTCAATAACCATTGTCTCATAGAATGGGTGGTGCGTCCATGAAGAAATGTCAACATAATCATTTAAGTCAATACCTAAAGACTCCATATAAGATTTGGGGGTATATTTCTTCTCATTAACAGTGAAAGTTTCAGGAATTTTACCCAGATATGCAGCTGTCATATCTCTAAATCCTGTCTTCCATGCTTTTGAAAGTTTTTGATTAGGATTTTTAATCAAAGCGGATACGATTCCTTTTAGAATCTCATCCATTTCAAAATGCATATGTTGGGTTGTTCCATAATTCAACCCTTTCATTTCACTTTCTGGAACAATACCATATGTTTCCAACACAGTTAGAACATCGCTAAAAGAACTACCAGGACCGAAATTTAAGTGTCCGTGCATTCTTACATATTTAAGTGCTTTATCATAATATGCATTTGACACTACAAACATTTCACTTAAATCACATTCTTCACCTGTTGCTCTCATTATTTCTGATTCAAAGAAAGAGATCCCGCTAAAACACCAGCAAGTGCCACTTGATGCTTGGTTTTTTATTGAGGTAATTGGATTTTCAATAATAGTCTCGAATTTATAAGGCTCAATCTTTGTTCCTTTATCCTTTTTTTGAGCAAAAGATGGTATTGATAATAAAGCCAATGCAAAACTTAAACATATAATCTTCTTCATAATGATTCTATATTAAGTCGACAGATGGTTATAACCACCTGCCGACATTGTAAAATTAAATTACCTTAAACTTTTTACTACCTAAACAATAATCGTTATACCATACCTCATACCGATATGTACCAATACCCCATTGTCCTGCATTATTTGAGCCCCAACCAGAAAGTTCAACAGTTTGATTTGAATTTCCACTAATGGTTACGCTATAAGAGAAAGTGCAATCTTCTGGCGAGGAAGAAGTGTTTCTTTGTAGAACATTATCCTTGTATAATTTAACATATACTGTATAACTACCAGAAGTTTTAAAGGGTTTAATAGTAATACGCGGCTTCAAATATTTAGTTTTGAAATCATAAATTGTGGAACCGTAATCTTGAATTATATTTCCATTATAATCCACATTTGCGACTTCCATTTTTGTGACAATAAACGGGATTTCAGAAATGCTGTACGAACCTGATGCTGAAGATACCGTTCCTACATTTTTACATTCATCTAGGAAATCAGATTTTACGCTATCTATTATTCCTTTCAGTTTATAAAATGCCGATTTAACTGGTTCCGCATTTCTCACATATAGTTCAGCTCCAATTCTAAATGATTTATCAAAGCAAAGG
>JAFVUY010000109.1 GCA_017502465.1 Bacilli bacterium | reverse complement strand
TCCTAAAATAAAATTATCTGCTACAGTCTAATTATTGGAAATGCCTAAGTTTCAGGCGGCGTCTCCCCACTCAAACCAGTACTACTGGTAATAATTGATTAGGGAGGCTCTAAGATGACGAAGTACGAAAAAATTTCGTTAGCCATTAGTTTGGCACTTTTAATTCTTAGCTTGCTCTCTTACCTTAAAATGTAATTGAGTAAAAAATAAGCCGCCAGAGTTCTCAACCACCCCTGGCGACTTTATCGCTAACATGTGGAGACGACCAAATGAACTTGGGCATTTCCACTTTTATTCTAGCACATAATCCCTACAAAGGTCAAATAACTAGCGCCACGTGGCGCTCATTCCATCTTCATTTACTGATGAACCAAATCTATTCCATTCTGACTACTATTTTATTCATCGTCTTCATCTGTTTGTAACGTATCTTTACAGAATTCTTTTAGTTTTTCCCATTTTTCATCTGTAATGTTTTCCAATTGTTTTAATAAGTTCCACCTGCTTTTCATTGTAACATTTAATCTTGGTGTTTCTGTTACAATATTTGTATCCAACAATAATTTTTCTATAAATTCTTCGGTACTAGTTATTGCAGAAGCAGAATCTGTTAAAAAACGTATTTCAAAATTTGTCTCAAAAGCACTTTTTGTGTAATTAATACTTCCTAAAAAAAGTTCGTTATCAATAAGAAAGAGTTTAGCATGAATATATTTAATAAATTCTGAACTACGAATAAAATGAAAATAAGATAAATCAGATTTTACCTTATAATACTGATAGCTATGATTACCAATTTTTACAGGAGATTGTATTGCCTCAAAATAGTGTGAAAATCTTTCGTAATTTCCTGTAGTCTTTGATAATAACTTTATAAGTGCATCCTCATTAGTGATTATTTTTACATCAACATTATCGTCTACTCTTTTCAAAGTTTCTTCAATGATTTCATCAATATAAGGGGATAGTATCCAGATTCGTTGTTTTGCTTTACTAATTCTCCAGCGAATGTGTCTTCCACAACTCTTCCCTCCATAAAGCTTGCCTTTGATATCCTCTTTTACATAAATTTTAAACTCATTCCCCATAGTATCCCCCTTACTATAACACTCACAATTCACACCAACCTAAACAGCTGTTTCCTTTTTTTCCGATTCTGATTTGATATATTCTTGATGTACAAAACGAACAAAATTCTGAACTTCCATACATTTCTCATTAGATAAATCAACTAACATTTTAACGATACTACAAGTCAATTCACACATTTTCTGTTGTTTTGTTTCAGGTATATTTCCTAAAATTTCAAGCAACTTACGAAATTGTACATATTTTTCTGGTATGAAGTCTTTATCAATATTATTAGACACATTTCCTGTTACCAGATATTCCACTGACACGCCCAAAACTTGTGCAATACGTACAGCTACATCAACAGCAGGCATACTGCCTTTAGTCCGTACATACGTCTCTAATGTTCTCAGAGAAAGTCCCGCTTTTTCAGCCAATTCTTTTAATCGAATATCTTGATAACTGATTTCATCTTTTAGCCGTGACCTGAAATCCATATGACAAAAATATCATAAAAATAAAAACTATAACCTTGACACAATGTTTTTTTAGTGTAAAATATAACTTATAAATTAAACACTTAAATTTAAGTGTTTAAAATCCAGAGCTGCTGAGGATTATGCGTCGTTCCTCAGCCGCTTTGGCGGCTCCCCTCATAAGGGTGAGAGATTTTGACCTGAATAAAAGCGACGCACTTTTATTCAGGTTTTTTTTTGCACTTTTTTGCACGTTGTGCAAATCAC
>JAFVUY010000108.1 GCA_017502465.1 Bacilli bacterium | reverse complement strand
TGCCGCAGAAATGATTTGATTTCGTATCTTATTAAATTCTCTGTTATCGTATAGCTTAGGGAAATCAATTTCATCTTCCTGATAGTAACCCATAATTCTACCTTGTATGTTACACCATTCTTTGTAGAATGCTGCAACATTCTTATCCTCTGACAGCTTTTTGTATATGCTGTTTACAATCTCTTTCTGCTCCTTTGACAGGTACGAATATACTTTTTTACCTTTATAGGTTCGCATTTCGTCTGCCAATTGATTAAAGAGTGTGTTAATTTCAGTGTTCGGTTTCACACTGAAATCTTTTTTCAATTCCCGTATTCTTTCCTTAGATTGCTCAACTAACTTCTCGCGCATTTGAGTTTTTTCATCGTATAGATGATATAACTCATCTCTGAATATTTCTCTTACCATACAGGATTTCATTTGCTCAATCCCATGTGTAGTTAAAAAACCACCACCCGAAGCAGAATACACTAGCATGTGTATGTGTGGGTGGTGGTCTTTATTATGGAATGCTGCATACCATCTTAAGTCATCAAGTGGTATCTTATATATTCTAGCTATGTCTGCCTGCTTGGACCGAATAAGCGTTTGCCACGCTCTTGCATTATCATATCCAAACCTTGTTGCATCTTCTCTTGTAAGAGACAACATCGGCAACCAAACATTACATTTAAGCTCTTTTAATTCTTCTAAAACTTCGTTCAGATTCAGGTCAGTTTTATTTGAAAACAAACCGTGAGTTCCGAACTTTTCTACCTTTGGCCTTGTTGCAATATAGTTGGCATTGATGACTACTTTGTTATTGATAGACTTGTCCACACCTATACGTCTTGCTATGTATCCGGCTTTACCTGCCGCCCTGCCGCCTTTAACATACGGGCTTTTGAAAACTACCGCGACTGACATAAATTTTCCTCCTTTCTTCAAAGCACCACTTTTGCATCCCTTGTTTTCTTGCTATACCTGCATTTGCAAGATATTGGATGCTCATTTAGCACCAATTTTTGAAATCTTCCCCTGATAGGGAATCCCCCGAACGGCACTGCCGGTCGGTGTTTGAGGGCAACGGGATGCACTCGGTGCACCGTGCCTTTATCCTGCTTACTTTTATTTAGCGGATATTCCTCAAATTAAAGAGTTTCTTTTCATACTTTTCACATCTTTTCAAAAGAAAAAACCTTCGAACCATTGACTTTCGGAGAGAGAGATGATATAATCAAGAAACAAAGGAATAGCAACTTTATTTCTTGGTGAGTATAGTTTAACACAATCAGAAACTTTTGTCAAGATATAAAATGTTACAATTATATTTCTTGGATTTTTGAGGTGATAAGATATGAATTTACGAGTTGAATTCACAGGAGAAAAAATTATAATTCATACTGAAAAAAAGACGGTAGAGTATCAGCTTGGAACCATAACTTGTATGATTTCTGCAGGTGAATGGGATGAGCTTTTACAGTTTTTAGAGGCTCAAAAAGATTATAAAAACTTAGAAAAGTATGCTACAAATTTTTTGGATAAGTGTTTTTATGGCAGAGAGAAAATTTCAAAAATAAATGGATATATGCTCTGCGATAGTGAACTGAATTTGTGTAATAAAAATTATATTTCAAATAAAAAAGTAAGCGGAAGAATGATTCAGAGAAAAGCAGATTTAGTTGTTTCGGATATTTATTTAATTGATTCACTAATTGATTTAATTAATCTTGAAATGATGTACGCAGTTATCAATGATATGCCGATTAACAAATGCAAGAATTGTAATAAATATTTTGTTGCCGGCAATGCCGCAGCTCTCTTTTGCGATAGACTTTATACGGAAGATAAGACATGCAAACAGTTTGGTGGAAAGAAATCTTTTGTTGATAAATTAAAAAAAGACGAGGCACTTTTAAGATACGAAAAAGTATATCAGGCAACTTATTATCGCTTACGAAAAGCAGAAACACAAGCTGAAATTGATGCATTAAATAAACGATTAGAAGATTTAAAAAACTGGCGAGTAAAATACAAAAACGGAGAAATTAAAGCGAAACCTTTTATCGAATTTGTTGAAGGATATGGATGGATGAAAAAGGAGAGATAAGATTTTTGTATACTGGGTTGATTAAATTAGAATTTTGTGATAAAATATAAAATAAATAGAGATGGCTTTTGGGGATTGTCATATGAAAAAGAAAAAGAACTCACAGGAAGAAAATCTTCCTTTGCAAATATTAAATAAAGCCAAAAAAATTTTTGATTCAAAGCAATGGAATTATGAAGACGAGCTTTCTGATTATTTAGGTGATTTTTGTAGAACATTATCTATACTAAACGAAGAACAACAAGAACTTCTACTAATGCTAACACAAAAGTTTTTATGGATAAAAGAAAGTGAATATTTGAAGCATTTTTTGCAAGTTTTTGATGCATTTGTATCTAGTTATGATTTTGATAATGTGAAAACAATAATGTTTTGTCCGGCTTTGCCAGAAGATGATTTTGGAAAACCCAAAAGTTCTGTAGCTTTATTGTATAAGGTAAAAGGTAGACTATCAGCATTGCAAGAGAAATACAATGATTTTAATATTACATACATAGATAGTCCTCAATTTTTATGCAATGTCACACTAGACGATACGATACTTTGCTTAATAGATGATTTTGTAGGCTCTGGGGAGACAATAGAGCGTGTGAAAAAATATATCGATGACAATAAATATAGCACTGACAAACTCGTTGTAGTGTCATTGGTGTCAATGGCAAACGGTAAAGAATATGTAAAAAAATTAGGAATAGAATTGTTTGCAAATATTGTTTGCGAAAAAGGAATTTCCGGTTGTGAAAACGAAGAAGCGAATAGACTAATAATGGAACAAATAGAAAAGACTATTAAGGTGAAATCTATATACCATTTTGGATACTCACAATCTGAAGGATTAGTTAAAATGATTAGAACCCCTAATAACACATTTCCAATTTACTGGCTAAAAAACAAGCAAAATTCCAATGCACCATTCCCAAGGAGCTAAGATTATGAAGATTTCTAATTATATTTTAATATTAAAACTTGTTTCTTCCGACGGAAGTATATATTCTTTAACAAAGCGTAATTTATCGCATGCGCAGATTGCTATGTTAATACAAGAGCTTATTGATAAAGAATTTTTAATTATGGAAGAAGACAAATTGCAAGTTACAGATGCTGGGTACGAATATTTAAACGATAATTTAAAACGATTAAATATTAAAGATAAAGAAGCGTGGATTTTACCGCAAGAAAATTATTACACGAAACCTATTAGTTTTACAGATGTTATATTACCGAAGAAAATATAGTTTTTTGCAGACTACATCAGAATGTATATTATTAAATATACCGATTGGCGAGTCGCCAATCTTTTAGGAACTGGCTTTCAAGCCCTGCAACGAGTTTCTTTTCTTTACTGGGAAGTAAAGACCCGAAACTCGTTACAGCTCGCAGTTGGAAACTGCATCGCACACATAACCATAATTATTTGCTGATAATTATGGTTATGAGAGGAATTCTTTAGTGATGTAGTCTGCAAAAAACTATATTTATAGAATCAAAGGAGGTGAACAAATGAAATGGGAAGTGCTAAAAGATAAAATTATTAAAGAATGTAAATTTGCTAATAAGAGTGAAAAATATACTTCAGCTTACTTAGAGTATTGTAGAAAATTATATGAAAAAGAACTTCCTATCATTGCTTCACCTAAACATTTCTCTCTGCTTGTTGGGATAGACCATGAGTATGTATGCAAAATGGCTTACTCCCAGAACTTGTTTTATAGAAGTTTTAAAATCAATAAATCAAATGGCAAAAAAAGAGAAATTAAAGAACCTTTGCCGGATCTTAAATATGTACAGAAATGGATACTCAATAATATTTTAAACAAAGTGGAAGTAAGTGATTATGCAAAAGCTTTTGTAAAAAATCGCACTTTGAAACATAATGCAAAATTTCATAAGAAACAAAATGTTGTTGTAACACTGGATATAAAAGATTTTTTTCCTTCTATAACATTATATGATGTTGCTGATATATTTAAAGACTTAGGATATTTTGAAAATGTTGCCCTGTTTTTGGCAAACTTATGCTGTTATAAAAAACAACTTCCGCAAGGTGCCCCGACTAGTCCATATTTATCTAATCTTAGATTTAGAAAAATTGATGATTCAATCAGTTCTTATACAAAAGAACTCAATATTAGATATACTCGCTATGCTGATGACATGACTTTCTCAGGGGATTTTAATCCACATCAATTGATTAAAAAAATTAGTGATATTATACACAACAGTGGATTTAATATTAACAGTAAGAAAACTCGAGTTGCATATAAAAATGCTCGTCAAGAAGTTACTGGAATTGTAGTAAACTCTCATATGCAGGTCTCAAAGAATAAAAGAAGAGATATAAGACAGCAGGTGTATTATATCAAAAAATTTGGGTTAGATTCACATTTGACCCATATTCAAGAAACAAGAGCAAATTATTTAAATCATTTATTGGGACAAATCAATTTTTGTTTGTTCGTAAATCCCAAGGATAATGAGATGAAACAATACTTTGGGCAGATAAAAGATTTAATGCAAAAACAAAACTCTGATGATTAAACTATAATAAAAACCTGACTTTATCCATTAACTAAAAGGAGATAAGCCAGGTTCTTTTATTTTTTAAATACAAACAAATATTCATGTGCAATAAGCAAGAAATTATATTTCACACTATTTGTTTCCCAATAGCCGGTTGCTTTACAATTATGTTGTTCTTTTATAATAAACTCTTTTAGTTTAAACCCTGCATCTTCGAAAATCCGCATTACATCAAATGACATTTGAATCATATGACCTTTTGTCTTGTATCGCCCATAAGAATAGCACAGAACTTATCCTTTTTTAGTAGGCGATAACTTTTAGATGCAACCTTTTTTATTTTTTCAAGGAAATCCTTGACTTTTAATTGAGATAAGTCGCCGTCAATTCCATCGCTGTATTTGATAATATCTGCATATGGCGGATGAGCGCATATTAAATCAATGCTTTCATCAGGAATAAAATCAAGATTTCTTGTATCGCATTTTTTGATATATGCTTTACCTTTTGCCGGAGCGTAATCAAATGCTGTTTTCTCTTTGAATCTATCAAGTGCAATATCAAATTCCTCAAGTATATGCATTATCTATCCTTCTTACGCAAAGAGAACGACTCAAGTTCCGGTATATCCGAAATAGAGTCGCCCTCTTCAATCATTTTATTTGCTGTCAGTAGTGCGTGCTTGACATAAATCATATTCAGCTGTTCTCGTATTGTCTTGGCATCAACTTTTTGTTTAACCATTTTGAATACTTCTACAAACACAGCGCTCTCAATGTTGTACTTCTCTCCGCACATAATTTCTTCCAATGTATACTTAGCCATTTGTGCCACCTCCTGTAACACAAACAATATCACGAAAGGTAGAGAAAGTCAACGAAGGAATTTTGCGAATTATTATTTAGTTGCACTATTAATCTTTTTTCATCCACATACACAATAGATAAATTGCAAGCGGAAATCCAAATAAAATGCATACACAGCATTTGTTTAGATTAATTTTATAATTCTTTTTAATTCTTTTGCAATGAATTCCGCATGAAGTTTTCTTACTTCAACGGTATAATGCACGTGGTCATCATAGGCTTCTGCTCCAAGCGGCAGCGTGAAATCATACAGATTGATTATCGGAACATTATATTTTTCCATTATTCCGACAGCAATTTTATTATATTCAACTACATCGGCATTGAATCGTTCAACACCTTTGTTTCTTTCAATGTACGAATGATGAATTTCGTCATTAACAGGGGTTGTTGTAATGAAAACCGGTGCAATACCATGACTTTTTACAAGATCAATAATTTCACACAGATTTTTCTCATACAATTCAGGGCCAACCTGCAAAGTGCCTTTCGGAGGATGACGTTTAATGTCGTGAAGTCCACAATTGAAAAGAAAAACATCGTAGTTCAGTTTTCCGTCTTTTTCCTGCCCCTTTACAAAGTCAAGCACGCGGCAACTGTCGCCGCCGTTTCCGCCCACCGCCATATTGATGTTATCAAGTGCTTCCTGCATACCCTCGCGAGGAATACAGAAGAATTTATCCGAAACTTCAGCGGTAAGATAATCACCGTAATGTACACTTATACTATCGCCTATAACAAATAATTTTTTCAAAACATAACACTCCTTAATATATTACACTCTGTCGTCATACATTTCCATTGCTTTACAAATATCATCAAAACTATTGCATTTTCCATTTTTAACATAGAGGTAAGATGTTGTCATACCGCTTACAAGGCAGCTTTTTATATCAAGACCTGCCAAAAGACCTGCACAAAAACCGGAGTTAAAATTATCTCCTCCGCCGGTGGTTTTCTTTGGTTTTTCACACAAAATACCCTGAACCTCCACCTCACCGCCGTCAAACACTGCTGCTGAGCTGTCAACCGGGTGAATTACAACTGTGCCGATACCCGAAAATTCCTTGATTGCCCTTGCAACCGGCAATGAGCCTTCATATTCACCGTCACACAAAACAGTGTGCATTACCATTGCCTCACTTTTATTAAGGCCAAGATATGTGGGAGCGTACTGACTATAACGGCCAAACATTTTAAGTGCCGCCTTTATCTCCTCCGGACTGCGTTTTGCACAATCTGCAATATCTATAAAAATTTTTCTATCCTTGGTTTTAAGTTTAGGCATTACGATTTCAAGGAATTTTTCATATATTTCATGGAAATGCACCAAATAGCTCCAGTTTACAAGGGTGATAATATCTGCATCTTCAAAATATTCAACAAGCTCTTCAATGCTTACACGTTCAATTAAATCATTCCATGTAAGCCGGCTGATTTCTTTAACATTACTCATAATAATCTTTCCGTCTTCAAACTCAAAAAGATATGAGTATCCGGGTTCACTTACCGTTACTGTTTTGCAGTTTTTATGCAATTCAAATATGGGATTAACTTCCGGATATCCGAGTGCACCAACGCAAGTACAGTTTACGCCCATATTTGCAAGTCCGTTAATGTAGTGCGGTCCGCATCCGCCGAAATCTGTTTTTTCAAAAACAAGTTCTACATTTCCGCTTATTCCTGCAAGACTTGTAATCTTTTCACCGAATTTATCAATAGTTGGAAAGTATGTACAATTACTTTCATCTGCACGTGTTTTAACGGGTTTTACCACATAATCAATAAACCCGTCAAACCCTGCGCTTACAAATTTAGACTGCACTAATTTCTTTTTATCTTTAAACTGTTGTGAATATTTCACATTATCCTCCAAAAGTATTTATTTTACCTAACCGCTTCTTATATCAGTAATAGTCATTACTTCTATAGGGAACTGCTATGCAAGGGTGCATAGCGGTAATTTTCTTTCAGTCCCCATTATTTAAAAAGCTCATTTACTGATTTTTCTCTTGTCGGAAGCTCTGTTAAATATCTTCTTAACATTTCCTGAGTTATTCCGTTGTTTTCAATTATTTCTTTATAGAAATATGCACTCGGTTTTGGTGTTCTTTCAAATGTATCAAAATCCACATTAACAAGCCCAAAACGCGGGATAAATGTTTTCCACTCATAGTTATCCATAAACGACCAGTACAAATATCCTTTTACGTCTACACCCATCTTTATTGCCTCGTGCAGTGCATTAAGATAAAGTGTAAGATACACAATTCGGAATCTGTCGTCATAGCAAGTGCATCCGTTTTCCGTAATATATACGGGTTTATCTTTAAGTCTGTTCAAAAAGCCGATTATATTTTCAGGGAACATCTCTTCATGAGAAAAATCCATCGGAAGAAGTTTTAACAGTTTATGTTCGTAACGGGTACCAAATCCTTCTTTTCGTCTTGAATCCATCATTGTTCTTGTATAGATGTTTACAGCCCAGTAATCCATTGTATCTTTAACTTCTTTATCGTATACGGCATCACGGAACGGCATTACAATTTCACCCGTTCTGATTGCATTAAAGAAAAATTCATGAGCTGTCCAATCAAAATAATCAGTCATCATATTATCGAACTTATCGTAATATCTTTTCGGCTGATACATAACACACGCGTGTGCTGTGCTTACAGGTTTGTCCGAATACTGTTTTATAATATGATATCCTCTTGCATGGTAACGTACCATATTGATTTTAAAATCAATCCTTGCATCACCAAGTCCGAGATTAAACTCATTCATTACATTCCAGCTATCCACAAACGGAGCGATTTTAGGCACAATGAACTCAAGATATTTTTCCCAATACGGCATATTATCCATTGTATTAAATCCGCCAAGCTCTTCAAACCACTGCGGATGACAAAGGTGATGGATAGTCATATAAACTTGAATGCCTTTTTCCTTAAGGCGTGTAAGTTCATCCAGATAATGGTCCACTACTTCCTGGTCAAAAGTATTGGCATCAGGCTGGATTCTTGACCACTCAACAGTCATTCTATAGGCTTTATGCCCCAAGCTTGCAAGAAGGTCAATATCCTCTTTATACATTTCATAATGGTTGCATGCCATCCCCGAAACAGCTCTTGTCGGATCACAAAGGAAGCCTTCCTCGTGTTCCATATGCCATCTGTCGCTGTTTACGTTATTCCCTTCTATCTGATGACCTGCAGTTGCACTCCCCCAAAGAAAATCTTTAGGAAATTTAAAATCAGGTATGGAAAATACATCATACATTTTGATTTCCCCTTTCGTCATTTATTCAAACAGGTTTTAGAATATTCCCCTGTTATTTTCACATTATTTATTCATTATACTATCAGTATCTTTTTCCACTAGTTCTTTTAACTTATTCAAAATCGTTTATCCATCTGATTGCCATATCAATCCAACTCGAAACTTCTTCCCTCGTTTCACCTGTTACCTTGTTCGCAAGAGATAGGCCATGGTTTCCTTTCGGGAATATGTGCGCCTCAAACTCAACACCATTTTCAGCCAAAGCATTAACAAGTCGTGTTGTTCCTACAACCGGCACACATTTATCTTCAAACGTATGCCAAACAAAAGTTTTTGGAGTGTTTTTTGTTACATGCTTTTCGATGGCAAAAAACTCTTTTACATCTTCTCTTCCGGCAATAAAATTCAGCATAGTTCCCTCGTGTGTATCATGGTCTGTTATAACAGGATATCCCAATATTATACCATCCGGCTTATTTTCATCTCCATTAACATCCGAAAATTTACGGATGATTTCTTTATCATAATGAACGCCAATACTTGCTGCCAGATGTCCGCCTGCAGAAAATCCACATACAAAAACTTTATTTTTATCAATTCCATTTGCATCAGCAATACTTCTTACATAGCTGATCGTTTTCGAAAGTTCGCAACAAGCGGCTGGCCATCCCGCAGGTGCTACTGCATAATCCAAGACAAAGCAATGGAAACCTGCCGAAAGAAATTTCATTGCAACTGGCTCTGCCTCTTTCGCAGATGTTAGCTTATACCCACCACCGGGACAAATAATAACCGCAGGTCTCACTTTCCAACACTCATTTGCCGGAGTTAAAATATATGATGTCAAAGTTGTTTTTCTAGGCGGCTCGCTAACCCCCATTGACGCGTAATCCACTTCAAATTCCTGCTTATTATAAATCATAAAATTGTTTCCTTTTCCTTTGTTTATAATTTTGAACTTCCATATTTTATTATAAAAAGAGGCACTCTTCCTTATCTGTCCGATAAAATCCATGTTCGAGGATTTAATAATTTAAAGTTCAATAAAAAATTTATTAATCTATTGAAGAGGGTAAACTTTATATAATTTCGGACAGACACGGAAGAGTGCCCCTTATGTTTAAATATTAGGAAGCCATATTGTAGCTTGTTTTGAAGTTTTTAATATCTCCATCTACACCAAGTTCTGCGCCTTCATTTGCAAGCCATGTGTCAAGGTTTGCAAGTCTCTCGATGAGAGTATATTCGTT
>JAFVUY010000107.1 GCA_017502465.1 Bacilli bacterium | reverse complement strand
GGTGCTGTTCCTACAAGTCCGACTACTGCCGTTTTAACGGTTTTAATCGTTCTTGCACCTTTTTCAATTTCTATTGTTTCAACGCCATGTAAAAAACTTGCAGGCATTATATTTCCTCCATTTCTTCTATACTTGGGGTAGAGAGTCTAAATTCTATTTCATACTGCCATATACCGTTTGTTTCAGATATAAAGCCTTCTTTGTTTGGGGTTAATTTTGTACATTCGGGGATTTTATATCCACATAAATATTGCTTAACTTTATCGAGGGTTTCATAAGCTCCGTTGTTATTGCGCAGGTTTCTTGTAACGACAGTTATTGCAAAATTAAGACCTTTGTCTTGAGATATAATTCCTATTGCATTTGAGTTGGAATAATTTCCGCCTCTGTAATGTACGAGTATTGCACCGACAGGATGTAGTAATATAAATTCTTGCGGTTTTTCAGGAAATCCCTGAACTAAAAACTGTGGGAATTTATCTTTTAAATATTGAATTATTGAATTCTCAATATCCCTAATACTCAAGATTCATTACTCGCTTATTAAATAACCTGTCTGATTCAGTTTTATTTGTTCTGTATTCTCCTGAAGTTCTGACACTCGTTTCCTCTTCTGTTTGCAGGCTTATTATTCCCTTTTTAAGATCTTCCAATGTTTTAATTGCGTTTTTGTAGGCTTGCGCAACTGATTCAGGAATATCTGTATAAATTCTTCTTGAATAAAGGCGATAAATACTTAAATCAATCGCTATTATTCGTAATAAAGGAAAGTGGTTATTTAAGGGTAGTGTGTATTTTCCCCTTAAATAACCATCAATAAGGGTAGAGGAGTAGATAAGTGCTTCCTCGCAGACAACCGTATCGACAGTTTCCTGATCGGGGTTGTCATTAGTTAGCTGGATAAGGGTATGTGTACTAACTTGCTTTTCAATATCTTCGGGGGTACAGTAGAAAGACATTAAATGCCTCTGATTATTCTAATGACATCACCATTTGCTCCGTCATCGAGAGCATAACCATTTGATTTTTGATTATCACCTAAAGTGACTGCTTTACCGTTGGCATCTGATGTGATTTCTGCTCCGACAGTTATTGTGCCACCTGCTTCAACAAGTAAAATTCCTGTTGTTGCAATTGGTGCATACTGACCTGATTCGGTTTCAACATCACAAATACCGTAGGCTTTTTCTCCGGCTCCTGAAACTGCGCCATTAAAAGAAATAAATCTTTGTTTTGGTAGGTCAGCAGTTGCAAGCACAGAATCAATCAATAAAGGTTTATATAGTTTATTTGCCATTTTCACCTCCTGATTTTTCAGAGTTTTCTGTCTTTGTTTTGTTTTGATTTTTATTTGTTGTGGAGGTTTCTTTTACCACAGTTAATACATCTTGCAATTTTGTAGCTTGTTTATCGTCAAGCTCAATTACATCGCCGATTTTATATAAATCACCGTTGTGCAGGATGTTTGTATTTTTGACTTTGTATTTTTTAGTTGCCACCGTTACCTCCTTTTGTTCCGTTTACATTTGAGATTAAATAACCGGCTTCAGCACCAACGAGGAATGGGGTGTAAATATCAGTCGCACGAATGTAGCGGACTTTGTTTCCTTCTTTTTCGTACTCATCAATTTGAAGAGCATCTTTTTTGCGGATAGTGTAAGCAAAAGCAGGATCGTATTCTGTTCTTGCATTAAGTTTAGGAACATAAGCAAGAATAATATTGTTTCCCCATACTCTTTCAAACTGGTCGCTTGCATTTGAATAAATCGCCTTTCCGATGACGATATTTTCAACTTCAAAGAACTCTTTTAATAAATCGAGAGTTACGATTTTATTTGTAGAGTTTGCAATTAAGCCTTTCAGAGATTCATTCCTTTTTAATGATTCCCATACTTCTTGTCCCATAACGAGAGTGTTTGGATCTTGACCGATTTGTCTTGAAATTGCATCTTTTGCATCATCAATTACACCAACAGGATCGGAATCTTTGTGTGTAAATTGGCTTGTGCCGGATAAAGCAATTTTATTTGTTGCAGGATACTTTGTTGGATCTTGTGCTAATGCGGCACATTGTGTTTCAAGTTTTAATAAAAGTCCCTGTGTTACAACGTTTGTTGCGTGTACTTGCAACTTGATTTTACGAGCTTCTTCCTCTTCTCTGTAATCGATCGGATAAGCCAAGTCGTGTTCTGTAAGGGTTGTTGTATGCTTTTTAAATCCTTTAGGACTAATTACATTTGAATTAGCTCTAATTGCACGTTCTGTGTCATAAACTTGGAATGCTTCTTTGTTAAATTCAAAGATATCCACTTTTTCCAAATCTGAATTAATAACAGGAAATAAACTTTCAGCAATAAATGAATTATTACTATATCCTCGTGCAACTTCGGACAAATAGGCATTAATTCTTAATTCTTCTAAACGCCCCATTTATACCTCCTTAATCTTTAATAGTGCTTCACGAAATGAGATATTTTCTTCTTGGGCGATAGACTGTGCCTGTTTGAATATC
>JAFVUY010000106.1 GCA_017502465.1 Bacilli bacterium | reverse complement strand
ATACGAAGATTTGAAATTAAATTTATGGAAAAAGTACGAACATAACAGGGATGCTTATACAAACGCAAAGACCGAGTTTGTAAAGAAATATACCGAAAAAGCGAAAGTTTTGTATGGTAATCGATATTGACAAATTCCAATTTGTAAGGTAGTTAATGAATAGGCAATAAGGATAATTACGGATTTAATCTTGAATTTTTAATAACGTTAATTTAAATTTTGACGGAGAAAAAAGGAAGAAAACAAATGATTAGAAGAGCAATAGAAAAAGATATTCCTAAAATTATAGATTTATTAAAGCAAGTGTGTTTAGTGCATTACAAGGGTAGACCTGATATTTTTAAGGTTGGCACTAAATATTCTGCCGAAGAATTAAAGGCGATTTTAAAAGATGATATTAGACCGATTTTAGTTTCGGTTGACGAGAACGATAACGTGCAAGGGTATTGCTTTTGCATTTATCAACAGCACCTAAATAATTCAGTTTTAACCGATATAAAAACTTTATATATTGACGATTTATGTGTTGGTGAAACTTTGCGTGGTAAACATATCGGCAAAGAACTATATGAGTCAGCGGTTGAACTTGCAAAAGATACTGGTTGCTACAACTTAACTCTAAACGTTTGGAGTTGCAATGAGTCTGCATTAAAGTTCTACGAATCACTAGGTTTATTGCCCCAAAAAATCGGTATGGAACTGATACTAAAATAAAACGTTTTAACAATTTTAATAAAATATTTCACAAGCAAATAAACCGCCGTTTCGTAAAACTGAAACGGCGGTTTTATCTTTTTATATAAGTTTAATACAATTTAGCGACAAATGCATTTGGTGTCATAACACATTGCAATTTTTGGCAAAATATGCTATAATTAATGGTATTAAGGTGGAGGAAAGGTTTATGGATTACGAGTTGGCAGATACTTCTTGGGTTAAAGATTTTATACATAATGTTTTTGGCTCAAACTCAAAGGATGCGGATGCTATAATGGCAAAAAAAATGCAAGCTATAAATAAACCATTTTATAAATATTGTTATGTGTGCGAAAACTCAAAACGTAATCAAGACACAATAGATTATAATATAGATAATTTTGAAAAAGACGAGTTGTTTTTTCAAAATCCTAAATTATTTAATGACCCTTTTGACTGTTTTTTAGGATTCTCGCAAACACAGTTAATTAAAACCCTTTTGGTTGATACGGTTAGGAAACAAAAAAAATACACACCTGAAATGAGGAAGGCTATTAACACGTTTTTCGGGGACGATTCTACAGAGGTTTTGTTGGATGAAATGAATGTAACAGAAATAAGAACGACAATGAAAACAATAATGCCTTTGATTTCTGAATCATTTAGTTCAAATGAAAAAGAAAGATTATTTATTATTGAAATTTTAGATCTGTTAATGCTTGATGAAAATATGCCACTGTTTATAAAACTAATGACCAATAAATTAACTGTTGTAGACCAACAAGCAATCATTGACATCATGTATTCAAATGAAGCATTCAAAGAATATACAAAGTCCTCAATGAAGAATCCGATAAATGATGAGCTGTTTTTTGATATTATTAAACGTGATATGAAATTAAAGGTTGAAACTACTCCAGATAGTTTTATGGGCGGAGGGAATGCCGATTCTTTTCAATTTTTTGATTTTTTTCAAATGTTATTATCTGCTGTACAAGGGAAAGAGCAAGTACCAGAATTATCAGAGATAAAGAAACAATTTACAGAAATTAGTAATTCTGCAATGCAAAAAAGTAGACAGGTGATTTCAGAACAGTGTAGAGTTACATGTTTAAGTGAACGAATGGACTCGCCATTAATGTGGTCTCATTATGCTAATAAGCATTATGGTTTTTGTTTAGAATATGATTTTACATATAATATAATAAAAAGATATCCAGACTTAAACATGGCTAAAATAATGCTTTTACCAGTTATTTATTCAGAAAAACGTCCTTTATTATCTAAAGCATTAGCTGATTCAAAAGCGATGTTTCAATACATGAAAACGAAGAAGATGCCAAACGAATTTATAGAAAGCATGGTTTATGGATTGTTATTCAAAAGCTTAGATTGGTCTTATGAAAAAGAGTGGAGAATAATCGGTTTGAATATGGAAAAGCCAGTTATGAAATTGCCTTTTCCTAGGAAACTGTTTTTAGGAGCCAATATTGAAGAACATGCAAGAACCAGATTGATTGAAATTGCCAAGAAAAAGCATATTCCAGTTTTTCAAATGATGCTTAGTTCAGATAAATATAAATTTGAGTACTATAAAGTTGATTAAAAATTGTTTAGTGGGAAAGGGTAAAGTTTATGACTGATGATATAATCAAAAAGCATGTTGATGCATTTAGGAAAGCAATAGATGAAGCTAAATATGCAGGGAAATTTGATAGGGATTTTATCTTTTGTTGTTTCCCTCTTGCTTGTTGTGGAGATACTTGTTATTTGCTTGCGGAATATTTAAAAACTAAAGGAATTGATACAATATATGTTTGTGGGGATTTTGATGGGCAGACTCATGCGTGGTTAGTGGTAAAGGATGAGCGAATAGAAGGACCAAATAAAGAAACTATCTTAATTCCACAAAAATTTAGGTCAATATTAAAAAAATATGGGGCAGATACATGTGATGAATATGAATGTATAGTCTATAAAGAAAAAAATATTATAAGTGGTTTAATGATAGATATAACGGGTGACCAATTTGGACAAAGTCCAGTATATGTTGGTTATATGAATGATTTTTATAGGCAATTTAATTTTTGCAATGCACACGATTACTATGGCTTTGGAAATTCAAGATTGGAAAACTTATATAATATTATAAACGATTATGCAAAAGGATGAGCAAAAATCTATATGTAAAAGTATAATAAAAGTTTGAATACAAAAGGTCAAATGGGCAAAAGCACCAGACCTTTTTCTATATCAGTTGCTGTTTATTGCAAGATTTATAATTTGCTTCTTTTTGCGTTTTGCGTATTTTAAAGTTTTAGCTGCACCACCCCAAGAATATTTAACGTAGGCGATAATAAGGTCTGCAGAATCTACCATCCACTCGTTTCTTTTTAATATTGCGAACTTGCGTGGAACGTTTTCAATAGGTGGGAATATTATGTCGTCATAATAATATTTTGCTAATTCTAACTTGCTATAATTTTTATCAAGATAGGGTGTTATAAAAAGCAACTCAATATTTGGAAAATAAGTTTTTAACTCTCGTAGTGTTCGCAAACATAAACTATCAAAAGCACCATACCCACCTAAGTAAAACTTACAGGTGGGATTTTTTCTTATTTTCTTAATAAGAAGTTGTTTAAATTTTTCTTTTTCTTCATCACTAAACAAACAATTAGAATGCCCACAAAATGTAATTATCATACATATCCTCTTGTGTAGATTTACCTACATATTATACCAAACATTAATTTCACTTGCAACTCTTTGTGTAGGTTTATCTACGTATATTTACAAACGTAAACTGATAAACTTATAGGTAGATATAACTGCGTAGGAGTATTGATGTATGAATGTTTGTGAAGCAACAGCAAAAAGGATAAATCAATTATTAAAAGAGAAGGGGATGACTCAATATAGATTAGAGCAAAAGTCGGGAATTTTACACGGAAGTATGGCGTGTATTATGAACGGACGTAATAAAACAGTAACACTTAGCACAATTTATATGTTGGCAAGAGGTTTTGATATGTCGATAATCGAGTTTCTAAATAATGAGATTTTCTTATCCGAAGAAGTTGATTTTGAATAATTATTTTGAGCATAAGTCGGTAGTTTTTGCTATCGACTTTATTTTTTGCTTGCTAATATGTGATTATCAAAAAAATTAAACGAACTTTTAATTAATTTAATAAAAGCTATTGTGATTTTTAAACGAAAGTGCTATAATGATAGACGTATAAAAATATTCTATTTTTATGAGGTGGAACATGGCTGCAAGCTATAAGAAACTTTTTAAGCTTTTAATCGATAGGGAAATGAAGAGTAAAGACCTTGCTGCAAAAGCAGGCATTAGTCCAGCAACTCTTGCAAAGATGAAAAAAGACGGTGCAACAGTGTCAAGCGACGTCCTTGTCAAAATTTGCACTGCCTTAAATTGCACAATGAACGAAATAGTTGAAATTATTCCTGGAAAAGATAACTAAGGAGTTTTATATGAAATTAGGAAGACTTAAAGAAATAGATGTTAAAAAAGTATGGATGCATGAGCAATATGATTTTTCAAAGTGGTTATCATCGGAAGAAAATATTAAGGAACTAGGAAACATATTAAATCTTTCTTTAGTAGATGTTGAAACTGAAAAATTTGTTGGTACATATAGATGTGATATTATATGCAAAGATGAACTTACAGGTAAAACCGTTTTGATTGAGAACCAATTAGAAAAAACTAATCATGACCATCTAGGGAAGATTATAACGTATGCGTCGGGATTGGATGCTAGTGTTGTTGTTTGGGTTGTTTCATCTGTAAAAGAAGAACATGCTAGTGCTATAGAATGGCTTAACAAGCATACGGATGATGACTTGTCTTTTTTCTTAATTGAATTACACGCTTATACTATTGGAGATTCTATGCCTGCACCTATGTTTAAAGTGATAGAACAACCAAATGATTTTTCTAAAAAAGCTAAAAGTATGGCGAAAAGCCCAGAACTAAACCTGTCCCAAACTAAAAGATTAGAATTTTGGAATCGGTTTAATGATGTGTTGGAGGAAAGGGGAAAACCGTTTAATAAGAGAAAAGCCACGACAGATCATTGGTATTCAGTAGCTATAGGTTCATCGGAATGTCATATTTCTATCGACCTAGTTAATAGAGAACATAAAATAAGGGTTGGCTTATGGATATCAGATAATAAGGAATTATATGATTATTTGTTTACCAATAAGCAAGAAATAGAACAAATAGCAAATATTAAACTTTCTTGGGATAGATTAGACGACAAAAAAGCATCATTAGTGTGTACTTATATAAACGGGTTAGATTTTAATAAACAAGAAAATTATGAAGAATTAATGAACAAGGTCATTGATACTATTCTGGTGTTGAGAAAAGCTTTTGCTCAATTTATAAAAGGCTAGTTTATTGTTTTAGAAAGGGAGGAAGTTATACAAAAGCAAAGTGAATAATAAAGATAAAATTTTAGAACAAATAATTTTTGATGTACAAAAAGGATATATCTCTATTCATAATTATCATGATTCAAAAAAATTTAGAATCTTTATTAGAGAACTGTCCATTGATATTGAAAAACTTTCTAAATATACATTTGATGGAAGATTTGAGAAATTACTTTTTGATATTCTCAACGATGCTACAAAAAATCATGTAACTTATAATGATTTTATATATTTATTGAAATCAAAATTAGAAGAACTTAGCGTTCCTTGTATAATCATTATTCCATTAAATTATATAGATGATAGGGAATTAAAAAACACTATTCAATTATCTAACAATATTGTTTTGTTTAAAACAGATAAGCCATGTATAAAATATCGTTTGTTTAGAGAACCGATAAAATACGATACACCTTTAGAAAAGTATTTTAAAGAAAAAGCATATAAACTTTTGTTAAGAGACCATATTGAAACGGCGAAAGATAGAAATTTTTTTAATTTTCCTATTTTAACAATATTAGTTAATAATGTTGATAGTAGAGTGATAAATGAATCGGGCAGAATTGTTGAAACAGTATATGCATTAATTAGAATGCTTGATTTTGAAAAAGAGTTGGATGAATGTGGTTGGGGATACTTTTTTCATAGCAAACTACATCCTGCAGGAACTTATGGCGTTTACTATAATAAAGAAGGAACGAAGGAGTTGCCTATAGATACAGAAGCGAACGGTTACGGTTATTCTATGAGATTCAAATTTCAACCGATACTGGATGTTTCAACGCAAAACTTTTTGTCTTCTCTATATAAGTTTGAGAATATTTTAACTAAATACATTAGTTATTGCTTTATGGATAAAACAAAATTTTCAGAAAAGCAATTAGTAAAAATATCAAAGTGGCAAAATACTTTTCAAATGTTTAATAATGCTTATGAATTTGCGTCAACTGAAAGATATGATTCGACATTGTTGTTGCTCTTAACAATATTAGAATCTCTATTTGTTAAAAATACTGGTAATAAAAAAGAAAATTTAATATTAGCATTGGAAGATTTTTTTCAGGAGAAAAAAGTGTTTGATGGTAACTTTATTCGCATTAATATTGAACAGGCATATAAATCGCGAAATAAATATGTGCATGAGGGTGTAGGGGTTGAAAATGAGTATGTATATTCAAAGCCTTTAAATTCATATCAAGGCATTTATCCGGGGATGAAGCCTTTTGCACATATTGGGCTCTATCATTATCCAAGTAATATTGAAAACATAAAAAATTTATTTAGGATAGCAATAGAATCAATAATTAACTATAAAGAAATATAAAAAGTGCCAAATAGGAGACAATATGTCAAATTTTGATTTCTTACAAAAAGAATGGCCGTTAGTGGCAAAGCTTGCGCAAACGGCAGAAAATTACATATATGATGATCCGAATTCGTGTTTAATAAAGCTCGGGATGTTAGCTGAACACATTGTAAGTTATATTGTTGATGTCAACGGTATTGTTATGCCCGAAGATGCAAATACGCAAGCAGATAAAATCCGTCAATTGAAATCAAAAGCGCTTTTACCGAGAGATATTGACGATATTTTATACGGATTAAGAAAAGCGAGAAATGAAGCTGTTCACGCTAATTTAGACTCTTTTGAACGTGCTTGTCTAATGCTTGAACTTGCTTACAAATTATGCATATGGTTTAATGCGACTTACGGTACGACTATTGTTGAATATAGCGAATATATTTTGCCAGAAAAGGCTCCGAATTATGCTGAAATTATCGAGCAACAAGAAGCGGAAATATCCAAATTAAAGAGCCTTGCAACAATTGCACCGATTAAGCATAAATCGACAGTTCAGCAAAACCGTAGAAAGTCCGAACAAAATGCAAAATTGATGACGCTTTCTGAAAAACAGATCCGATTTTTTATTGATGAGCAATTAAATAAAGCTGGTTGGGAAGCTGATACGCAGACTATAAGATATAGTAAGGGAACAAGACCAGTAAAAGGTCGTAATATGGCAATTGCAGAATGGCCGACCAACTCTTCTGCAATGAAGAAAGGCTACGCTGATTATGCGCTGTTTGTAGGCGAGCAGCTTGTTGGTTTAATTGATGCGAAGAAACCAGCGGAGGACGTAGCATCAACTATCGATGTCCAAATTAAAGACTATGCTAAAAACATCAAGCCAGAACACGCCATGTATGTTATAGATAACTGGTTTGGGTACAGTGTACCATTCTTGTTTGCAACCAACGGCAGACCGTATTTAGAACAACTCAAAACAAAATCGGGCATATGGTTTTTGGATGCGAGAAAGCCGTCTAATATTTCTTATCCTATTCGTAATTGGTTTAGCCCAGACGATTTGATGGCAAAATTAAAGCATAACGTAGAAGAAGCCAATGAAGCGTTGACGGTTTCTGATGATTCCTATATGACGGATCCAAATGGGCTTAATTTGCGTGATTATCAAATCAAAGCAATCAATAAAGTAACGCAAGCTATTGTTGACGGTCAGCAAAACGTATTGATTGCGATGGCAACGGGTACGGGTAAAACTAGAACTGTCCTTGGTCTTATTTATAAAATGCTTGAAACCAAGCGCTTTAAGCGTATTTTGTTTCTCGTGGATAGAACAGCGCTCGGCGGACAAGCAATGGACACCTTTAAGGACGTAAAACTTAAAGAACTCCAAACCCTTTGCCAGATTTATGACGTAAAAGACATTGAAGATAGAACGGTAGATCTTGAAACGAAAGTAAGCGTTTCAACCGTTCAAGGTTTGTTAAAACGCACGATTTTAGCAGAAAAACCCGAACTAACTTCGGGTGCATTTGACTTGATTATCGTTGATGAAGCGCACCGCGGTTATATTCTTGATAAAGAAATGACCGAAGATGAATTGCTTTACGACACGCAAGACGATTATTTGAGTAAATATAAACAGGTTATCGAATATTTCGATGCGGTAAAAGTCGGTTTAACTGCAACACCTGCTTTGCATACTACGCAAATTTTTGGTTCGCCTGTGTTTACCTATAGTTATCGTGAAGCGGTTATTGACGGTTGGCTGGTTGACCATGACCCACCGTATATAATCAATACTGATTTCAATACAAACCCTGTAACATTTAAAAAGGGTGAGCAACTTGGAATGTTTGACCCTAATACTGGCGAACTTATCAACGGTGAAACCTTACAAGATGAATTAGACTTTGACGTGGCGGATTTTAATAGAACGATTGTTCTTCCCGACCACACGAGAAAAGTTTTGCAAGAAGTTTCTAAATATATTAACCCTGAAAGCCGTGAAAAAACTTTGATTTTTGCCGTAAACGATAATCATGCAGATAATATCGTCGCAACACTTCGTGAGGTATATAAAGAGTGGGGTGTTTCTAATGATGCGATTGTAAAAATCACGGGTAAAACGGCAAGCGGTAACAAAAAGAAGATAGAACAAGTTATCAAACAGTATAAAAATAACCAGTATCCGAATATTGCAGTAACAGTAGATTTGTTGACAACGGGTGTTGATGTTCCGTCTATTTGCAATCTTGTGTTTATGCGTAAAATCAATAGCCGTATTTTATACGAGCAAATGTTAGGTCGTGCAACTCGTCTTTGCAAAGAAATCAACAAAACGCATTTTAATATTTTTGACCCTGCACATGTTTACGACGATTTGGGCTCGGTAAACTCAATGAAATCTGTTTCTGTAAATAAAACGATGACAGAACTTGTTGACGAATTATCCCGTCCGTCTGAAAATAGTAAACAGCAAACAATAGATAGAATTTTGGCAAAGTTACAGCGTAAAAACAATGCGCTTTCCGAAGAACAACGCTACGAAGTGAGTGAGAATATAGGCAAATCTATACCACAATACGTTGCAAGCATTAAAGTTTTATCCGTTCAGCAGGCAGTAGAAAAACTTATCAGCGATGCTGAAACCTTGGTATATATCGAAAGTATCAAGCCACCAAAGAAAGGGCAGTACTATTCGGAAAGAAAAGACACCTTGCAGGAAACCACACGTGGCTATGGCAAAACTGATAAACCGGAAGATTATCTTGAATCGTTCACCAAGTTTGTAAACGAGAATAAAGACAAGATTGAAGCGATTAAAATTGTTTGCACCAAACCTTCTGATTTAACGAGAGTACAACTTCGTGAACTCAAACTTGCACTTGATAAAGAAGGTTATAACGAAACTTCGCTAAATGAAGCAACCAGCGCAATTAAAAATGCAGATATCGTAGCAGATATAATTTCTTACGTAAGAAACGCAGTTTTGGATATCCCTGTCTATAATAGGGAAGACAAAATCAAAATCGCTTTTGAAAAACTTATAAAAGCACATTCCTTCAATAAAATTCAGTTAGACCTTCTTGAAAAGATTAAAACCTATATGCTTCACGAAAGCCTATTAAATATAGAAACCTTTGAAGCACCTGCTTTCAAAATGGATGGTGGATTCAAACGTTTTAATGTGAAGTTTGAAGGAAAACTTTTAGAAATTATCAGAGAAATTAACACTTATATTTATGAACAAGGAGTAGCATGATGAGTACGCAAGACATTGTACAAAAACTTTGGAATCTTTGTAACGTATTAAGAGATGACGGTATTACGTATCATCAATACGTAACCGAGCTTACCTATATTCTTTTCTTAAAGATGATGGATGAAACAGGAGAAGAAGATAGTTTTAAAGCGGACGTTTTGAAAACTTATTCCAACAAACTAGTTGTTTATGCTCGTAAAAGAGGTAAACCTGTAGAAGGATTGACAGATGAAGAAAAGGAATCTCAAAAAGGAATATTATACGATTATTCTTGGAAAAAACTTACCGAATTACAAGGGTTAGAACTTAAGAATTACTATAATAAACTACTTGTTGAGCTCGGTAATGCTACTTTCAATCGCATCAGTGCTATTTATGCAAAAGCAGTTTCTAGTATTGAAGAACCTAGAAATCTTGAAAAAATAATTAAAGAAATTAACAAACTTGATTGGTTTGAGGCTAAGAAAGAAGGGCTAGGAGATTTGTACGAAGGGTTGTTGGCAAAAAATGCAGATGAAAAGAAGTCTGGCGCAGGTCAGTATTTCACGCCAAGAGTTTTAATTGATGTAATGACAAGGCTTATCAATCCACAGTTTGGAGATAGGTGTTTTGATCCAGCTTGTGGAACTTTTGGCTTTATGATTTCAGCATTTCAACACGTTTTCCCTAATACTAATGCATTTTATTCTTTAAGCGATAATGAAATAAAAGTCGTTAACGATTGTTTTAATGGTGTGGAACTTGTATCTGATGCACATAGACTTGCATTGATGAATGCATATTTGCATAATGTTCCTGCGATTATTGATTGTAAAGATTCTTTGTCTCAGGAAGCAAAGAAATATAAGGGATATGATGTTGTTTTAACAAATCCACCCTTTGGTCAAAAGAAAGGTGGTGAGCGTGCTACTCGTGATGACATCTCTTTCCAAACGTCAAACAAACAACTCAACTTCTTACAGGTTATCTATCGTAGTTTAAAGGCGGACGGTAAAGCGCGTTGCGCTGTCGTATTGCCTGATAACGTACTTTTCGCTGGTGGCGACGGTGTAAGCGTTAGAAGGGAATTGATGAACTTCTGTAACTTGCATACCATTTTGCGTTTACCTACGGGTATCTTCTATGCACAAGGCGTAAAAACAAACGTGCTGTTCTTTACCCGTGGCGTTAGTGAAAAGGGAAATACCAAAGAAGTTGCTTTCTATGATATGCGTACTAATATGGATAGTTTCGGTAAAACTAGAACGCTTCGTCCTGACGATTTTGATGAATTTGTTTTGGGTTATAACGATAAATCCAAGCGGACAGGCGAACGCTGGTCGTCTTTCACTCGTGAACAAATTGAAAATGAATATAACGACAGTTTGGATTTGGGCTTGATTCGTGACGAAAACGTTAAAGATTATGAGGATTTAGCAGACCCCGTAGAAAGCGGAGAAGAAGTGGTTGCCAACTTAGAAGAAGCAATCGACTTGATTAAGAGTGTTATAAAAGAACTTAAAGCGTTGGAGAATAAATAATGGCTAAAGCAAAAAAACAAGAAAAACCTATAGAACAGCGTTTGGAAGAAGCCCTTGTTCTCTATGAAAAAACGCCTTATGAATTGCCGTCAAATTGGTGCTGGATAAGATTGGGTACTGTTTGTAAATTAGATAATGGTATAAAAAACGATAGAGAAGAGCTGTTTTATCTTGACGCAAAAACATTGCGAACTCAAAATTATGAACAAACCCGAAGAAATGGTGTAGTTGTTGAAGAGGGCGAAAAAGTCATTTTAGTTGATGGCGAAAATTCGGGTGAGGTGTTTGATATCCCTCAACGTGGATATATGGGAAGTACGTTTAGAATCTTGAGCATCAATGAACTTGTAAACGAAGTTTATGTTCGTTACTTTATTTCATCACATCAAGATGAATTGAGAAATAATAAAATCGGTTCGGCTATTCCACACTTAAACAAGGAATTGTTTTTCAATTTAATATTTCCCCTTGCCCCAATAGAAGAACAAAAACGAATTGTAGAAATTATTGATAAACAATTTGCAAAATTAGATGAAGCGCGTGATTTAATCCAAAAATCTTTGGATTCTTTTGCCGACCGCAAATCCTCCATTCTCCACAAGGCCTTCGCCGGCGAATTAACAAAAAAATGGAGAGAATTACGCCATAAACAATTTAACTGGGAAAACAAAAAACTTAGTGAAGTTTGTCCTTTAATAACGGATGGTACACATCAAACACCAACTTATACTGATGAAAGTGGTTATATTTTCTTATCATCAAAAAATGTTAGAACAGGAGTAATTGATTGGGATAATATTAAATATATTCCAGAAAGTTTACACGAAGAATTGTATTCAAGATTAGCACCACGTAAAGATGATATTTTGCTTGCTAAAAACGGAACAACGGGTATTGCGGCGATAGTTGACAGGGATTGCGTTTTTGATATTTATGTAAGTTTGGCGTTAATTAGACCTAATATTTTAGAAGTTATTCCTAAATATTTATTGTATGCAATAAGTACTCCAGAAGTTAAACAGTATTTTGATTCATCGTTAAAGGGCATAGGTGTACCTAATTTACACTTGAAATATATTAGAGAAACAATTATTCCGATTCCTTCTCTAGATGAGCAGGAAGAAATTGTGCGGATTTTGGATTCGATTTTTGAAAAGGAAGATAGGTCAAAAGAGCTTATTGATATGCTTGATAAAATTGACGAAATGAAAAAATCCATTCTCGCCCGCGCCTTCCGCGGTGAACTTGGAACATCCAACCCCACCGACGAACCCGCTACCGACCTGTTAAGAAAAATTTTAGGAGAAAAGGAGGAGTGATAAATGAAGCTTCAGTATTTAAAGATTAATGGGTTTCATAATTTAAGTATAGAGCAAAAATTTTCTGATTCTAAAATAATAGGCTTTATTGGAAATAATGGTTCAGGTAAATCTAGCGTGTTAGAAAGTATTATGGATTCATTCTTTATTGCACAACACATTGATACGATTGACCCAAGTTATGTGTTTAATATAGCATATAAAATGGGTGAAAATATATATCGATTTGAAAATGAGCGATCTGCTTTTTTTATGTATAAGAATGGTAAAAAAGACATTAAAAATTTGATGTCCTATATGCCTAAAGTAATTTTTACTTATTATGCTGGTGAAACAACTCGTCTTAATCAATTTGCTGAACGTTATAAAGAAGAAACTAAAAGATATATAGATAGTATCAAGAACGAAATGGATGTGCCAGAGTTTAAATTTGCGACCGCATTTTCATTAAAAGATTTTAAGCTTGCTTTTTTAGTTCATTATTTATATGACACAGCATGCTTTAAAAAAGTGAAAAAATTTTTAAACTTTAATGAAGTAGGAAGTCGAATTATATTAAAGTTAAAAAAACCAAGCTGGGCAAAAAATTCTCAAAAAAATGAATTGTGGCGTGCAAAAGGTTTCCAAAAAGTTTTTTATGAAAAATTAATAGAAGTAAACGAGGATTATAATTCAGGTGCATTTGCAAGATTGGATGATGATACTAGGGAATACAAAGATGAAATTTGGTTAGGATTGTTGCATGAAGATTTGTTTAGAGATATGTTTGCAACGCCTTTAGAATTATTCATTCAATTGAAAGCATTAGTTGAAGTTGAATTGCTAGATGAAGTATATATAGAGGCAAAAAACACTAAAGATGAATACGATATTTCATTTTTTAGTGAAGGGGAAAAGCAGCTAGCAAATTTGCTAATGTTGTTAGATTTGACAAAAGATTACGAGGCGTTATATTTGTTGGATGAGTTTGATGCATATTTACACCCGAATTGGCAAAGAGAGTTTGTAAAATTAGTATCTAACGTTGAAATGAATGGACAAGTTTTTTTTACTACCCATTCGCCAGCAACTATATCTGGGCTAAGAAAAGAAAATGTTTTCATAATGTATAAAGGTAAAATTGAGACATTAAGAAAGGATGTTTTTAATCGTTCGGTAGATGATATTATGCGAGAAAATATGGACTTCAATTTAAGAGATCCAAAAATTGATAAAATGATTAATCAATTTAAGGAAAAAATTTTTAATAGAGAAGAGCAGCCTGCATTAGAAATATTAAATAAACTAAAAAGAATTTTATCCAAAGAAGATCCGTTTTTTATAACAGCAGATATTATGCTAGAGAGGTTTAAATTATAATATGTGGAGAATACGAAAGACAAAGGAGCCTCCAGCGTATAAAAAATATATAAAGACTACACCTGGTGTTTGTTTTAGATCTATGCCAAAAAGATACAAAGATTTGTTAAAGAAAAGGCTTTTAAATGATCAAGGAGGAATTTGTTGCTATTGTGGGTGCGAAATTAATATGGATACTGCAACAATAGAACATTTTTATCCAATAAATCCACCTAAAGGCTGTATTGTTTTACAGAATGCAGGAATATTATTTTCCAATATGTTAGCGGTTTGTAAAGGCGGGAGTGGGAATAAATTGCATTGCGATAAGGCAAAAAACAATAAGATACCTCCTTTTTCAATTCTGACTGATGCTTGTAATGAAAATAATTTTTCTTATGACAAAAAATCGGGTACTGTAACAGGCAAGACACCAAAAGATAAAGAATTTATACGTTTGTTAAAATTAAATGATGAGACGTTAAAAACAGAACGAAGAAACGCAATTGAAGGCTTAGAAGGATTAAGTAGTTTAGAATGTAAAAAAATGTATTTAAGATTATTACATAGAAACGAAAATAACTGTTATAAAAAATACGCATTTGTATTAAGAAGTTATATTTATGAAAACTTTATATGTTTATAATATTGGTTTTTATATTAATTTGAAAGTGATAATGAGTTGAATGGTTTTAATGAATGAAAAGGAGAAATAATATATGAGTACTGCTGTCGAAATTATTAAGGCTTTAGTGAGCCCCGCTAATAAGTTAATAGATAGCGTAACAGCGGCTATAGGGAAAGCGTATCAACCTAGACATGTGAGAAAAATGGCGGAAGCTAAAGCACATGAAATAGAGCTTGTAAGTAAAGCTATGCGAGAAAATGCTGATGTTCCTATAGTATACGCAAAAGGTGAAATATCTGTTTCCACTACCGATTTTGATGAATTTGTTAAGAGGGCGCAAAGCAGGTTAGCTTTTCAAGAACTTCAAAAACAGCAAAACATAGAAAGTGTTGCGGATAAAGCATACGAAATATTAACTGAAGTTTCTGAATGTTCAAGTGAGCCAGTAAGTCAAGATTGGATTACTAGATTTTTTAATTCTGTTGAAGATATTTCAAATGAATTTATGCAGAGTATATGGGCTAATATTTTAGCCGGGGAAGTAATTCGCCCTAAAACGTATTCCTTGCGCACTTTAGAAATATTAAAAAACATTTCGCAGGATGAGGCAGAGTTGTTTGAACGAGTGGCACCATTGGCATGTACTTTACATGGTGATGTGTTTTTTACTTCCAATATGGAAATACTAAATAAATTTGGAGTATATTATGATGATATATTAATTCTTGATGAATGTGGATTGATAAATTCTGATGGTATGATTTCATTAAATCCAGAAATTAGTTCGACAGACCCAATAATCATACATAACAACACTTATCTCTTAAAAGTTAGGGGAGCTAAAGAAAAAAATAAAATTTCCTTTGGTGTTTTTGCATTTACAAAAGTAGGGAAGGAATTATATTCAATATTACATATTAATTCAGATGATAAATATATTAGTGACTTTGCTGATGAAGTCGAAAAAAATAACTCTGGAAATGTTTTAATTACGTTACATAAAATTAACGCAAATAATAATGATAAAATAGATTATGACGAATCTATATTAAAAACTATTCCAGTTAAACAGAGTGTTTGAATTTTTAAGAAGTAAACCCTTACTGATTTAATATGGGTGCAATTAAGGGATAAATGTGGGATAAAAATGTCTTGACAATGGCAGTTTGTATATTTTATAATTGTATCATGGAAAAATTATATCTAGGTTTAAGCAATCGGTCGCTTTTGAAGAAATTCAAGGGCGACTTTTTTCATTTAAACTTGGCGTATAAGTAAGAAATATTACTTATAGGCAGGGTAACTACACTTATGGTTATGTTTTCTACACTTATGCTTACTGGTGTAAAACAAAATAATTTGATATAATTGTAAATAAGATTAAAGACGAAGGAGGAAGTTAATGAAAGGTTTTTTAGAAGATTATTGTTTTGTAAAAAAGAAAAAGCATTCAAAAGATGAAAAAGAATTTAGTGTTTTAGTAGAAAATATGATAAATATGCTTAGAGATAAAGAAAAAGCTCTTAAAGATGAAGAAGATGATATTGTGAGAGGATTAGCAAAACAAGCATTTATGAACACACAATTTATTTTAAATAATTATAGAAATCTTAGATTTGTATGCTTATGTTACGAAAGATATTACGAAAAAGAGGTTAAGCTATTGGTAAACGTTCTTGATGATATAGAAGAAAATGTAAAAAGGCTAGAAAGTTTTGGGAATAATGGAGTTGTTATGTCGAAGATTTTATATCATGCTTATATTGAGTCGGGTAAAATTATGAAGACCAGAGAAATTCAATCTGAACTACATATAGGAAATAGCCATTATCATAGATTAAAGAATAAAGCAATGGCGCTTCTTGCAGTTGCTATAGGTGGTATGCTTATTGAGAATATGGACAGGTTGGACATAATAGCTACATTTTTTGAAGAAATGCTTGATAATTATTTAGACCCTCATATTCATACTAGAAAAATTTAATACGAAGATGTTACAAAAATGGCACATAATTGGCACAAAAATGATACATAAATGACTTGAAACCGTATAAGTGCTTATGTTATAACGATATCGTCACAAAATTTAATCAATTCAAAAAACGAACGCTTTCGAGAAAAAATCTCGGAGGCGTTTTTTGTTTGCACAAAACAAAGGAGGTGAATTTATGCAAAACATTATATATTTATATGCGCACGTACCATAGCGCAAAATTTTACAACTAAATAGCCGAAAGGCGATCTATAAAAGCTCTGAAACTTTTTAATCAGGGCTTTTTTAAAATTAAATAAAAAGGAGTAAAAATCTATGACAAACAAAATAATAAATAAAAAATTTAAATTCGGAGGTTATAAAATCATGGATAAAAACATTATTATTTGCAACTCATTAACTAAATTAGTAACGGATATTTCTAAGGAAATAGGATACTTGTATTCTAGCATAGGACAAAAAAATAGCAATGAAAGAAAAGCTAACATTACAACAAAAATTGAAACGGCAAAAGCACAACTTGACGATTTTTTAACGTTGTTAGACGCAAAGGAAAAACCGGAAAAGATTGAATGGAAACCTGAAATCGGTTTTACAGAAGAAGGAGGTATCAAAATTAAAATGCCTTACATTGTAAGGGATGAAAATTTTGATATTTGGCTTAATTACAGAACTTGCGTAGCTCAGTTTTTTGAAGAATTCGTTTTAGAATATGTTGACAAGCCGTTTGAAGATTGTTTGTTTTATGTTAAATTCATTTATCCTGAAACAATAGATGAATCTATGTTTGGAGACAATAAAGAAATGGCTTTGAAATGGTCATCTATTTTTATAGGAGTACGTAGTCCATCAAGTATCGGCAGTGGTAATTTTGTTGGTGAGAAAATGGCAACAGAAATTTATTTGTTGCCAAAAGACAAGTACGATGAGTTCAAAATCAAGTACTTAAAAAACTAAGCGGAGGGCTAATTTATGACAAAAGATGATTATCTTGAACTCATAAAAAGCCATCGCAAAAAGCTAAACTGTATAGATAAACTTTTGCTAGAAACAGAAGTAATGATACAGAAAGGCTATCCTGTGAATGAAATCTACGGGAAGTTCTTGTCGGTTGTTGAACAAACAGAAAAGTTCAATTTACTGATGCGTGAGCTTCCCGTATATACGGGAGAACCCAGGGCTTTAAGCGACGTTTATGAGATAGTAGAAAAGACAGTAAACATTGAAATCGGTTATACCGAACAAGGGTGGTTTTGTGTAAAAATGCCGTGGTTATTACAAAAGAAAGAGCATGGCAATAACAGATACATACGCTCAATTTTGTATCCAGCAATGGAAAAGTTTTTTAAAAATAAAGTGCGATATAAACCCAAAGACGCAGTGCTTGCATATCGCCACGTTTATGAAGAAAGTTTTCCGGAAAAGAAGGTGCGAGACCACGATAATATTGAAATAAATCAGGTTTCGGACATAGTTGCGTTCTTTGCAATGAAGGATGATGCGCCGTGGTATTGCGAACATTTTTATATGAGCGCAAAGGATAAAACGTGTAGAACGGAAGTTTACGTTGTTCCACAAGACGAGTTTGAAGATTTTATAAAAACACGCAAAAATATGCTTTCGGGAGGGCCCAAACTGTATGACTTACGGCATTAAAAGACTACGACATTTATGCCAAAAATGGGGTAAAAATTTTTGTATATCTTTGATGGGTATAAAAATGCTTGAAAAACCTAATGATTTTACGCTTTTTAACCACAATTTTAAGGCGGGGAGAATAATAACTTGTCGCAGTTATTATTCTCGGAGGGATATGATATGCTAAGGGTTAGTAGTGGCAGTCACATTGTTACAATTCTCGGGTTGATAGGGATTGTTGGGGAAATACCCCAGCAATCTCTATATCTATTAGGGAGTGTGCAAACGGTGAAAAGAGTGGTGAGCAAAATGTTAGAAGAGCAAGAATATGAGAACGCTATAACAAAAGAAAGAATAACGTGCAGGGCAATCTCTAAAAATGGCGAAGGCTCAAAGAAAACTCTTCGCATTACTGCAAAGGGTAAAATTCTGCTTGGTTGGATTGGCCTACTTAAAAACTATGAGGATATTACGTACGGCACAAATTTATCTTTTGAAGTTACGCACGTTTTAAGGAATCATAAACTTGCAGAAGTTGTGATGATGTTACATCGTGCAGGCGTAACTGTTGATCCAAATTTAATTAGACCACTTAGACCGTTTAGCATGCAGGCAAATGAAAACTTAATTCAGTATCCCAGTTTTTATAGTTCAAAGACGTTAAAGAACGTAAACGAAAGCGAAAGTGTAAAACTGAAATACATTTTGACGCTCGGGGCAGTCATGACCAAGAATCGTTGCTATTCGGTATATAACACCCGAAACGATCCAATACGTTGGAACGGTGAGGGTGAAGGGAAAGCAAGTTATTTGATAGGTTCTATTGCTTCTCACAATAGCGCACTAAAATGGAATACAAGTTGTATTATGTTTGCTAATAACGGGCAGGTTGTTTTAGATTCAATAAAGCAATCAAGGGTAAAACGCTCGGTTAAAGGCACAAACGGTAGATGGTATAAGGAAGCACCTGTTAGCATTATTGACATGTATTATGGCGTGCATTTTGTTCCTTTAGATGAAAACGGCATAAGGCTATTAAGAATTCTTTTTAGGGAAGATTGTAGAGAAAAAATAACAGAAATATTTTTCTCAAAAGAAGAGATGAAACACAATTATAACAATTTTGATGCTATTAAGGATGGGAAGTTGTTTTTCAATCATTTAGATAGTGATATGCAAAAGTTGGTTCGTTTATACGACTATATGACCTTTCATAAATTGACTGGCAATATCTTGTGCTATGACTTTCAACTATCATACTTACAAGCGTATTTTGGCAATAAGGCAAGTTATTACGTTTGCAAGTTAGACGTGATTGAAGAGCGTTTAGGACTTCCAAAATGGCAGAATACGAAAAGGTGAAGGATAGGCCGCCGAGCGAAGGCGAGGCGGCATTTTCTGTGATACTGATTTTAACAAAAATTCAATAAAAAATTTATAAATAATGGAGATTTATTATGTTTATATTATGTAACGATTTGGGAAACAAATTGACTTTAATAGGCTTTTTAGGGTATAATATTATTAACCCGAAACGTAGCGCGGACAAGTCCGACGATGAAGCAAGGAACGCTAAAAAAGCCACTTGTGGAAAAGGAGGGGATATAGGGCGAATACCCATTCGTCTTATTTTATGAGGAGGTGACAGATAGAGAATTAAACAAAGTTCTAAAGGCGTTGGAGCAAATTCCGAACGAAAGAGAGCAAGACGATGCGATGCAAATCGTTTTAAAAGCGGCGTCGGAAAGCATTACTTTAGAACGGCTTAAAAAAATATCTTCTTTTAGGGAAGAAGAAAAGAAAAAAGAAGAAGGGCAAGGATTTATCAAATTTACAAAAAAGGAGATAGAATCTATGCCAGAAATTATTCAAAGATTGTTTGTTTTTGATGAAAAAGTTATTACATACCGTTTTGTTCGCGGGAAATATTATCAAGCCAGATATCGCCGTGACGGGTTAAACGTTGAAGTCATGTGTAAAGACTTCGAGCAAATGAAGAGGAAATTCATAGAGAAGTTTTACCGTGCGCTAACAGAAAAACAATCGACTAAATATCCAAAATTTAGAGAGTTTGTTGAAGAGTGGCTTAAAATAAAGAAACAAACGGTAAAAGAATCAACCTACAATTCGTATGAGAATCTCGTGTTTGCACATATTCTTCCACGATTTGGAAAAATGTTCTTAAACGAAATTACGAGAAAAGAAATTCAAGACTTTTTATTCGGACTAGTTGACCAAGGCAAAAACAGAACGGCGCATAAGATAAAACAACTTATGTCAAATATGTTCGTTATGATTGCCGACGACTACGACTTACGAAACCCAGTAGAAAAAGTAGTGCTTTCACACTATAAAGTTAAAAAGGGTAGGGCGTTTACAAAAGAAGAAGAGCATCAAATCATTGAATATTGTAAAAAGAACCCTTACCTTGCCGGTGTATCCGCCGTGCTAACCTTAATTTATACGGGTATGAGAGTTGGAGAACTTCCGTCAATAAAAGTTTACAGTAATTATCTAACTTGTATTACTGAAAAAACTCGTCGTGGTCACGATGAAGTTGTAAGAAAAATTCCGTTTACGCCTATGCTTAAAAAAGTTATTGATTTAATTGACTTTGAAAAGGCAAGAACGGTAAGTCCTTATAGCGTCCGTGATTTATTAAAGAGAATTTTTCCAGATAGGCACGTTCACGAATTTCGTTATACATTTATAACGCGTGCGAAAGAGTGCGGAGTTAATCCGGAAGTGGTTATGATATGGTCTGGACACGAATTTGACAGCGACGTTAAAACGAGTAGAGTTGATAGGGGTTATACGACTTATTCAGACGAATATCTATTTAGAGAGGCTTCTAAAGTAAGATATGAGCTATAAAAATGCCTAAATCATTAGGAAATTCCTAACGAAAAATGTATTTGGGAACCAACGAGTTTTTCCCCCAATTGTTTCCCAAATGGCATTTTTTAGGGAAAAAACGGGCGTTTTTAACCCTAAAAACACATAAAAATTGATGGTTTTAGCCCAATTTGGCTATTTCCCAAAAAATTTTATAACTCAAAAAGCCTTTATAAAAAACTAGTGGTAAAAAGAAAATCGCTAGGTAAAACCTAACGATTTTCATGGTGCCGCTGGCCGGACTTGAACCGGCACGGATGTTACTCCGAGGGATTTTAAGTCCCTTGCGTCT
>JAFVUY010000001.1 GCA_017502465.1 Bacilli bacterium | reverse complement strand
GTTGAGACTTACAAAACTATAATCCGCCATTACAAATTGCTCTAAAGCCTCATCCGTCATCCGCACTTCCTCCCAAAACCTAATATCGTCTTTCATTTTCTCTACAATATATGTGTCATTTAAAATGTATATGATTTTAGTTGGTTCTCACCCGATAAAGTTCTTTTTGGCTCTTATGCGGTTGTCTAATGTCTTTAAGAATTTCCCCTCATTAAAATAGGCGTTAGTTTGTTCGTTAAGTGTGGCAAGCCCTTTAGCCAAGATCTTTTTCTTTTCAAAGAGCTCTTTAAACTCGTTTTGCGATACATTTTCAATAATCACATTAAAGTCATCCACTTTTAATTTGATTATGTCTCCGTCATCGTGTAAGTCTTGGTTTTCAATCCCCATCTCTAATAAAATGTCGTTTGAGGCATCTACTTTGTTACCGATAATCACAACTAATAGATCGTCGGATGCTCCTTCATAAGAGGCGATAGCTTCGAGGAACGTAAAGAATTGATTTTTCTTTAAACTCCGTGCGGTTGTATAGTCGTCTTCATCTAAACTATTAAATTCGTCATAAATGATTAGTTTATAGTTAGTGCTTTCAATAGAGGACTTTTTGTTAGCAAATGTTGATAATGAACCGACTTTACCGATTAACTTCCGTTGGTGGACGAACTCTTTGCCGTTTTGATCCACATAAATTTTAAAGATTGAATTACCGATAATGCGGTATTTATTAATAAATGTTTCACCATTAAAGCCGTCTTTAAGTTCTTTAATTTCCTCCATTGTGTTACGTAAGATTAGCACTTTATCGTTGAAATTACTATCCTCTCACGTTTTGTCCGCACGCATTATTGTTGAGGTTGTCTTACCGATTCTCCGTGGGGCGATACATAGATAAACATTCTTGCCCGTTGTGGGAATGCCTAGTCGCTCAATTCTTTCGTTAATATTAAAATACTTTAAACTCATATTAATCGTCCATATCTTTCATTGTTAAAACTCGACTCAAAAACTCGTGTACCACGTTTTGGTAGTATGGAGTTGGGATGGTGTTTTTAAACTTTTGATCGTTTATTAATTTGTTTAATCCTTCCTCCGCAAATAACACCGGTGCAGTGGCGATATAAGATTTTGTGGTATTGAAGTTAGCAGCGAATTCGGTATCTTGTTCCGTTAAGAATCCATTAATGGTAATTAACTCACCCAACGCTTGGAGGTTTTCGATAGTTGGTGTAAATAATAATCCTACAAATGTTGTTGGATTAAATTTATATCATTCCACTAAATTTAACACATCCGTCATTAGGGAGTTGGTAATGGTAGAACCCTTGACGTTCTTTTGATCCGCATAGTGTGCTTTAATCTTGTTCTTTTGTTGCTCTAATTTTAATACCGATACCCCAATGTCTTTTAAACTACCATATGCACCCGCAACACCCGCAAGAGCTCCCGGTATGTTACCACTCATTGCTGCTCCCATTGCTCCCAAGCCTTGAGAGATGTAATTAAACACTCCACCCACTGCGTCAACGATTTGATTTTGTTTAGCAATTTCATAACCCGTATTTACCGAGTTAGTTGTGGAGTTCACATATTGTTTAAATGCATCATTATAAAATGGTAGTTGTCCGCTCATTTGAAAGATGCAGTCTTTGGGCATATCATATTCATTTAAATAAATAAAATTGGTTGTACCATTAAACGTGAAATAGCCATCTTCTTTATTAACGAGATCGTTATTAGTTTTAGAAACAAACTTTTTGTTGAATAAATACTTCGCAAAATTAAATTTACTATTATACAACATTTTTGGTAAATACAACTCTAATCACCACGGCACTCCGGTATAAGTGGTGGTAGAGAGATTGTTGTTTAAGAAGTCAAAGAATTCCGCATAATTATTTGTCGCCCCCACAATCTCAAATTGTTCGAAGTCGTAATTTCTAACCGGTAAGCCGTCTTTATCCATTGTAAGAGTTAGATATTTTTTACCATCCGCCAAGTTCTCGAATACAAATTGATCCTCAAAACACGTTACGGGTGGTCCAAGAAACAAGCCTTGGACTTTATTCGAGTAATTATTTAGTAATAAATTATTAATATTCGCTCAACTATTATTAACTTCGTAGGTTTGGGTTGTAGTGTTGGATGTTGTTACTTGTGGAAGTAATAATAAGATAGCAGTGTTGAAGTCTTGCGTTGGGGCTCCACTTGTTCACGTTGAGTAAAATTGCGCCATATCACTATAATAATTGTTATCCTCTTGTCTTACGGTGCTCCAAGTCACTAATGAGGATCCATCAGTGGTTTGTAGCTCCATATGTTCGATGTGCGGACCATATTTCACGTTTGGTAAATAAGAACGTTCGAACGTATATTTAACTCTTATTTTATCAAATGTAGCTCCATTAAGATTAGTCCGGTACCATTTACCATAAACACTATCATTTAGGGCGGGTCACTTCGTTACATTCGTGTAGTCTTTATTTCCATAACCACACACGAACCCGATCACCGCTGTTACTCCCGCTTGAGCGTATTGATCGATTAGATTACGCAAAGCCGAATAATTGTAACTCATATTGCCTCAACCATTCGTATTAGCAATCCAACTACTATCTAACCCGGTTCCTCCGCCCTTGTCTTTTAACTCTAAAAACCCTAAATTAATATCCGCACTTATGTTAGGGTTGCCACCTAATTTAGCATATTTATAACGCACCCCCGGATCACCCGGACCGGTAGCGGTATAACACACGGCATTAGTATTACGTGGTATTGCGTTTATTGATTTTGTATCACCATTATTATAGGCGAATACAAATTCCCGTCTTGGTAAATTAGTCGAAGTTGTCGTACCCGGTTTGGTAATTGTTACCGTATTAGATTTTGATAAGATGGGGATTAGTGTTAGTGAACTATTATTAGCCGTGTTAGTGTTAAGAACCGCATAAACTACCGGGTTGACGCCACTACTTCCTCAACTATAAGTATATTTCCCCTTTGGAGCGCTTGAACCGTAATAGCCCCACTTACCGTTAAAATTAAAATTTTTAATTAGTGGATCGTCATTTAGCACTCCCATCGTAAGATATTGTGATCTTGTTGTTTTAATTAGAAAACCACTGCCCGCATATGTTTGGTATAATTGTAAAATAAAAGTGGTATAAATATCTAATACGCAATGCCACACCACGTAATTAGAGCCGATTGTTTTAATCTTTTGCGGCATATAATACCATTTATACCCGTTTAAAGTAAATGTAATTAAACCGGGATTAGGGATGTTATCGGAGTTAAATATTGTTATGTCTAATGTATCTAAGTCATTCATTGAATGCTTAAATTCTTTGGTAACACTTGGAGTGTTATTTAATAAACTCGCTAAACTATTCATAGACGGGAAGAAACTATCTTGGTTGTTTCACCAAAATAGCTTCTTTTCTTTAATATTATTATCAATATAAACTTTAATTTGTATGGTATTTGCCTCGATTAAAGAATTCTTCTTCGTTTAATGGCTCCATTATAACATATTTAAAGTTACTTTCGATATTTAATTTGCGTCCGTCTAAATGATCCTTCCCGTATTTATAACAATAAGTATCAATGTGGTTCATCGAACCGTAT
>JAFVUY010000105.1 GCA_017502465.1 Bacilli bacterium | reverse complement strand
GGGGTAGAAGGTTCGAGTCCTTCGTGACCCACCAGCGCAGAGGAGCAACACTCTAAAACGTTGCAAAAGTATATACTTTCTTTTATCAAATTGCGGACGAAGGTTCGACTCCTTCCTGCCTGGGAAACTGGGCGGTGGCTGAGAGGAAAGGCACTCCGCGTGATGTGAGGTTTCGCAAATTTGACTTTTTATAAAAATTAATGTATAATTATATTATAGAAAGAAAGGAAAGTGATTTGAATGGTAGAATATTTTTGGGAATATGATTATAAGTTTGGTGAATTTTTAAAGAAATATTTTCCTAAAACTTATCAAAGAAAATACTCAATGACAGGAAATGGAATTTATAATTTAATTACTGTGAATGATAAAGTCTATGAAGTAAAATTTACTGAAGCAAAAGCTTTGTTAGAGGACAATAATTTACTTACAACTGATAGTCTTAAAAATAAAATTATTCAAAATATAATAAATAACTTTAAAGAAGGTACAATTTTAACAGTAAATAACGGTAAGATAACTTTTAAACTTGGCAAATTTATAGCAAAAGTTGAAGTAATTAAGAAATTGAAAATACCACAATAAATATAAAAAGAAAGGAAGTATTTAATATGGCAGTAAAAAAATCTAATGTTGTAGAAAAGAAAGTAGAAAAGAAAATAAGACAAAAAATAATAGTAGCAGAAGGAGGACGCATAAATTCTGATGTTCCTTATAAAGTAATTTATAGTGAATATGTAGAAAGCGCGCCAATAGCAAAAGAACGTACTAATCAATTAAAAACAGAATATCCTAATTGCTCAGTTAGTTATTTTTCTGTTTAATACATAGCGATAGGTGAAATGCGAAACAGTCTGTAACAGACCTAATAGTGAATTTAGGCAAGCGGCTCTTGTAGCGAGGGAGTGTCGGCGATACGAAAAAGTTATAACCAGTAACGGCCTATTGCAGGTTTGAGGATAGAAAGGCAGCTATCAACCCTAATATCGAACGGTTCGAGTCCGTGACAGCCGGGCAACTGTGGAGGAATGGTTAAAATCCATTATAGGTAAGATTTAGGGCTTACAAGAGATGTGGGAGTGCCGCCCCACCAAACCAAATATGATTTCCGGTGTACTTACCTCCTCGTGGTGGAAATCGGGTAGCTCAAAAAAGTACAAGAACAATAGTCATTATGGCTGAATGCGCTATCAACGGCGTAAGGCACAGACCAAAGGAGTTGGCAGTGGCTCCAAGTGAAATTCGGTGGAAATATATTAGAGGTCTGGTTTCAAGATGAGTTTAGTCGTGAGAAAGTGAAGCTAAGCGGACGCTCTGGCAAACTTGCTAATTGCAAGACGAGTTGGAGTTGGGTTGAAAATGTCGTGGCTTAGGCTCTAACAGTAAATATTCCCAGATGAAGATAGGTGAATTATCTTACAGAGTTGAACTGTTAGTTGGAAGTATTCTGTAATCTTCCAGTATGAAAATACTTATTCACAAAGAGTAACGAGGTACAAACTAAACTGAGATATGTAAGATTATTGATGTAATAGTGGAACAATAGACCCTGTTTAATATTGAGAGATGGTGTACGCGGGCTCACCTTTGAGTGAAGATGCGGGAAGGTAAAGGCTCTCAACGATAGCTATTACAAAAGCAGTTTGGTACAGTCTGCTTTATCAAAAGTACTAACCTTTATTTGCACGATTGGTGTCAGTGGCTAGCATTCCTGCCTTCCAAGCAGATGGGGCGAGTTCGAGTCTCGCATCGTGCTCCAATCAATTTAGAAAGGTGGTTATATAATGGAAAAAATTAAACAAGTAAAAGATAAAAAAGAAATAGCACAATTCAATTCAATTAAGGAGGCTTCTGCATCTATTGATACAAAAATGGATGACTGGAAAGTTCAAATGTTAATAGTTAATTCTATTAATACTGGTAAACGTGCCTTCGGTTTTAATTGGAAGAAAGCTGTTTAATTATATGCGCATTGGAAGTTGCAAACAGGTTTGGCGCATTATAAGTTAAGCCTGGTAGTCTATATCGGTGTAGTGTAATCGGTAGCACAACAGTCTCCAAAACTGTTTGTCTGAGTTCGAGTCTTAGCGCCGGTGCCAGCTACGCGAGAGTTCACAGTTGTCGCGTATAATAAATGACCAACAAATGTGCGGCGCGAGGGAGCCGATACGAGGTAATAGTACTTAAATCCTCGAACACCACCTATATAGCGACATAGCACAGTTGGCTAGTGCAACTGGTTCATACCCAGTAGGTCGTTGGTTCGAGTCCAACTGTCGCTACCAGCAGACTGTCGGCTAAATAGAAAATAAGTGGATTGAAGCTATTTCCAAACTGTTTTTTATGATTATGGGGTTACAGACTTGTTGACGCCGATAAAAACCCAAGTCAGCTCCAAATGGTATCTATCAGTCGGGTATCTAGTAATGGGATACTAATGTCGTAAGATAGCAAGTAAAAGTACTCAAAGGCGGTGAATAAGAGGGCTCTGGCGAGAGGGCTTGCCGCAATCCATAAACAACCCAAAACTTACGCTCGTAATGGGGACAATAGCAGGTTAGTACTAGACCGTATGTGGTAATAAACTCTTATCTGGCGCTGCAAAACGCGCCAGCCAAAATAAATTAAGAAAGAAGGAATTGTATGAAAATTATAAAAGAAGGATATATTAAACCAAGTAATAGATTAAATTGTTACAAATGTGGTTGTATTTTTGAATACGATAAAGAAGATATTATAGAAGAAATTGATGAAGAAACTACTTTTGATTCGTCTTTATATATGAATCAATGGCATACCAAAAGATTAAATAAAAAAGTGCAATGTCCAACGTGTAGTACATTAAAAATAGTTGATAGTACTATTTTATCTTCTGATTTAATACCATTTAATTAAATAAGGAGTTGGTCTTATGAACAAGAACAGAGTTGCTTTCTAATGAGGTAAAACCTCATAGGAGGTAAATTATGAGTAGAAGTTATAAAAAATATCCTTTTGTAAAATGTGAAAGGAGTTGCAAAACTGGGAAAAAATTTGCAAATAAAAAAGTAAGATGCTTTCAAGGGAAAATTCCAAATGGAAGTTTTTATCAAAAACTGTATAATAGTTGGGATATTTGCGATTATTGTTGGTCATCAACTTGGCGTGAATATCAAGAATGGAGTAGGAGATGGGGATACGAAGATGACTACTATGAATGGTATAGAACATATAAAGGTAAATAGATTTTATAAATTAACTGTAATAGTGCCCGTATATAATCAAGAAGAATTGGTTCTTCGCGCGCTCTATAGTATTCCAAATAGGCAAGACATTCATATTGTTATTATTAACGATGGTTCAACTGATAATACAAAAAAGAAAATTGACGAATTCATGGATGATGAAACAAGAAATCAAGATATTACTTTTCACAATTTATTAGAAAACAAAGGTGTCTCAAATGCTGTTAATATGGGTTTGCAACATATTAGATATAGTGAATATACAGTTTTGTTGGGTTCAGACGATTATTTTTTACCAGCTATTGAAGAAGTAATTGATCAAACTAGCGGTGAAGATTTGGTATATTTTAATTTACAAATTAATAATGGTGATGTTTGGGCTATTGCCGATAATAACAAAGTTAATTATTGCGGCAGTGTAAAATTAATGCGTTCAGAGTTTATTCAAGGTTTGCAAAATGATATTAATAGGAAATATGGAGAAGATTATTATTTTTTTCAAGACATATTAAAACGCAATCCAACTGAAAAATTTACAAATATTATAGCAAAACATTATAACTACCCAAGAAAGAATAGTCTTTCTTGGCAACAAAGACACAATATAAATTAGGGGCTGCACTATGAGTGCTGTAAGAAAAGCTGGGATTAATGATTTGTCTGCTCCAGACATCCCCTTTTATGGAACTTTGGCGTAAGAGGTCGGCGCGCGAGACTGAAAATCTTGAGGTTGGGGTTCGAGTCCCTGAGGTTCCACCAAAAACAACAATCTATGGCCCGCCTATAAAGTAAGAATAGTAGGAGTAAAGAGGCATTCATAGTCTTACTGTTGTTTTATCAGTTTGAATTGACTTATTCGCCGTGAGCCTGGGCTATATGCTGTTAGATAAACCAAACGGAGACAGCTAAGTCAATTTATATTATTATAAGTTGTTGATGGGTTGCTTAATTTCCTTAATTCTTACTTATCTAGAAAAGTAAAATTAAGTTCCGCAAAGTCGACAAAAGAATTTCAACAATTTAGTTATGACTTAACGCAGGTTTAACTGCGGTCAAAACATTAATATGTTTAAGGTATCCATATTAAATGTTATAACCTTATTAAACTAGGGAGTTATAATCGGGCGAGTTCTCCTGAATTAAATTAAAAAGACTTGCCAACCTTTATCTTCGTGAAGGCTTGATGGTAAGCCGCGTGGTTTGGGACCATGAGGTTGTAAGTTCGACTCTTACCACGAAGACCAGTTTGTATTTGCACTAACTAAACGTGCGGTGAAAGTCGCTTAGTGTAAGCAAAGATAACAAAACTTACACACTATCAATTGATAGTTGAGAGTTAGAGATATGCCTAATCCGTGGCAGACAGGAGTCAACTGCCTAAAAAACTCTGGATATTAGATTTTCACATAAAAGAAAATCCAGCATATATTACCCTTTGGTTTATACCAAAGGGTTTCTTTTTGTTTATTTGACTTTATGGGAAAATTATAGTATAATTATATTATAGAAATAATATGGAAGTGATTTAATGAAGAAAAAAATAGTTTTCTATTATCCAGACATATATGTTGGTGGAGTAGAGATGGCAATTTTAAATTTGGCAAAAAGAATTTATAAAGATTATGATTTATATTTTTTCTATAAAAGCATAGCCAATTTAGATTTAGCAAAAGAATTAAATAAATACGGAATGGCAAGAAATATTATGACAGACCAGGCGCCGTTTGAATGTGATACACTAGTATATTGTTCGTTATGGCGTGAATATGAAGATAGAATTAGTTTTGTAAAAGCAAAACAAAAAGTATTATGGTCTCATGCTATGGTGCCGCCACACGGCACTAGATTTCATGATTTGCCATTTATGAGAAAAATGGATAGAGTTATAAGTGTAAGCAACGCCGCCGACAAATCAATACCTCGTTTTTATTATACCAACAAAATGTTAGAAAGATTTTATGTAATTAACAATATTGTTAACGTAGATGAAATATTAACAAAAGCTGATTTAGAAACTCCTCAATTAAGTTTAGCAAAAGATTTAAATATTTGTACAGTTGCTAGACTTAGTCACGAGAAAGGTTGGCACAGAGTAAAATTAATGTGCGACGAGTTTATAAAAATGGGAATTGATTTTAAATGGTTTATAATTGGCGAAGGATATTTCCCAGAAGAAACAAACAAAATTCATGCAATGCTTGATAAATATTCTCAAATTGAATTTTTAGGAAAACAAATGAACCCATTTCCATATGTAAAACAAATGGACTATGTAGCATTGTTAAGTGAATATGAAAGTTGGGGACTTGCGATTACCGAAGGAAAAATTTTAGGTAAGCCAATTATATGCACAGATTTTCCATCTGCATATGAACAAGTAGAGAACGATATTAATGGAGTCATTATTCCTATGAAGCATTATAATAAATATCGTTCGTGCGCATACAGAATTTATAATAATAAAAAATTATATGCTTCTCGCGCAAAGAAGTTTGATTTTGAAAAGATAAATCGACAGTCGGTTGAAAAGTGGAAAACAATTTTTGATAGTGAAAGGGGAGATAAAATTGAATTGGTCTAGATTAAGAAAGAAAAGAAAAAAACAAGTTGAGAAAGAAATAAAAGCAGAAACTGAAATGTGCAATAAAGAGCCAGCTGAAACAAGAGAGCAATATTTAACTAGAAAAGTACAGCAAATTAAAGATGATACTTTTGTAAGTGCAGAAGTTATTAAACAATATTTTCAATTAAATGCTGAGCTAAAAAATGAAACTTGGGAGCAAAGATACCATAAATGGTTTAATGATAATAAGCAATTATTAGAATGTTTTTTTAAAGCAATGAAAGAGCATTTTATCGCAACAACAGAACATAGAGAATATCGTTTAAAGTTAATTGTAACTGACCAATGCGAAGAAGTGGTTGATTTTGGTGGTCGTTATATAAATTTAGAATTTTTAGTAGAATTGTTAAGACGTTATGGATATAAAACAGATTATTGTTATTTAATGACAAATAAAACTCATTTAAGAATATATTATAATTATGAATTTTAGAAAGGAGTAAATTATGTATTGTGGATATATAACAAAATTAAAAAATGTAAGAAAACATCCTAATGCAGACAGACTTGTGTTAGCAGATGTATTTGATACAACAGTAATTGTAGACAACACTTCACAAGATAATGATGTGGTAATATATTTTCCAGCCGATGGGCAATTGTCAGAAAAATATTGTGAAGTTAATAATTTAGTAAGAAAAAAAGATGAAAACGGAAATGAAATTGGTGGCTATTTAGAACCAGGCAAAAGAAATGTAAAAGCAATTAAGTTAAGAGGAGAACGTTCAGACGGTTTAGTAATGCCATTAAGTTCTTTAAACTATCTTGGGATAAAAGTAGTAAATAGTTTATCAATTGGAGACCAAATTACGGTATTAGATGGACAAGAAATTTGTAGAAAATATATACCAAGAGGTAAAAAATCCGTGGTTCGCGCGCAAACTAAAAGAGAAAAAAGAAAAGTAAATGAATTCCCATTATTTGAAGAACATAGAGATACTGAACAACTTGATTACAATATTGAAAGATTTAAACCTGGCGATTTAGTTACTTTAACTTTAAAAATGCACGGGACTTCAGGAAGAACAGCTTACTTACCTTCAGCTGGTAAAAATAAATTTCAACAATGGTTATATAAATTCTTCCCACATTACAAATATGTAACTGGAACAAGAAGAGTTGTATTACAGCAATTTGAAGAAGGTGGATTTTACGGAGATAATGCTTTTCGTGCAAACTATCATAATTTACTAAAAGGTAAATTATTAAAAGGTGAAACAGTTTATTATGAAATAGTAGGTTGGGCAAATGATAATACAACTATAATGGGCGTTGCTAATAATAAAAAAATGAATGATAAAGAATTTATTAAAAAGTATGGAGATACAACAACTTTCTCATATGGTTGTGAGCAAGGACAAAATGCAATGTATGTTTACAGAATGACAATGACAAATCCAGATGGAGAAGTTATTGAATATCCTTGGTCACTTGTAAAATATAGATGTGAAATAATGGGATTAAATACAGTAATGGATTTAGATAGATTTATTTACACAACACAAGAAGATATGTATGAAAGAATAAATAAATGGTTGGATATAGAAGACCCAATTGGAAAAACTCATGTAAGTGAAGGCGTTGTAGCTCGACTAGAAGATAAAAGTATTTTTACTGCTTTTAAAAAGAAATCATTTGCTTTTAAGGTATTAGAAGGAATTATAAAAGAAAACGCAGATGCGCCAGATATGGAAGAAGCGCAGGAGGTAATTAATGAATAAATATTTTGAGCATTTAAAGACAATAATCAAACATAAAATAGAAGTTGGAAAAGTTTGTTTTCAATTTGGTTTATATTGGCAAGGTATCGTACACGATTTAAGTAAATTTTCTTGGACTGAATTTGGACCAAGCGCAAGATATTTTCAAGGCACTTATTCACCAATAGATGCAGAGAAAAAAGAAAAAGGTTATTCAGCCGCATGGCTTCACCACAAAGCAAAAAATAAACATCATCAATGGTATTGGATGGATTGGGATAACCAACAAAATCCAAAACCTTGCAGGACACCAAGGCAATATGTATATGAAATGATAGCTGACTGGATTGGTGCAGGAAAAGTTTATGGTAAACGCGCAGGCTCTGAATGGAGCTGGGACGAACCCTATAAATATTATAAAGCTCATAATAGAGAAAGTACAGGGGAATACCCAATTTGGGATTTTGTTACTCGCGCAATGATAGATTATATT
>JAFVUY010000104.1 GCA_017502465.1 Bacilli bacterium | reverse complement strand
CCGGCATGGTCAACAATAGCTATGGTCATACCTTTGAAGCAATGAAAGAAATCGAGAATAAACTGTTTGAAAGTTTACAGAATACAGACACATCAAAATAGTCAAATTCCAATATATCGAACTGTTAGATAAATAAGAATTTGGCGGTGAGTATGTATGGATTATTATAAGCAAATTTTCAAACGTAAATCATTTCATATTTTCAAAGATACGGATACACTTACGAGTGACGAAATCCAAGAATTAAAAGATTTTATTAAATCTGTAAAACCGCTTAATGATGAAATTAAGACGGAAATTTGCATTGTGCCCGAAAAGGAAACCACCTGTAAACGAGGTGGGGAATTTTGCATTTTGTTCTATAGTGAAACAAAGGATGAATATTTGAGAAACATTGGGTATATGGGCGAACAGATTGATTTGTATCTTGCATCACAGAATATCGGGGCTTTATGGTTTGGTATCGGCAAACCAAAAGATATGCAAGTGAACGGTCTTGATTATGTTATTATGATTTCTATTGCCAAAATGCCCGCTGACAAGTTTCGAAAGGATATGTTCAAGTCGAAAAGAAAACCGACCAGTGAAATATGGAATGGTAATACATTGGGAATTGCAGAGATTGTTCGTTTTACACCAAGTGCTTGTAATACACAACCTTGGATTGTAGAAAATACTGGTTGCGATTTGATGGTATACCGATTTAAGAAACCTGGCAAAAGAGGTATCATGCCTGCCGATAAAGTGCGGTATTACAATAAAATTGATATGGGCATATTCCTTTTTATGTTGGAAACTTGTCTTGAGCACGAGGGCTATGCTTATGAAAGAACCCTTTTTGCAGATACAACGGAAGATAGTATTGAACAAACATTAATCGCAAAATATACATATTCAAGCAAATAATCAAATTCCAATTTGCTGGAATGAAGATAATACATGAAAAATAAGTTCCGCAACCTGAAGTTTACATTTAGAAACACTGAATTGGTAGTATGTTTTTGTTGAATATTTTATAATAAGGTCAACAAAAACATAAAGGAGTAAATTATTATGACACTTGGTGAAAAAATTGCAAGGCAAAGAAAAGAATTGAACTATACGCAAGAGCAACTTGCTGATATTCTCGGTGTGTCGCGTCAATCAATTAGCAAATGGGAATCGGATATCGCCTATCCTGAAACTGATAAACTTATCGAACTCGGAAAATTGTTTGACTGTTCAATGGATTATCTTCTGAAAGAAGAAGTGACTGAAAAAAGCGGAGCTCAAACATCTGATTTTACCGAAAAAATCAAAGAAATCAGCCGAAAGGTAATGACGGAAAAAAACAAAGGAAAAGCAAAGAAAATATTAAAAATCATCGGCATTATTTTGGCAGTGGTTTTGACCATTGATATTATTTCAATGATATTGTATTTCTTTGTTTTGGGCACACCTAATTAAGCAAAGCAAGACAAATTCCAATTTGGCGAATTAAATATGGTAGCTATAGATTAAGTGTTGTTTTAATGATAAAGATATATAATTTAATGTAAAACATTAAAAAACACTTGACAAACATTAAGATTTCTGATATACTTTCATTATCAAAATCTTTGGAGGTATGTAAGATGAAAGTTATAAACAAACTCGGGAAAATCATTGCGAAAATTTTAGAGGTATTCCACTGGGTTGCAGTGGTACTTATGATTGCTGCAACAATCTGCTCACTTGCGGCTCCAAACTGGGTAAATTATTTTGTTGGCTTTGATGCAAAAGAGTGCTGTGGTGCAAATCTTGAAGTATATGGTTTTGAAGTCAATGCTCCAGTTATAAACGGAAATGTCGATATGACATCTTTCTTGATATTTGGCATCGGCGCAGTTATCATCCTTGTAGTGATGGCAATGGTATTTCGTAATTTACATCTTATTTTCAAGAAGTCAGAAAAT
>JAFVUY010000011.1 GCA_017502465.1 Bacilli bacterium | reverse complement strand
ATGTACGGAAAGGGCAACCCCGTTGATGCACTTGATCTGTTTAAAGGTAAAATCCGTGGTGTACATATTAAAGACGGAGATTATCCGACTGATTTTTATGCACTTGGCGCAGAACGCGTTGTAGGCGAAGGCACGGTTAATTTTGATGTATTTCTCCCAAAACTTCTCAAACAAGGATATACAGGCGATTTATATATTGAACGTGAAATCAGCGGCGACCAGCAGATTGCTGATATCAAAAAAACCATTGCTTATGTAAAAGAATTAATGAAATGAGGTGCCCGATATGTTCAAAGTAGGTATTATCGGATGCGGCGGCATGGGAAATATGCATGCCACTTGTTATGAAGCAATTGATGGTGTCCAGCTTGTCGCAGTTGCCTCAACGAACGAGGATCAACTGCAAAAAATGCAAGAAGAATATAAAGTAAAAACATATTTTTCTGCAGAAGAATTGATTCTTGATTCGGAACTTGACATAATAGATATATGTCTGCCGACATTTCTGCATGTTGAGTACGCAATTAAGGCAATAGAAGCCGGAAAAATTGTTTTTATAGAAAAACCTCTTTGCCTTACGGCAGAGGATGCCGACCTTCTTCTCGAAACACAGAAGAGAACAGGCGCAAAAGTACAGGTTGGTCATGTTGTTCGTTTCTGGGATGAATATGTATGGTTGAAAAACGCGGTAGAAAACAAAATCTATGGCAACCTTATATCAGTTAATTTCACAAGACTCTCCCCTCTTCCGGCGTGGTCATGGAACGACTGGTTCAACGACCATACAAAAAGCGGAAGTATGGCACTTGATATGCACATACACGACACCGATTTTATAAGATATATGATGAATGCCGAGCCCGACAATTTCAAAACCAATGTTACAAGAACAAAGGCCGGCGTAATTGATTACATATCAACATCATATAATTTCGGAGATGTGCTTATATCTGCAGAGGCTTGTTGGGCAATGCCCGGAAATTTCCCGTTCAAATGTGCTTTTACAGCAAGATTTGATGATGCAACTGTTGTTTTTGACACAGACACATTAAATGTATATAAGTTTGACGGTACACATGAACAGCCGGAAATGACAAACGACTTTGATTCCGGTTCAGATACCGGAATCAATGTATCAAATTTAGGCCCGTATTATAATGAACTTAAGTATTTTATAGATAAACTATCTAAGAACGAGCCTATTGAAACAGCTTCTCTTAACGAAGCAGCAACTTCACTCAAATTGGTGTTGAGTGAAATACAATCTGTAGGCGGAGTAAAGATTTAAGTATACACCAAGCATAAGCCTTAAATCTACTCCTGAAGTTATTCAAGTATAAACATTCTTTTTATGGAGGTGAAAAAATGAAAAAAGGTATAAGTAACTGGATGTTCAGGGAAGGCACCGTTTTCGAACGTATGCAACTTGCCAAAGAGGCCGGTTTTGAAGGATATGAACTTGTCATCAATGAAGACAAAGGAGAACTTCGTCTTGATTCCTCCGACAGTGACATTCTTAAAATAAAAGAATTTGCTGATTCCATAGGAATGGAACTGTACTGTCTCGGTTCAGGACTCGGATTCAATTATCCCCTTTCATCCGATGATGAAGATATACGCAAAAAAGCCAAAGAAATTGTTAAACGTCAGATTGATGTAACAAAACTTCTCGGACTTGATACCACAATGTTGGTACCTGCATTTGTAGGCTCACAATATACCATTGACAAGCCCATAACAGATTATGACGCAGCATATAACCGCGTTATTGAAGGGCTTAAGGAACTTGCTCCTTATGCCGAAGACAATGGTATTTATATAGGGGTTGAAAATGTGTGGAACAGATTTTTAACCTCCGCATATGATTTTGCCAATCTTATTGATGCAGTTGGAAGTCCTTATGTTTGTGCATATTTCGATGTAGGTAACGCACTTATTTACGGCTATCCTGAACAGTGGATAAAAATACTCGGTAACCGTATTAAAAAGGTACATATAAAGGATTTCCGTTTATCAATAGGTAATATTAATGGGTTTGTTCCCCTTTTGTCCGGTGATGTTAATTTTGAAAATGTTATCGCCGCACTTAAGGAAATAGGCTATGATGACTGGCTTACAACCGAAATACCGACATACAAACGAAATAACGATATGAACTTATATCATACCTCAATGTCAATGGACAAAATTCTTGGCAAAAGATAACACAAGAAAAAGGCACTTCGATTTACGAGGTGCCTTTCTTATTCTTAATTGTAACCCTCACATCTATCACACGGTTCAACAAAGGTTACCTTTACAAAAAGAAAACACTTAATTTAATTCTCAGCAAGTATTTTTACTGTGGTAAATTAGTAACCTGAGTTTTACTTTAAATGAACAATTATCTGGTTGCTTTCATAAATCATATTCGATTTTAAATTCTCTATGCCTTACCTCTGAAAAAACATCCATAATTTTTTCATATAAATCACCATCAAAAAATTCGATATCGCTCACAATTTTTTCGTGTTGTAAATTATCCCCCAACTCCCATTCTGTTAAACCGTGAAAATAACGGCAGGTTTTAAACTTTTCAAGTAGGGCAAACAAAGTAGATTTCTGATAATCCTTATAATTTCTAACTAAATCAAAAAATAAGGCTTTTAGATTAAACAGTCGTATTTCGTTGTTATTTTCTGTGATATGTATTTTTATATTTTCATAGCTCAAAAAATGTGAGTACTGATCACACTCATTTTCGCTTAAAATAGCTACATCAAGATTACTATAAAAATGTTGTTGTATTCTATCATCTTTAATTCTCAATGCATTCCTTGCGGTGCCAATATGTATTTTGGCAGGCTCGTTTTCTATAAAACCAATTAAATGCAAAGCAGTATCTTTCACAAGAAAGGCATGTTTGTACTTTTTGAGAATTATTTCTATTACTGTAAAATTATTTTCACCATCAGAATAGATACCTTTTTCAATTTTGAAAATCTGTTTAGCCAATATGGCTTTTTTTAGGTTATAATCGTTACCAAATAAACTAATAACTTCTTTATAGTTATATAACATAAGGATCACCTTTTGTCATTTTTGTATGAAGGTGTGAGTAATTACTTAAATTAAGAATACCAAAAAAACCAAGAAATTTCAAGAGTTTTCTTGACTTTCTTTTAAAAATATGATATTATATTTTTCGGGTAAGTGTATCCACTTATAAAGACTACCTTTGGTGGTCTTTTTTTATTTCACAAAATAGCACCAAATTCATTATGAATTTGGTGCTATTTTTATATCCGAAAGGAGGTGATTCTATGAATAAACAAGAACAGGGACACTATATATTTAGAAAATATATACGCAACCCTAAAACTGGCAAAATTATTTACGCCAGTGCATATGGCAAAAAAGCATTTAAAATATGGGTGAAAGATTAAGCAGTATTTTGAATACTGCTTTTTTTATACCTGAAATGAGGTGATTCTATGACGGTACATAGCGGAGGAAAGGTCGGTAAAGCGGGTAAGACCTTAGGCAGTAAGAACTCGTCAAAGTCTGCCAAAAGCAAAGCAGGCAAAATACTAGCTGTCCATAAAGCTAAAAAGCATTAGTCTAGTGATTGGTATTTCTCCACATTAGAATACAAAAACCTGCGTATTCTGCTTGACTTCAGTATACGCAAGTTTTATTTGCATTAGAGCTACTGACTGCTAAATAGCTCTAAAAGATTGAACGTGCTTTTATGCTATTTGAGTTTACTATTAAAATTAGAATAGTCAAGATATAATAAAATCCGAACCCTCCACCGATTGGTATAAGGTTCGGATTTTATTGTCTGGTGCACCTGAGGAGACTTGAACTCCTAAGCCGTTGCCGGCACACGGACCTGATGATAGCGTCAACTCTGTGAAAACTTAAAAACCGCATAAAATCAGGAGTTTCAGGGTGAATCAAACCATAAAAACTCCTGATTTTTTATGCCAATTTCATTCTATGGACTTGGTAGAATGAAATTGAAAATGAAATAGAATTAAAATTAAACCAAATCAGTCGTATCAAAATGATGCGGCTTTTTTATTTACAGAAACGGAGGAATTAAAGTGCCAAAATTAAATAGCAATTTTACAAACATACTCAACAAACTTATCATAGATAAAAACATTACTACTGCGGAATATCGCATACTGTGTTATCTGCTTATGAGAGCAGGAAATCAAGATATATGTTACCCTTCTCTTAATACAATATCCAAAGATATAGACATTAGTTTAAGTACAGTTAAAAGAGCGATTCCTGAACTTGTGGACAAGGGTTATCTTAAAAAGATAAATCGAAAAAGAAAAAATGGTTCTTCTACATCAAATCTCTATAAATTTACAAATAAGGTTTACGGAACAGGCTAAAAATATAGTGGCTCATATTTTGCTGAGGTAGTATCAGGATGGGCTACAAATAATACTTAGATAATAATACAATAAGGGATATTGCAAAAGAATAATATAAGCAATAAAATACAGCGATAATTTAATTGATTGGCTCCTTTTGTTGGAAAATATAAACCAATTATTTTTTATTCCAATATCCCTTCAATACAAACTCTCGCAATGTACCAAGGCTCGACAATGGAGGCTTGAAGTTAAAAAATAGCGGTAAGGTAGTTACACACCCTCGGACAGCTTAGTCGCTCGTACCCAAGGTTGAACAAGGCTACTGAGGCGTTAAAATCGATGTTGTGTTCCTGATTAAAATAAATATATTTTTAATCCAATAACCCTATCGGTATAAAAATCATATAGAATACGCTACTGCTAAAATGATAAAACGATACATGAAAATCACTGCAGTTAGACTGAAAATCAGTCAAAATAAATTGAAGCAGGAAAAAGCACTGGTGTCGTAAACCGCCACCAGTGCGGTCAACCCCCGACCGGCAGTGCCGTTCGGGTGGTGTCGAAAAATAGCAATTGGTGCTGTTTTGGTGAAAATGACTTGATTTGTGCGATTGTTAAGCGATTTAGATGGTGTTTTAGGTGGTGTCAAGTGTATAAAAAAATATATTTTCAATTTCTCATATATTATTGACAAACTATCACTTTGGTGATATAATGTTAAATGTAAAGTTAGGAGTGATAGAATGAAAAAAATAATATGGCATGGCTCTCCGGAAATAATTGAAAAGCCTGTATTCGGATTAGGCAAAGAAAATAATGACTATGGCTTGGGATTCTATTGCACAGAAACTTTGGAACTTGCAAAAGAGTGGGCTTGTCAAAAACCTGCCAAAGACGGATATGCTAACTGCTATGAACTTAATATAGATGGACTCACTACACTTGATTTATCGGGTGATGAATATACGATACTTAACTGGCTTGCTGTTCTTGCCAATAACAGAAACTTCAGAGTATCAACTGCTGTGTCGAAGCAAGGCAGAAATTATTTGTTAAATAACTTCCTGCCTGACATATCAAACTATGATATTATCACAGGCTACCGTGCAGATGACTCATACTTCTCATTCGCAAGAGCTTTCGTAAATAATCAAATATCCATCGAGCAATTATCTGAGGCAATGAAGCTTGGGAAACTCGGTGAGCAGATTGTACTAAAAAGTGAAAAAGCATTCAATGCAATCAAATTCCAAAAGTATGAAATTGCAGACAGTGCAGAATATTATATCAAGAGGAAAAAACGAAACGAAGAAGCTAATAAGCAGTTCAGACTTCAGCAAGAGGTCGATGATATCAACGGATTATTTATGCGTGATATAATCAGGGAAAGGATTGATAATAATGATTCACGCTTACGATGAAATGTATATAGACAGTGCAATGAATAACCTGGGTGATGCATTTGATTATGTTGCAAGTGATTTGAATATGGATAAGGACGAATTCCTGAAATTATTTATATCTACCGGAATTGCTGAAGAATTTGGCAACGGAAACCCGAAATATATTATGGGAATGTCCGGGCCTGAACTTGTAGAAGAAGTATTAAAAGAAGCAGGCATCGAAAGACTTGTTCCCCCAAGCAGTGAGAATATAAATAAGCATAGAGATTACTGGTGTGGATGGATACTTGCATTCTATCAATGGTATTCCAAAAGACCATTTAGCAACATTGCAAGACATATTAAAATGAGTGACATTGAAGTTATGTTTGACCTCTACCATGAAGCACCTGAAGAAAAGTTTGCAGATACGGTAGAAAAAATCATTAAAGAAAAAAATGAGCCTACAAGACTTCAGGTAATCAGAAAAAGCTGCGGAATCACCCAAAATGAACTTGCAAAGCAATCAGGCGTATCTCTTCGCTCTATTCAGATGTACGAACAGAGAAATAAGGATATAAATAAAGCCCAAATGGAAACTGTCAATAACCTTGCAAAAGTGCTCGGCTGTAAAATGGAAGATTTGATGGAGTATTAAAAAACTACTGTCCGTAAAATAGGACGGCTCGTATGAGATAATAAATTTAGACTGTTCGAAGCTACAAAGGATGATACTTATGAATAAATTAATTGAATTTATAAAATGCATGCGTATTACAAGCAAAATTTTATTTGTCATATGGTTTTTTTGTGGAGTCCTCGGATCACTTGGTGAAAAAGGGCTGTTTATTCCCTTTACAGCAATACTTTTTGTGCCTATTGTAATAGTTGAGCTGTGCAAAAATCCCATATTACACAATGGGAATTCAAGCTTTTTTGCTTTTATGAAGAACTCAAAAATTGCAAGCAGAATATTAATATTTTTTTGGACATTTTGTCTTTTGATGTTTATGTCACAAGGTATCGAAGATTTTTCGGTGTTTCCTGTAATGACGATTATTTTCTTTTTACCGGCATTTTTGATTGAATATAATTGCAATCCCGTGTTAAAAAGAAATCAAAACAAAGTGAGCAATGTTGATATAAAAACTTCAAATGCTACTTCGCAAAAATCGTGGATTGCAACATTTTTATTATGCCTGTTTACAGGGCATCTTGGTGGTCACAGATTCTACGCAGGAAAAATCGGCACAGGCGTTGTTTGGTTATGTACTATGGGCTGCTTCGGAATTGGCACAATAGTCGATTTAATAACCATCGCAATTGGACGTTTTACAGATAAAGACGGAGGTTTAATTAAAAACAATTCTAATAGTGGTGTAAATAATTATGCCGGTGTGCAGCAAACATCTCGCATTAACTCTACTCCTCTTACAAAAACACCAGCAGAAATCAAAGCCGAATTAAGTCAGAAAAAAGAAAAGTGGGTTAACGGCGGAAAAGAGAAATTGCAACAGTGGAGAGAATCTAATGGATTTTCCAAACAAAATCCTGAAGAGCAAGGACTGCAGTTTTCTGATGTTGTTGTTTCAGGAACAGAAGAAAAAAAGCAGTCTATTCCCAAACAGGTTGAAGGAAACGTGGAAAGGAACCATACTTATTCCTCGGGAATTACATTGACTATAAAGACTGATGTGTCTAGAAATTCAAATGATGAATTTTATTTCGACTTGGATGATGATTGTTCAAGCAAATTTGAAAAAGATATTGCAAAATATATAGATAAAGAAGGGAAAGAAGTTCCGCATGTGCCGTTTATGCAATATTGGGCTACATATGACGGAATGGATAGAGCACAAAAGGAATGGTATTTTTATTGGAGAAGTCAAGTACGAAAAAACAATTATTTAAGTACCGATTTATCCTATATCTTTGTTCATATATATGAATTGTTAAATGATTATGGTTGGAAAAGGCCACAGGATGGTTACGATCAACTAGTTAAGTTGTGGGTTACATATCGAACACAACATCCACAATTAGACAGATATTTGATGGAATGGTTATTTGATTTTGCAAGAGTCCATAATCTTGAATTTGTACTTCCTGAGATAGAAGAACTTTCGTTCCCAAACAGAACGATGATTAAAGACATTTTAATAGAAAAGCATAGTGACGAAAAACCATTAAAATTGCCTTTTGCATTAGTAGATGCTTTATGTGATTATTCTTTAGTTGGAAGTAAATTCTACAAAGACGGACATCAAGTTCTTATGCACGAAGCAATTCCGAGAGTTTTGGCATTGGCAGATGCTGCATTAATCAAGAAAAGTGGAAAAGGCATTTTGGAAACATATGGTCCAACTAAGGCTACAAATCAAATGTATTATGCTTTTCCGGGAGCAAACTGTAAATATGCAAATAAGCGAATGGATGTAATTGTGAAGGCATATTCCAACAGTTACAAATTGCGTAAATACATAAATGAATTGGTTAGATTTGCGGAAAATGTTTTGAGAGAGTTGTATGAATGTAGAGGTAGATTGCGTGGCGTTGAATTAGATACAGAAACCGCCAACTTGGTTACGGCATTTTTGAAAAAGGAATATGCACCTAATAAGAATCCAGTCGCACCTGCAAAGAAAGCTGAAGTTAAACTTGATTTTGGTAAAATCAAAGAAATAGAAATACAGTCCAATAATGTCAGAGAAGTTCTTGGTAAAACAGAAAATACTGAAGAACCAAAAGAACTATTAACTGATTTGGAGCCTGTTAAAGAAATATTTAAAATAATGCCGGCTTATTGTAGAACTTTGTTAGACAGTATGCAAGCTAACTCTTGGGAAATCGCATACGATTCTTCAGTTCAGGCATCCATTGAAAAAATCAATGAATTGTCAGAAATGAAATTAGCTTGTGCTATATTGGTGATAGAAAAAAGCACTCTAATTCTTGAAGATGACTACAGGGATGAATTCAACTATATATATGAGCACCTTAGTGAATTTAACACTACTGAAACAATTTCAACAGAAGACGGCTCATCAAAATTTGTTTTGGATGGATTGTCGGATGAAATTAGACAGCTACTCGAAACACTTTCACCTACACAAAGAGAAATATTGTATATCATATTATCACAAGAAAACATAAGTGGCCATATATATGAAATTGCAAATGCGGAGAATACTATGCCTGAAATTCTTGTGGACGAAATAAATGATATTGCAACACAGTATATAGGAGATATTCTAATAGACACATTTGGTGATGAAATGTGTGTGTTGGAACAATATGCTGATGAACTTAAAAAAGCAATGAAATAGGAGGAATTATAAATGACAGTAAATATAAATCGTCGTGAATCTGCGGCTTTAATCAATTCGTTAACAGCAGGTGTTGTACCAAGAATCGGTCTTAGACATATTGCTGTAGGCAGACAAGGTGAAGTAAATGCATTTCTTCAGGATTTGGCAACAATTGAGGATGGCGGTGCAGCATTTAGATTTGTTTGCGGACAATATGGTAGTGGTAAAAGTTTCTTGTTACAGACAATTCGTAATAATGCAATGGAACGCTCGTTTGTTGTTATGGATGCAGACTTGTCCACTGAACGCAGATTGACAGGAACGAATGGACAAGGATTATCTACATACAGAGAACTTATACAACACCTTTCTACACGCACGCGCCCGGAAGGAAGTGCATTAGAATCGATTATACAGAAATGGATAGCATCTTTACAATCCACAACTGCAAGAGAGGAAAACCTTCAGGCCAATGATCCGCGATTAGTTGAAGCGGTTAGTGAAAAGATTGCAGATATCTTATCAGAACTTTCGGAAATGGCTTATGGTTTTGCCTTTGCAAATGTTATAGATGCATATTGGAAAGGTATGAAAAATGGTGACGATGCACTAAAAACATCTGCAATACGTTGGCTTCGTGGCGAATTTGCAAATAAAACGGAAGCAAAAAGAGAACTTCCCGTTGACAGCATAATTGATGATCAGAATTGGTATGAATTCTTAAAATTATTCGCATTATTTGTAAAAAAAGCAGGTTACAAGGGATTGCTCGTATTCATTGATGAAGGCGTAAACCTCTATAAGATAAATCACAAGCAAGCTCGTGACAGCAATTATGAAAAAGTATTGACTATATTTAATGATACAATGCAAGGGAAAGCCGAATACATCGGTGTGTTTATGAGTGGAACACCTCAGTTCATTTATGATGAACGAAGAGGTTTGTTTAGCTACGAAGCATTACGTTCAAGACTTGCAGATAATCGTTTTGCAGTTCAGGGATTTGTTGATTTTACAAGTCCGGTTATTAAGCTTAATCAACTATCATCGGAAGAAATCTATTTTTTGCTTGAAAGACTTTGCGAGCTACATAGCGCCCACTATACATACGAGAACAGTTTAGGGCAGAAGGAACTTACAGCCTTTTTAAATACTGTTCTTGGCAGATTGGGTGCAGATCAATTACTTACTCCAAGAGAAGTAACAAGGGATTTTCTTGGTCTTTTAAATATTCTTCATCAAAATCCTAATACAACATTTGATGCATTGATAAATGAGAAAGGATTTTCGGTGAAAAGTGCCGAAAAAGATCCTGAACAGATTGACGAAGAAACAAATAATTTATTTACGGAGTTTGATATATGAGTACAAGTGCCTTTGAGCGTTATGCTCATTTTATTCAGGAATACATATATCGCAAAAAATGGACAGATTTGAGAGAAGTTCAAGTCGAAGCTTGTGATGCAATATTAGATACGGACAAGCATGTAATAATAGCTTCAGGAACTGCCTCAGGAAAAACAGAAGCTGCATTTTTTCCTATATTGACTCTGCTTGAGAATAGTCCATCAGACTCAATTGGTGTTATGTATATAGGTCCGCTTAAAGCTCTAATCAATGACCAATTCGAAAGGTTAGGAGAATTATTGGAAGATGTTGAAATTCCCGTATGGTCTTGGCACGGCGATATTTCCCAATCACATAAGAGAAAAGCATTAAAAACAGCTAAAGGAATTTTGCAGATAACACCGGAATCATTAGAAGCATTGATAATGAAACATCCCGGAGATGCTTGCAGGTTGTTTTCCGATTTGCGATTTATTGTAATTGACGAAATTCACGCATTAATGGGTGAAGACAGAGGTCTTCAGGTTCTTTGTCTGATAGATAGATTAGAAAAAACAACGGGATGCTCACCAAGGAGAATTGGTCTTTCTGCGACCTTGAATGATTATAAACCTGCAATGGAATTTTTAGCTTCGGGAAGCGATAAGGAAGCTGTTTCTGTAGGTATACAAGCTCATAAAAGAACTATTTCATTATGTGCAGAAAGTTTTGTTTTACCTGAGGATGATGCAAATGCACAAAAGGTAATGGATGAGTATAATTCCTTTTTGTATGATAATTGTCATAATAAGAAATGCTTGATTTTTACTAATAGTAGAACGAATGCAGAAAAAACGATTGATGATATGAAAAAAGAAGCTGCTCGGCGGAAGGAACGAGATGTGTTTTATGTCCATCATGGAAGTGTATCTGCAGCTTTAAGAAAAGAAGCAGAAGAAGCCTTAAGGGATAATGATGGTCCAACTGTTGCTGCGGCTACCTTAACTTTGGAATTGGGAATTGATATAGGAGATTTGGATTCTACCATACAAGTTGGTGCTCCTTACACATGCTCAAGTTTTGTTCAAAGATTGGGCCGTTCTGGTAGAAGAACAGGAAAATCACAAATGATGTTTTTAAATTTGCATAAGGAATCTAATAAAAATCCGTTAGATTCTATGCCTTGGGATTTGCTTCGTTCATTAGCAATTATTCAACTCTATTTAGAAGAAAGATGGGTTGAACCTTTTGAACAGAAGAAAAAACCATTCAGCTTGTTGGCACATCAAACATTAAGTACATTGATGTCATGTGGAGAATTATCACCATCCGAGCTTGCAAGAAAGGTGTTACTTCTTCCTGCTTTTAAAAACATTATTTCAACAGATGAGTATCGTGATTTGCTCAAATTTATGATTGAAAAAGAATACTTACAGCGGATGGAAAATGGTGGAATTATAGTTGGATTAAAGGGCGAAAAAATATGTAATTATTTCTCTTTTTATGCTGTGTTCCAAGAAGAGGAAACATATAAGGTTTTGAGCAGTAATGGAGAGATAGGAACATTAAGTAAATGCCCTGCAGTTGGTGAAGTATTCGTTCTTGCTGGTCGCGCTTGGATTGTTATTTCTATTGATGAGGAAAGAAAAACAATTTATGTAAATCAGACCAAGAGCAGCAGAATCCCATCTTGGGAAGGCGAAGGCGGAGACATTCATTCTAAAGTGCTTCAAAAAATGAAAGACATTTTGAAAGACGAAGCCAT
>JAFVUY010000103.1 GCA_017502465.1 Bacilli bacterium | reverse complement strand
TTGTACCTGTCGTTTTGCCGATAATGTCAATAGCTAACTTATGAAATGTATAACCTTTCAATCCATTGGTTGCCATTCTTTCGGTAAGTTCAGCTGCAGCCTTATTGGTATAACTGATAAGTAAAATCCTTTCGGGTGCTATACCTTTGATTTCAGTGAGATATTTAACCTTACCGACAATTGAAGAGGTTTTACCACTACCTGCACTGCTGACTACTAAACAATTATCCTCCTCCGAAACAATAGAGCGTCTTTGTTGCTTATCTAATGGGTATTTTAGGCAATGGTCGAAAAAGTCCTTGTGAGTGTCAAGTAGAAAGGTTATAACACCCTCATTATGTTGTTTTACAAGTTTGCTGATTGCTCCAAAATCGTTGATGAATTTGGATATTGTTTCCGATGGAGTGATGTTAAAGGCTTCAAGTTTCTTCAGTAAAGAGTATGCTTCTTGGAAATGTGCTTTATAATGATTGATGAAATCTTTTTCTTGTGTTGCGGAGATTACTTTACCATAAAAGCCGTTGTTCAAGTCTGAGGGAATATCAATAAACACGCCCTCATTAAGAGCTGATAATCTCTCCCTTGCTTGCTCATAATTTGATTTTTCGCTATATGAAGATATATGGTTTAGCTTTTCTGCAAGCTCTTTGGATTTGCTTTTTAGACGTGTTCGTACCATCACTATTATACCTATTGAAATAGCAATTATACAAATTATCAAAACAAACAATGGTTGCATATTGGAAAAAGATTTATCGTTGATAAATGCTTTTATTTATGTAAAAAGTTAGCGACCGCAAAGGTACACTAACTTTCTAATTTATTAAAAATCGCAATTATAGCAGGAAACTATTTTCCTTGAAATAATCCAATATATCTTCATCAGAAGTTGCTTCATCAACAGCTTTCAAAACATTTACAAAGTCCTCAAACTTATTAGCTTCATAACCACTACAAGTTGTAAACTCTTTATCGCAAAAGAAAATCATTTCTCCAGGGATTGTCATTGAGCCTGCACCATTTAGGCTTCTAAATCTATGGCTAACTGCCCAACCCGTAAATTCTCCTTTGTGATATTTAGCTACATTTTCTTTTAATGATACAAATTGCCCCGAAAGTTTCTTCGTGTACTTATCCAAATCTGATTTAGCTTTTTCCTTTTCTTTTTTTGCTCGTGCATATTCACCACGAGAGTATTGAGATGAATAACCATCAGGAGCCCAAATATCCATAGAAGATTCTGCGGATTCTATTTCTCTTTCACATCTATTTATTTTAGAAATCAAATCTTTGATTTCATCGCTGGTTTCCATAATAGGTTCTATAGTAGTTACATCTATGAACATACTATCAACTCTTGTTGATAGCGGCTCATAGGAATCTGGATGATAGAGATAATCTTTGAGCGTCTCTTTAACAAGTCTCTCTGCTTTTTCCTCATTAGAGAGTGTGCAAGAGGTCATAATCACTGCGAATAATACGAAAAGCTTTTTCATTATCTGTTATGTTATTATTTGACAATTAACGGATTGTATTTCTTAGTCATAATTGTACCAGACACTTTTTGAATAAATTGGATACTAAATATCCTCTAAATCTTTTTGAATTTTG
>JAFVUY010000102.1 GCA_017502465.1 Bacilli bacterium | reverse complement strand
TCTAAACCTTATGTACAACATAGCGAACTTTTCCAACAATTCTGAAATCTTCGCTTTCGCCGTTTTCAAACATAGGTTCATATATCTTATTGTCAGAGATTATTTTTACGCAATCTTTATCTCTTTGTAAGCGTTTTACAAATCCTGCACCTTTGTAATTAATTGCATAGATTCCGTCTGTGCCATCGTAACCAAAATTATCAAAGATAATGATATCATCATCAAACAAAGTTGGTTCCATAGAATCACCACGAACATAGGCTGCACAGATGTTATCCTTGAAACGCATAAGAGTTTTTGGAATAGCAACGTATTCTAAAATTTCAGCTGTATCTGGAAGTTCCTGGCCTTTTCCTGCAGAAAAAGCTTGCTCATAAACTGGAATATTAATTATATCTTTTGAAACCTTTTCAGGATAAACTAAAAATTCTTCCATAGTCATTCCAAAAGATTCAACGATTTTAATTCCATCTTCAAAACTCGGAAGTCTTCCAAGTGAGATTTTGTTTCTAAGAGAACCTAATAAAATACCTGTTTGATTGCAAAGCCATTCTTGATTTTTATTAAGCTCTGCAAGTTTCATCTTCACTTTCTTCCAAAAGATTTCTGCATCCATATTTATATTATACATCAAAACAAAAAAAAGAAAATAACCAAACGGTTATTTTAATTGACAATCAATGAAAATATTACTATCATAATTATAGTTATGGTAACAGGATTCCCTAGCCCAGCTCAAGGCTATGAAAGTAAAACAATAGATTTAAATCAAATTCTCATAAAACATCCTTCTGCAACAGTCTTTATGCAGATAGAAACTTCTCGTTATTCAAATATGGGGATTTACAAAGGAGATTTATTAGTCATAGACAGAGCAAAGAAAATTACTCAAAACAGTTTAGTAATCTATGAAGAGGATGGGCATTTTGTTTTAGGAAGGGTTTGTAACATTCAAAAAGAAACTGTAATAACAGGCTCTATTATTCATGTTATTCATACTGTAAAGGATTTATGATTTTACACGCGGACGGAAACTCATTTTATGCTTCATGTGAACAAATTTATCGCCCAGATTTAAGAGGAAAACCGGTTGCTGTTCTTTCCAATAATGATGGCGTAATTATTGCCTTGAACAAAGAAGGAAAAGCTTGTGGAATCAAAAGAAGAAACATTTAATGGAGGCAGTAGATTCGATAACTTCTGTTTATGGCCGTCGATCAATTACTCTTGTGAAATCTTATGTAAAAGATGGCTGGCAGATGAAACGGGAGTTTTTAAGTCCATGTGTAACAATAGATTTTGAAAAAATACCAAGTGTATATTAAAAAAGTTTTATAGTGTGTCGTTAGTTGGCACACCACCTGATATATAATAAATCAAAAAAGTTTTTGGTTTTGAGGGGAAATTTTTATGTAAGGAGATAGCAATGGAAGTAATGGATGAATTAAGTTTCAAGATTTTAGCAGATGGTCAACAAAAAATCCAAATTAATGAATTTAGAGACATCGATGTGGAACTTGGATTTTCTGAAAAAAAATTACAACAGTCTATACCCGAAAAATATTCCTCAATGCAAACTGAGTTTAATTCAGCAGAATTAATAAACTCTGAAAAACGAACCAAATATTCAGTAATAGCTTATGAACTTACAGAAATTAATTCAATTTATAATACAAGAGATTTTAAATTGTTTAAGTTTTGTGAAATTGAATCTGTTGCAAAATATTTAAGAAAACTTATTAGTTTACTTAATTTAATTAATAAGAATTATGAAAATACAACCAAAGAACTTACTCACTTTGATAAAAGTAAACATTCAGAAAATTATGCTCAATATTATTGTGCAAAGGATGTTATCTCTAATTGTTTCTCATTAATGTGTGAAATTAAAGCAAATATAGATGAAATTATCTATGATGAAAATTGTATTTCAGTAAAAAGTTCATATGAAGAACTAAATAATGCGTTAAAAATTCAATTATCTTTACATACAATTCCAGCATCTCTTGCAGAAGTAATTAATACAATTT
>JAFVUY010000101.1 GCA_017502465.1 Bacilli bacterium | reverse complement strand
TTTAGAGAATTTGATGTATCCGCCCTAACTCCGCAAGATTTTGTATATGTAGATCCCCCATATTTAATCACCTGTGCTACATATAACGAGCAAGGTGGTTGGGATGAAGCTGCCGAAAAAGATTTACTTGCATTCTTAGATGAATTGCATAGTAAGCATATTCGATTTGCATTATCTAATGTTTTGCGTAGCAAAGGCAAGGAAAACAGACTATTGATTGAATGGTTAGAGAAAAACACCGGCAAATATACGGCAATACCACTCAATTACAGCTACTCTAATTCCAACTACCAAACAAAAGACAAAACATCTGTCTCTGAAGAAGTTTTAATAATAAATTATCAACAAAACTGAGGTGTAAGTATGATCGTTGAAAGAAATCAAATATTTAATTTGATGGATACAAACGGCAGACGAAGTGATGTTCTGAATGCTTTAAAAATATATCTAGAGATTCTTGAGGAACTAAAAGAGATTTATCCTACTGAAAGCTGGGGAACATATCCCGCAAGTTTATCCCAATTTCTATTTTATGAAAAAGCGTTAGAAAAATCGAAGGACGTTTTTAAGATTCATAGTAATTACGATAGCTTTATCGATGAACTTGGTGATGATTATCAGACATTTATTGATAGAGACGGCAACTGGATCGAAAATAATATTACGAAGTTTGCAAAAGTTTTGGATGAAGCCATAGAAAAACGAGCTCGCCACTATACAAGCAATCTTGTGAAGATGGGATTTACCACCACTAACCGCAGTATTACTGAAGCAGGATATTCTTATTTAAGAGGCTCTGTGGTTAGGGATGAATTGGAAGAATTATTACCTTTGGACAATGTAAATATTGCGCTATTTAGACAATTATCCAAGCTCAAAATTTTTGATTCATCCAATAATGGAAAAAGGCGGTTCTATTCTCCATTTATAATGGCTCTTATTTTGCTTTTGGACAACGAAACTATTGATGAACATAGTTTTGAGGTTGTCGTTCAAGGTCTTTCGCCATACAGTAGTGACGAAGTGAAAGAAGCTATTCGTAACAACGAGATAAGCATTGCGGAATTGGAAGAATCTATTCGTAATATAGATATTACCATTCCGGAAGAGCTAATTGGAAAATATGATATTGATTTCGATGTTTTCAAAAACATTTTCAAGGGTTCGAAAAAGAATGATTCAATATCAAAGCTTTATTACGATTTCTTTAGTGTTCTGAGAGATTTCAGAAACAACAAGACCGAAGAAACATATGCCAACTTGATTAATTGTTTGGATCAAGATAATATTGCGTCTATATACAAAGCGTTTGGGTATGGCAAGGCTGTTTTTGCCGCCGGAAATAAAGGTAGTCGGTACAAACTTGAGCGATTCCTAGAGAAAAACGCAAATCACCCGTTGTTAATTTCTGAAGATTTTGTAAGTGAGTTTTACACTGCTTATACGAGATCTAAATGGATTGACGGTATTAGAGAGTATTCTGACACAACTATTAGATTATTAAGCGCAACAGGTTTGTTTAAGTTTAAGAATCTGCCAGAATTGTCATACAAAGAAATATTATCTTTAATATTCGATGTTGAACAACTTAGGAAAAATGTTTTTGGTGAGATGACTGATGAAGAATATACTCACTATGAAGAAACGGAAGATTCTTACTTTGGCAAGAACATTCCGTTTGTGGAGATATTTAATTATTCTCACGATGATATTTCTACAATAACATCTAAACTAAAAAAACTACTTGGCGTTAGTGCTGCAACTGATGTTAAGAAGTTTCTTAATGACCAGAAAAACGCTGACTTTATTGCGCACATTAATGATAAGTATCCTAAAGAAAAGATTATGGAACTACTTCCGATGTTCTCTGATCGAAAGAAAGATAACCAAATCAAAAAAGAAGTTAATGATGCTGCAACAGTTCCAACTATTTACGAGTACATTATTGGAATCGCTTGGTATTATATTTCAAACAAAGAGTTTGATCTGTATAACAGTTTGAATTTAACATTAAATGCCGATTTTGAACCTGTTATTCACGCAGGAGGCGGAGATGGCGATATTGTTATACACTATGAAGAAATCATTATAATGCTCGAAGTAACACTTATGAATAAGCAAGCTCAAAAGCGTGGCGAATGGGAACCAGTTTTGAGACATTCGCTTAACCTTAAAGCTGCTAACGAACCGACAGAAACTATTACATTCTTCATAGCCGATGAACTCGATTATAATACAATCAACATATGGAGAGCTGTTGCTTCGGTATCACTAGAATCAACCAACACCCATACCAAAGTAGATGGTGTTGTTATAATGCCATTTACGAATAACGAGGTCTTGGCTTTCCTTAAGAATAGCGTATACTACAAAGATATTGTAAAAGCTGTTAAAGATTCTTTTGCAAAAGTACCGCAAATTACTGATGTCAAATGGCACGAAGAAATAATGTCGAATTTAATTAGTTAAATTACGCTGCAAATGGGAGGTGATATGTTGGCTAAAATATTTATTGACACAAATATCTTTCTCGATATGTATCGTTCTAATTTGCCTAAAGATATAAAAACTATTATGCAGTTTTTGTATCAGAATAAAAAATATTTTATTACAACAGAACAATCTATCAATGAATTTACAAGAAATCGTCATAAAATATTGAACGAAACTTTAGATAGCTTCAAAAATCAGACGAACATTGACAAAGGTGCTTCCACTTTTCTCCGTTCTTTAGCGTCGTTTAAAAAATATGATGATTCTTTGAAGAAATTTCGAGAACAGAGAAACTGTATTATTGAAGAAATACAAGGTAAGATTACCAATCCTCAAAGGGATGACATTTTTTCTAAATTTAAAAAACTTTGTAAACCCGATAATATCATCTCGTCATCTAATGAAATCATTGATTTAGCGAGCAAGAGAAAACTTGCCGGCAATCCGCCAACTAGTGATAAATATACTTGCGGAGATGAGATCATCTGGGAATCATTGCTATCATATGAATTTGAGCATAAAGAAGATTTGATAGTCGTTTCTAAAGATAAAACATTTGCCGATAATAGTGAGTTCTTATGTCACGAATACAACTCAAAAACAGGTAAGGTTTTAACAATTTGTCAGGATATTATAGAAGCATATCGCATAGTTGGTGTTGAACTTCCGAGAGAAATTG
>JAFVUY010000100.1 GCA_017502465.1 Bacilli bacterium | reverse complement strand
TATGGAAGTGCTAAAAGATGGTATCCTAGCTATTTTGCCGATGTAGCAATGAGCTTAAGTAGTAAATTTGATATAGTTATCTTTGGTGGTAATGGTGAAAAAGAGATCTGTGATGAGATTAGCTATATTTTGACTAAAAGCGGTATATCGCATAGAAATCTTTGTGGTAAAACTAGTATAAAAGAGCTTGCTAGCTATATTGCTGGACTTGAGCTTTTTATTACTAATGATAGCGGACCAATGCATATCGCAGCAGCTTTTAAGGTGCCAACAGTTGCACTATTTGGCCCGACTAACTTTACTAGAACTAGCCCATATAATAACCCAAAAGCAAGACTAGCACATCTAAATTTACCATGTATGCCATGTATGAAGCGAGTCTGCCCGCTAGGCTCTCATGAGTGTATGAAAGAGCTAAAACCAGCCCTTGCATTAGAGCTAGCTAGACAGATTATTTAGATTAAATTTATCATAGTTTATTGCGATTGTTAGATAAGCATCTTATTAAGCAATGCCTTTTTAATATTTTTTAATTTTTCTACCTTGCGCTGTTGAAGGGTGATGATGTTGTCAAGGTTTGAGAAAAACTTGGACAATTGTTCTCTCTCTTCTGGTCGCGGTGGTAACATAATTGGAATATCTGCCATAACATTGTTCATCAATTTGGGATTTCCAACATATGACACATAATCTTTTGATACATTATTTAACGCCTCCGAAATCATCTTATCTGCCTGTACTTTATCTGAAAGTAAAACCCCGCAAACATTGGTACAATAGAACTTTCCGTCTCTAAAATTTACTGTTCCTGCATTAGCTCCGTCAGTGGTCCACGTGATTGCATCTTCGTACAAAAAATCCTTATAGTATCCCATTAATCCATTATCTTTAGTCTGAGATGAGTAAACTGGATATGGCGTATCTTCCGTCTGTTTTTCCGCTGTAACAGTAGCTGCAAGAACATATCCACGGGTTACTTTAAACATTTCTGAAACCTTACGCTGTTCCCAAGGGTCAGTAAAGCCTGCAAAGCGAATTTCTGGAACTGATGCTCCATTTTTTGGGAACATTTTTTGAAGCATTGATTTTTTTACTTTTTTTAGAGTATCACACTTACGCTGATGAAGGGTGATGAGGTTGTCTAAATTTGCAAATAATTCGCCGATTTTGGTTTGTTCGGCAAGAGATGGATATGGAATTTCAAGAGTTCCTACTTGTTCCAGTGATAAATTTGGCTGAGCTCCTATAGTTGGATTTTTTTTGATAAAATCAGCAACAGCATTACCTTTTAATACCGTGGAAATATAGTTTAAATCTCCTTCTTTTGTTCTTATAATTGCGATAGCTTGATTTGTATTTGCTGGTAAAATACTAGTTTTAACAATACTCACACGCCCCAGTGTTCCTGCAATTGAGAATAAAATATCGTTTTCTTGCAATTGAGAGCGTTTTAAATAACCATTATGTTCTGATTCTGAGATTTTCATCTCGGGAATTATTTCTCCATTAGAAGAGTTAATATTTTCAATTTTAATAAAATTTACTTTACCTTTTCCTGATTTATCGATAGGTGTCGTTCCTTTAGTTATTAATGATGTTATCTCCCCTAACTCTCTCTGTTCCCAATCCTCAGTAAAACCTGCAAAACGAATTTGCGGGATTTGTGCTAGTTTTGATGGTTTTTGCATTTTTATCCTTTAAATTGGGTGCTATTATATCTAAATTGACCCCTTAAAATGCTCCATCTACTGCAGCGCAAATAGTGTGAATTATTAAGATATGCATCTCTTGAATTCTAGCTGTATCATTAGAAGGCACAACTACATTTATATCGCATAACTCATTCATTGCTCCACCATCTCTGCCACTTAATCCTATGGTTTTAATGCCCTTTTGTTTTGCAATCTCAAATGCTTTTAATACATTTTTGCTATTACCGCTTGTGCTTATACCTATTAGCAAATCTCCGCTACT
>JAFVUY010000099.1 GCA_017502465.1 Bacilli bacterium | reverse complement strand
TACAAATAACAAGAAGATTGTACTCCCACGAGGTTTCCTTGTACACATGGCAATACATTCGATAGGTACTGCTAGGGGTGTGTTACATTGTAAAACGGAAGGAAAAAAGATGAATGTTCTTGTATTACCTCCAATCAATGTAGATTCAATGTTTTCTGAAGATTTAGAGTTTGTAATGGAGTAATGTACATTGTTTATATGATAACTATCACAAACATTTATTGAGCAAATTCTTAGGCGACTATTCTATGAACTAGTCGCCTTTTTGTAAAAGCGTACTATCTCAAATAGATTCTAACTACTTAGGTTAAATATAAAGATACAATAGAGAATTTGGCATTACTATTTTAATTGAAATATATTGATATGAACACGCATACATCTAATAAGCTAGATATAATAGTCCGTTCAAAATGGAAGTCAGCGGATTTATCTATTATTTGTGCATTACTTAATACGACAGGAGGAGAGATTATTTACAAAATAAATCAGGAAGCAGAACGTTCTACAGAACAATTAGAAAAGTTAATACACAAAAAGATAAAGAAGATAAAACCTGATCCACAAGACTCTTTGCGAATTTCATGTACAAAAGAGCAGATGCAACAAATAATAACAATCTACATATCTTCATCCTCATCTGTATATTATGTGCTTACACGAAAGAAGGATAAAATTTTTTATTATAAAGATGGTAAACAAATTATAAAAACTAGTGAGGAAATAATAAAACGAACTAAAAATGGAACACCGAAGAAGACTACAATTACAAAACTGACATCCATGATGAAGATACCAGATACAGAATTTGTAACCAATCATACGTTTTTATCTGGGAATAGTGTCCCTATATTTGAAGCATTTTCTGTTTATGGGTTTAATAGAATAGTAGGATATCTTAAATATATCAATAGAACATATGCAAATGTCTATAGTCGTGGAGAGTGTAAACTGCATAATTCTTTGATTCCTTCGTTATACAGAAATGCTACTAATATAGAAAGTGAAAATAGAAAAATAACAACAATTGTCAATCGTTTTTTTTCGGATAATACACTTGTCAATTATTTGGCGTTGGATGTGATGAATAAAGTATGTTCTCAATATAGAATAGAGGGATTATTACAACATTATGGAGCTACAACATCATTCTTAGATGTTGTGGATAATCATTGGATTGCATTGTGGATGGGTCTAAATCAATATGTGACTACAGAACAAATAGATAAATATGCAACTTATATAGAAAGGACAATACCATTAATAGAAAAAATATCAGGAGACACTAAATTGCAGGAACAAAATGTTTGGGAAGAAAAAATTTATCAATATGTACTTTTAGTAGCAGTCCCTTTTCCAACTTCTCCAACAACTGATGGAATAAACATAACAAATGATATTATTGAAGTCGATTTGAGAACTGCGCTCCCCTCTACATTTGTAAGACCACACGCTCAGCATGGTCTTGTTATTAAAAAAAACATACAGGAACATCAGAATACTAGTCAAGACTACGATGTATCTACAAATGTAGTAGCAATTATTAAGATACGAATAGATCGAGCAAAAAAATGGATTGGCGATGGAACCCTTTTGACTAAGGACAATCTCATTCCGCCTCCAGGATATGATCCAGGTTATGACCTACTACTTTCTAAACAAGCTACTATATTCAAGCGAAGTCTTCTAAAAATAACCAAATATATGTAAAACGTAAATTAATAATAAAATACAATCATATGAATATAGATACAATATTTGATGGATGGGGCACTGAAATTATCAGTATAATTATAGGTGCTATTATCTCAGGAACTACTGTTATGTTGTATAAGAAGGGGAAAGTAAAGCAAAAGCAGACAGCTAAAGATTATGCAAAACAAAAACAAGTCGTAAGAAGATCTCAAGAAAAGAGAGTTAGACAAAAACAAGTAGCTGGTAATAACGTAGAACAAACTCAAATTGGATGATGGATTTTTCAAAAAAAGAACAAATACAAACAGCTGGCGATAAAGCGATTCAAACTCAAATGAGTGATTTTAATAATTGTAATGTAACCATTAATAGTTCGGAGTTAATAAGGTCAATAGCGACTGAAGTTTGTTCTAAAGAATTATTAAATATTTATCGTACTTGCACACATGATGCATTAGAGATAGCAAGAATACGCGATCAAATGTTCGCTCAAACTTTTATTCCTCGTTTAGAAAAGATAGAATCCGCAATGGATGCATTAAGAGATCCCTCTTTTCAATATATGATACAAGAAGCCAGAGAGACTGCTGCCAAAACGGATAAATGTTCAAATTTAGAATTATTGTCGGAATTATTAATTTGTCATATAGAAAAAGGAAAAAATAAAAAAGTAGATTCTGGTATTAATCGGGCCATAAAGATTGTTGATGAGGTGGATGTTGATTCTTTATGCGCTTTAACTATCATATGTGCATTACATAATATAGCTCCGCTGACAGGTAATATTCAAGAAGGCTTTTCTATCCTAGATCAACTATATGGATCTATTTTAGATACTGAATTACCTAAAGAGAATGACTGGATTGATCAATTAAATGTCTTAGGGGCCATAAACATACTTCCTGGTCGTTTTCTAAAATTGGATGAGTTTTTAGGCGATGTTTACGATGGATATTTCTGTGTGGGGATAAAACAAGATTCTGCAGAGCATAAGGAATCCCTAAAAATTTTAGCAGAAAATGATGACGAGGAGTTATTGTTGGTAGAAAATGAATTGATAGATGGATATTTGCGTTTAAATGTTGTATAGTTATGTAGTCTAGACGAAAAATATAAACCGATTATAAATTTGTACACAAAAGATTCGCATTTAATGAAAGAGGCAAAAACTAATTGTATGAAAATATGGGATTCATATAAAAATTTGAATACAATAAGAACTTGGTTTGAGAGTATAAAAATTTGGTTTAGAATTAATAGTGTCGGAAAGGCCTTAGCTCAAACCAACGCTAAAAGATGTTATAAGGATTTTCCAGATATTATAAAATGAGATGAGTTCTCAACATAAAACAACTTATTCTTTCTTTTTTCTCCCCAATACGGGTTCGCTCCGCTCACGACTTTATTTTATCAAGATTATTTGAAAAGAAATCTGCGGACTGCATATCGGAGAGGATAGAGAGTATACACGAAGAGAAGCTACCTGTTAGGTAACTTCTCTCTTTTTTGCATATCCTCGCGCAGAAGGTCGCGTGTGTCCCTAATAGAGAATTATTCCTTGTTACTCCTTTTTGTCGCATGCGTAATTATCTCCTGCGCCATTGAGTGTTCTCGCGAGCGTCCGCTCCGAGCTTCGGCTGCCTCTTGTTCGTGGGTATTGCTTTTATCCACAGCAGCCTCACCCTTTTCAATTCTCCTCTCACCATATCGGCAAATTATTTGCCTTCCTCGCAATGCCCTTGCAGTGTGATATGGTTCGAGGAGTTCTTGATGGGTTCGTATAAGGTAGTTCTATGTCCTCGTAGCGGTGAGGGCTACTTCGGACTCGCGCGGCGT
>JAFVUY010000098.1 GCA_017502465.1 Bacilli bacterium | reverse complement strand
TTTCTTTACATATTGAACAACCGTTACAAAAGAAACATACACTTCTCTGTAATTAGGCTCATTAAGAGGTTCAAAAAATTCCTGAACAAGATTGTCTTGCTCAGGAATATCTATTTTATATCTTTGCCATTTTGACATTAAGCGTCTTTCAATATCTTGCGGAGTGTAACCCTCGCCGAGAGTTTTTAATCTTCTCGGTCTTTCAAATTTAGGATGTGATATAGTCGGATACTTACGTTCAAAGTTGAAAGAGTATCCGAGTTTTCTCATTTCCGTATAAAAACCTCTCTCACTTGTTGTTTTTAAAATGCACTCATCAATATCTCTTTTAATAATTGCATCTTTAGTCCACTCTCCGTTTTTCTCTGCCATATACAAATCATAAGGTTTTCGACTTCTCTTTTTCGGATTTTCAATAACTGACAATTCGTATTCTCTGCAAAGTTCATCAGAAATTAGACGAAGGTTATAATAACTCTCCATACAATCATTAAACTTCTTTCCCGTTTCAACACAGACAGAATTAATTACAATGTGGTTATGCAAACAATCAGTATTAAGATGAGTTGCAACGACTGCTTCATAACCATTAAATGCTCGCTTGACAAATTCAACACCTATATCGTGAATCAATTCAGGTGTTCCTTCTCCGGGAGCAAAGGATTGAATAATATGATATCCGAGATTACCGTCTTTCTTGTTATACAATTTTTTTGTATTCATCATTTCGGTAAAAGCAGTTTCTAAAGAGGTTAAACCAACTTCTGAAACATAGAACTGCTTTTCAGTCTTCAAATCATCAACTGTGTAATTAAGAACACTATGCAAATCCAAGAATACTTCTTCAAAATTTTCATTTTCAGTTTTAAGTTTGTTACTGACATAAGCTAATGTTCTGTCAAGATGAGTGTGAATAGGAATTATATAAACTATTGCCATTTATTATTGTCCCTGTTCAAATAAAATACCGAATGCATTTTCTCCTCTATAGTTCTGAGTTCAGATAAGTGTTTTTCTAATTCAACAGGATTTAAAATTCCGTTTGTTCTTGCGATACGAAGAATTTGGTTTATATTATTTCCGAGACTTCTTAACTGATAAATCAATTCACCATAATTTGCAGGAGGACCTTCGGGTGGAGAATAACCTAAAATAATTTCTCTTATTAGTTGCGACTTTGAAAGTTTTGTAATTCCAGAAAGTTTGCACAAAGCTTCATTTTCCTTTTCATCAAGGAAAACATGAAAATCATATTTTCTTTTCCTCAGAATATATCAATCCTTTCCTTTTGAACTTTTCCACTAATAATGTTGCAGTAATATTTGAGGCAATCGCCAATACTATCAATGCAACATAAACCAATGTGTCCATTGGTATCATCTCCTTTCTTCGGGGTGTTAGGGGTGGAAAACCCTTAACAAGCGGGTAATGTATCCACATACCCAATGCTTGTTAAGACTTAGCCGCAGGCTTTTACCCTTTAATACAGTTCGTCGTAAAGATACTCTCGCTCTTCAGAGCAGTAGTCATCATCACAATCTTCATCGCAATTATCACAAGGGTTTTCCGCCGAACTCTCT
>JAFVUY010000097.1 GCA_017502465.1 Bacilli bacterium | reverse complement strand
GCAAAAACCTTTCCTTGTGCAGGAAAACACGTTTCTATATTTGAGGATGTCCAAAAGCCATTTTTGGAGTAAAATAGCACTTTCACTCTTGCGTAAGATCCATTGTTGAATAATATTTTACCGATTGCGTATTCCATTCAACTTTCTCCTCAATGCTTTATGAACAATATTCTCATTACTGATTTCATTTTTTTCATGCCCGATTGCTAGACTCATCCATTGATGCAGAGCATTCCCTACACACAAAAAATCTTCTGCAGCTGGTTCCACTGGAAAGTTTGAAAAATCTAAACCTTGGAGCTGAAAATCTTCAGAAGCTGTTGGATATATGCAATCATTATCAACATGCCATCCGCCACCTTTACACGCAGGCTCCTCCCATTTGCTGGATATTGTAAATAAAATAGCAGGTGCGTCAGATGAATATTGCAACAAATACCTGCCTGAAGATAAATTTATCAGCGGCTGTTCTATTATGTTTATAACTTTTTTTTCATTATTTTGAAGATTAACCAAACGTGCTGTTGCTCCGACATTACCTTCTGTCAAAAGAATTGGTCCTGCACCAGCCAACCACTTACGAGCACCTATTTTTAATCCGCCAATAAGTTTTATAAATGGCTCCTGAGAATTATTCTTAAAATACTCGGGAAAATAGTTGATCAATAATTTTATCTCTTTAGCGGAGATCATAAAAATCTTAAATTGTCCATCGCCATAGTTGTAGTTTGGCTCTCCCAAATATCGTTTGACAGCATTTATAAAAGTAGTATTGCCAACCAACCAGGCATACGAAGAATTTTCTTCTACTCGAAGTCTATGTTCGGAAATATGTATCCAGTCATTGTGTCGCAAATAATCTCGTTCAAAAAAGCAGCCTCGCGGAAAATCTTTTATAAAGTTGTAATAGGACATTTCATCATCGTTGCAAAATACTTGTGGCGAAAATTGTTCATGTCCAAGCCAATACATTGTATATTCCACAGGCGGTCGACGTTTTCTTTTATATTTTTTATGGTTCTCCTCGTAACTGCCATCCCATTCCAAAAACGCCGAATAAATTTGTTTACATAATGCATGTTTACGATCAAGATCAGAAATCTTATGCCATTTCCTGTATATACTGGCTGGTAGTGAACCAATATGATCATGTATAATTTTTAAAAAGGAGTAAAAATCTATTTCATCTCCTGGACAGAGATTGTAACGATAGAAAAAATAAGAAAGGGACTCAAGATCTCGTTTATGCAAAAGAGCTAAACTTAATGGAAATTGTACATGACGATAACTGTTGTTATTTTTGCGAGACAGAAAAATTGCTAATCGGTTTTTATTGCACCACTCCTCGAAAGCATCATATATTTGTTCTTGGTAGCTTGAGAATTTCTTTGATACATCTTTAACTTGAATATTCAAAAGTTCAGCTAATCGAGGACGATATGCACTAGGAGTGCACAATTCATCTTTTTTTCGTTCTGCAGCAGCCAAAACTTGGACGGCAATAATACCCAAATACAGCGGAACTCCATCAGAATGAGTGATACAAAGTAAATCCCAATCATTATCTTTAATAAAAGCACAAGCCCCATTGAAAAAATTGCTGTCTTGAATTTCAGATATATTTGCAAGAATTGAAGCAACATTGGAATATGAATTGAGATTAGGAGCAAAAAAACGCTCATAAACTTCTTGGTTAAAATTCACATATTCACTATATTGTTGCATATACACTTTTTCTTTATAT
>JAFVUY010000096.1 GCA_017502465.1 Bacilli bacterium | reverse complement strand
GATATATGATTTTTATCTTTATAAATTATATATCCATTATATTTTTTTATAACAGAACTAAAAATATATTAAGTTTATGAATGTCCTTAACAATAAAAAATTGATGGATAAGTGTGTAAAACGTGCAAATGAGATTATTAATGAACGGATGAATGCATGGGAAGCCGATGAAACAAATATGGGTTCAGTTGAAATGAGTGAACTTGCAGACATCGCTTGGAAGATTGCATATTATGAATGTAAAATCGGTTTATTAAAATGAATAAAAAATTAGTACATGATAATTCTGATTTTGAAAAACGAGTAAATGAAGTTTTTCGAGAAAAATGGAATAAAGCAATGAAGGAAGGAACTCTTATAACCTGCACTTTGGCTGATCAAATGAAGCGAGAGGCAATTAAACAAGTAAAAAAGGATTATTCTACTGAACACGAATTTAGATTTTTTTGAATACTTATAATATAACAGAACTATAATATATTAAAATCATGAACAGCACTATTAAATCCTTCATTATTGGTCGTCGATATTTTCTTAATAATGGTACAGATACTTATTTCGCTGTATCTGATCGTTATACGGCCTCCGGTTATCGTTATATTCGTTTCCGTTCAGATATTCATGGTCATTCTTATGAATATAAAGTACGGGTAAAAGACGGTATTGAGTTTATTGATCTTTTTGGCGGTGCTGTTAAACACATTACTCTTCAGGATGGTTCTGTTATTGCTGCAACAAATCAAACTGAATATATTGCTCTTACCGATAAAGAGCAGCGATTTCTTAATGGTGAAGAAGTTTATGTTTCATATGATGAAATGAGACGTTGGATTGAAAAACTTCCACTTAATTCTTCTATGGGATTCAAGCTTCAACGAGACCCACATGAAATTGCTAAAATTAGTGTGGAGCGTTCTTTGTAATATCAAATTAAAACAGAACATTTATATATCATATTCATGAACAAAATATATAATATCAGAGGAATCACTACTGCTCGTGATTATGATTTGGATTGTGACCTCGTTTTTTATCGTATTGACGATGGTGAAGGCTGGACTGAGTATGAAACGGCAATTTGGGATGACAACGTATCTGAGTATTGGACTCCCGCTACAATGAGTCGAACGAATCTGTTGTGGACTATCCTTGGTGAGGACGTAGAAAAGTTTGACGATGTTATTCGTGATATTATGGGCGGCTCAAGCTACGAAGTAGAACAGAACTAAAATATAATAAAAGTATGAAGGTTGCATTAAAAACATTTGTAAAAGAACTTGAAAACTCTTGGTATTGTTGCTTTGATCGTTGTGCTTATGGTGATGCGGCGACGTGCTTTATAGGCATTAGATATGAGGATTTCGGCGTTGATAAAGATTGCGAGCCCTTGTTAGGAGAGATTACTAAAATAGTATTCAACCGTATAGATAATGACGAGCTTTATATTTCGATAGATTATAAAATGCTAAACGACGAAAATATCAAATATGATAATGGTCGTTATGAAATATGCGGTAGCGGGATTCCACCATTTTATTTGCTCGGTGTGATGAAGCTTAATTAAAATTAAAACAGAACTAATATATAATATAAGTATGAACAAGCTACACTTCAAGACCACCACTAAAAGAATTAAAGATTTAATGCTCTCTCCTGATTTTAATGAGATGAAGGTGACAGAGTTTTATCCTGGGATTTTTACATTGGTATTTCCTAATGATGTAAAGATTGTAGTTGATCTCGCACCCGGCCATCTCGGCTATGCTTCTCCTCATGAGTTGTTTTATAGCGATAAAGATGGGTATGGCTGGACGAGTGAGAAGATGAAAATAACGTGGCAGTTCGCGTTTGCTGTTTGGAATAAATTCAGTCTTGATAATCGTGTTCTCGGCGAGTATGATAATTCTGTAAAGCATTGTCTTAACTATTGGGCTCGTCTTATTCAGAGTGGATATGCGATAGCCTTGTGGGATAATAAAAAGATATTAAGTGTTTAATAATATAACAGAACTATAATATATTATGTTTATGAACGGTGTACAAAAGATTTCGGGTGAGGCTTTCATGAAGCTCTTCAAGGATGCAGCTGCAGTTGATTATGCTGGAGCATATATGACTGTGCAAGATGATGATGAGAAGTTTATTTTCCTTCCTAATGGAAATTACGATAAGACTATCAAGTTTGACCTTGATATTGTAAAGCGAGGAGTATATGTCAATCGTTTTGGTGATTACTTCCGTTTTGATACAGATGAATGCGAATGGTTTGGTTTGCTTTCCATAATAAAGTTGTCTGTTTAATTTAATAAATTGTTTATATAATAAACTAATGAATGATACAATTAAAGTTGGCGATATCGTAAAAATCAAATCTCTTTCGCTTACTTCTGGTTTTGTAGAAGGTTATAGCGAGGAAGATCGATTTGAAGTAATGGGATTTGAAACATATGGGACATGGAATAAGCCCGTATATATTCGCCTTATAGGCGATTCTAATAATGTTAATGATACTCTCCCATTATATGTTCTGGAGCTAGTATAATAATATAACAGAACTAAATTATATAATAATTATGAACACACTTCATTGGAAAACTGCTTTACGGGTATTAAAGGAAATTGGTGGTGAAAACTTTATCGTTGACCAAAGTTATGGTAACGACAATTATCCTGATTTATTCCGTCTTCGTGCTCATTCTTCACGAAAAGTTTTAGTGGATATCGAGATGGACCATATTACTGGAAAGCTTCGTTTGATTCATATTCATACTGTTGATGGAGAATACGTTTTTGTAGGTAGCCAAGTTAATAAACCCGCTATTCGTTCATTTATGGAAGAAATTTGGTGGAAAGAAACCCGTCTTAAAGGTATCGGTCGCCGTTCTTCTGTTTTGTTGAAAGCTCTCGATTGTTATGTATTGGGGATTAAAGAACATACGGAGGGGTATATGCTGATTTAATAATATAACAGAACTATAATATATTATAAGCATATGAGTGACATTGATAAATCTATTAAAGAAGTTACGCCTGAAGATATTAAGAATGCACTTAATGAAAATATCGATCGGCCTACTTATTGCGGACTCCCGATTTTGATTATCGATGGCGATGAATATGCCATTGCCTCTAATGAACAAGAAGCAGATGAAGCGGCATATATGGCCATTGAGGATATGTTGTGGTCATTCCGTGATACTTTCCTTGCTGAACAAACTGGACTTCCCGTAGAATTGTTTACGTTTCTTTCTGATAATTATTGTGAAGATAATAATATCTATCGTCAGTTAATTGAAAGTAAAACAACTATTGAGAACTTTGCTGATGAAGCAATTGCCGCAGATGGTCGTGGACATTTTCTTTCTTCTTATGATTTGAGAGAGCTTCAAATTGGTGAATATCTAATATATAGACAGAACTAATTTATATTTTAATTATAATAACACAATTAAATTATATGGCTATTACTCTTGAACTTGATGTATATCTTGCTGAAAAGATTCTTCGTTCTGATATTGTTGCTAATCTTCAGTATGATGGAATTCAAGCCGTTATCAATTGGTATGATTCCATTGGTGTTGATTATGATTTTGATCAGTCTCTTTTTTGGGTGTGGCATCGTTATGATTCTGCACTTGCTGCTGTGATGGACCGTGATCCTAATGAAGTTGATTCTATTGTTAGTGATTTGAAAGAAGAAAATCCCGACGAAAAGATTTCACAGGAAGATGTGGAAGAGAAGTGTCTTTCTTATCTTAATAAGAATACCAGCGTTATTGAGTTAGATGATGGAAGCGTGATCGTAAATACCGATTGTTAAGTTAATAATAGAATTATAAGTATATGAACGATACCGAAAAGCTTCAAAAGATTCTTAATAACATTATCAATAAGTGTGATGGAGTTAATTTCTATCATGTAGAAGTTAATGGACAAACTGCCATTCATTATCGTAAAGGTTCAGTAATGTATTTGGAATTGGAAAATAGCGGAGAGACTATTTGTGTGAATCATATTCATTCCGTTAACTTTGATGATGATGTGCATTTTGCTGCATTCAAAGTAGGTGAAGATAATTTTCATGAATATGGATTGAATATCACAAAGGATATGTCATCTCAACAAATCTTTGAAGAGTTATGCGCCGATATTTCAAAGTAACAGATATCAAATGGCCAGAGCATGCGAAAATAAAGCCAAAAGAAATTCGTTTTCTTTCGTTGGATAATGAAACTATTGAAAAATTATTTCTTGATGGTTATAAAATGATTCCTCTTGAATATAAATTAACGGAAATGACTAAAGAAGAAGCCGATAAAGAAGCTCTTCATATTATTATAAACGGAATATATTAACTTAATAACAGAACTATAATATATTATAAATATATGAACAATACTTTTAAGCTCAACTGCATTTATTCTAATTCCGCTTTTTATGCTGCTGCTGCAAAAACCGCAGTGAATTTGGCACATTTTAATTGTAGCCTTTATAAAAAGAATCCTGAAAATTGTCCTTGGCCAAAAACTCGTGAATATTCGCAACGGATGTTAAATGAGACAAAGGAAGTATTTACATATTTTGAAGTAATTAAACGCACACGTTGTTATATTACCGTTGCGGTAAATGATAGTTACAAATATACATGCAAGATTCGCACAAATGATGAAGGTAACGAGTTTATTATTGCTGATAATACAGTGCTTCATGCGTCTGATATGTTAAACTTGACAAATGATGAAGCCAAGCAACTCTTTAATGAATCTCGTACCGAATATCAAAAAATGAATGAATTTCTTAGAAAACTTAGCGAAATTGAAGAATATGGATATACTTATATCGCTAAGAAAAAGTATGCAGCTGATGGAACATGCCTTTCTAATGCTACAAAAATAGAGACAGAAGAAGAGCTTCGAGAATACTTGAAATTTAACGAATGGCTTTAATAAAATAACAGAACTAAAAATATAATATAATTATATGATACTTCGTCTTCCTTATCGTATTTATTGTGAATCCCATGGAAATATGTCATTTCATGATGGTATTCGGTTTGATTCAGAGATTGATTCTATAACTGGAGAATCGGAAATGCTTGCTCATTTCACCCGCCTTTTTATTAGGTCCGGTGATAATGCTACTGATATGGAAATATCTTTTGAGGAAGATTATCCCATTATCCGATGGACAATGAATTATGGAAGCCTTTCTCCTCGTAAATGCTGGTGTAAACTTGAACCCGTAGAAAAATAATATATGAAAATTACTGATAAAATCCGCCGTGAAGTTCTTGCTGTTCTAAAGAGAGTTGAGCTTTCTAAAAGAGAGCAAAAGCTAATTAGTATTTTTGGTGATCCCATTGCTGAAAATCTCTTTTATGATAAAGATAATAACATTTTCAAAAAAGAAGGTGTTCCATTTGAATTGAAGCATTTGAAGAATCTTATTCGTAAAGGAAAACTGTATTTTGATTTTTCAGAGAATGCGGAAGAGGATAAGAAGTTTTATGAAGAGAATGATGATGAATGGAAAGAGGAATACTCATATAATAAAGTAGGTTCAATTGAAAGTGATTATGCGTCTGATTTTGGTAATGACGAGTCGCATTTATTTTTTGTAATGGAAGATGATGAAGGTCTTGTCGATCCATGCCGTTTTAATATCAGAGAAATCGAATACGTAGATGAGACGCATTTTGATGTAATTGATCGTGGATGGCACAATGGTGATAAACGAAGGTTTGCGTTGCGATAATAATTTCGTTTGTCTGAAATAAACTTATCTCTATGAATCGGATCTTTTTTTCTGATTTGAACATTTAATTAAATACAGAACTTAATTATATTATAATTATGAAAACCCCATCTGATTTTGGTGTCGACCCTTATGGAGCTCGTAATGGTAAAGGAATCTATGCTTTTAAGTGGGCTAATTATTATGACGCGGAATGTTATCTTGAAAAGTGTCGTACTCGATTTGCCGAAGATGTTTACCATGCAGAACCTCTCCCTTCTTGGGATGGCTTTAGTCAGCAGTTTCTCATAATTGCTAGACGAGAATGGGATAAAGGCGGTGATGAGAGTTTATTGAAGTATTTTAGCAAGTTTGCTGATTATGTAATTGAGAATCTTCCTCTTTATAATGAGATTGAAGAATGGGCAATATATAATTCACGAGTAATTGCATATAATGATTATGTTTGTGAACAATCAAACGGAACAATTACTTATGATGCAGAACAACCTGATTATATTTGCGAGCTTCTCAATTGGTTTCCTGCTAATTGGCGAACTTATTGGAAGTATTGCGGTCATGATTGTCAACGAGTTGGGGGCAATTTCAGATATACTTATAATTGGGCAGATGGTCGTGAGAAATGGGGAGAACGTGACGAACACTTTAATAATGTAATTGCAAAAGTATTCATTGATAAAATCGAAGAAGCTCTTAATAAACGAAAAGTGATTATCGGAAAATAAAGTTAAAACAGAATTAAATTATTATATTTGTATATGAACAACCTGCATATACTTCTTAATAAAGCCAAGAATAATGAAATATCCGCTTATATCAATGGCATTGAAATTACTATAAAGGATGATAAAGGCCTTTATTGGAATTGTCCTTGCAGTTGTAACATTTATTATCTTTGCGATTTTTCTGCAATTGAAGAAGCCGAGGATATGAGCTGCTATTTTCTTCATCATGAAGATGAAGATATGCCATTTGAACTTAGTTTTGCGAAGAAAATTAAGATTGACGAGATTATTTAATAATATAACAGAACTAAATTATATTATAATTATATGAAACACGACAGCATTTCTACCATTTTGGCTAATATCGATAGTTATAACGTGATGAATCTCTGGTATGATTGGTTTTGCAGAGAGAGTTCTCTTGTGCGGAAAGGCGAAGCTCTTTTGAAGAAGCTGAAAGGTATCGCTTCATCTAATAAGTTTGATAACGATAAGTGTTACGTCTTTTTCAAGAATAATTGTCCATGCGTAGGTTCTCTTTATGATGACTTCCGCATTTGTGATAAAGAAACTGGTGATGTTCTTTATACCGTTGTTCCTAAGAGTGGTCATAAATGCGACGAGGGACGAGCTCAGGTCTATGGCGTAGAGAATGGCTTTAGAGAGCCTATTGTCGAGGGTACTTGGCGTGACATTAAAGATTGGTTTCTCCGCGGTTAATTAACATTATAAAATTATGAGAGGATATTATTTCCATAAAGTTATTTGGGATATCGGCATTAAGCGCACCCTTTATAATGGTCAAATGACTAAAGCATATTTTGCTAAAGTTAATGAGTGTAATCTTCCCACTTATCTTGCCGGATTTTATGTAAAAGCAAATAATTTATATGAAGCGGAAAGAACTCTCGAAGAAAAGTTTAATGCGAAACTAAAGCACTGGCATTTGAACCAGTTTGAAATTACTTCCGAAAATGAAAATAACATCGAATGGATTAACTAATATGAAAGATTTTGATATTATTTTAATGTGTGCTCTTCGTTATGCTTTTGGACGTAGAACTTATGTTGTTCCCGTCGTCCAGGAATATATTCACAATTATCTTAGTGAACATCCCGAGATGAAAGAAAAGTTCGTAAAGGAGATTGAGAATCTTATCAGCGAACGAAGTCGATATGATTCTTGCGATGCTTGGAAAAGTATGATTAAGAATATATAAATTAAAAACAGAATTAAATTATATTATAATCATGACAACATTTGAAGATATTATTAAAGAGCTTCCCGATGAATATGTGAATAATATGGGCATCGAGGCTATTACGTCTATCTATAAGTTTTATCGTCATGAAGCTCTAATGGATATAATTACGCCGGGACATATTCTCGGTTGGCACAAGTATTATTCCGCTAAAGAATGTTGTGATAAGCTTGGCCTTAGCAATTGCGATACTTGGGAAGATGTAAATGAGTTTTTCCCTGTGTGGGAGCGCATGAGCGACGGAGCCGTTCTTGTGGCGGTTGATTAAAAATAAGACAGAACTAAATTATATTATAGTCATGAACAGCCCGATTAAAACTTATACTATTTCAGTTAGTGGTATCAAATGGGATATAGACGAAGATTATGATGATACTTGCGGTGATTGGGGACTTCCCAGTGATGGCACTTTTGAAGTCGAGTCTTCCAACGACCCTTATGAAAAGTGGACTGAAGAAGGAACTATTAGTGGTTATGAACTTTTCTGTGAAGATGTAGTAGATGCTTTAACGGAAGAATATGGATTTTGTATCGAAAGTATTGATGATATTGAGGTACTTAACGAGATTAAGGGCACCGGAAAACAAATCTAAAAATTATGATTAAGACACTTCGAGACCGCTTCGCTGACGATATTAAGCATTTCACCGACTTTGAGCTCGCTTACTTTATCGGTTATGAGCGAATCCCTATGGACGAGCTTTGTGAGAGTGAGACTCTTTGGAAGCTCCGTTCCTGGGGCAAGTATGAGGATTATCTTGATGCTGCTGAGCTTATTTTCGGCGAGGATGACAATTGCAACGTTTTCACTGATAAGTTTTATGAGCAGGACCTCGTAGACCAAATGGACCAGGCGAAAGAGATGCTTTATCGAGCTGGTTATCCTATCTTAGTAACGGAAGATTACGATATCTGGGTGAAGCGAACTGATTGGAAATAAAACAGAACTATAATATAATATAATCATGACTGACAAAGAAAAGTTTCTTAAATTGTTGTATAATGCAATCATATTGAAACATTATGTCGTTTTATATGATGATACACCCGGTGTACTATATAAAGATTATAATACGGGAATCGTGTATATAGGTAAAGATAAGTTAAGACTTTCAAAACTCAGCGATTTGAATACTGAAAACTTGCGTGAGTTTTATTGGAACGAAGATTATGTAGGTTGCCGTGACAAATATAATGTTTATCACGAGTTTAGGTTTGTAAAATATACCAAAATTGATGACATCCTTGCCTAATATGAATGAAGAACTATTTTTTGTAGAGTGCGACGAGGGAGAATGCACGATATTGTTCAAAAAGCCATACCTCGTTGATATATCGGAAGAGTCGCAATATGTTATTGTCATGGAAATAGGATATAAAGAAGAAGATAAAAAAACCGCTGATGAATACTATTTCACTAAAGATGAAGCGGTGGCAATGGCAAAAAAGATATGTGTCGACTTGGAGCGAGAATATAAAGAAAGGGAAGAGCGAGTGGTAAGGGAACTAAATGACGGAACCTGGAAAAACTTCGAGCCATAACATAATAAAAAGAGGAACGATGAATGGATGGAACTGAACAACTATCGGAACTAAGCCCCTCGTCGGAACTGAGCCCCTTGTGGGCAGCGAGCAAGGCACCTCGTGTGCCGGCGAGCCTATGAATATGCTCAATGCCGAGGGCAAAGCGAGCCCGCCCTCGCGCGCAGGAGGGAAAAGTTCCGCCATTTGGGATCGTCGCGATTGTTTCGATCTCGCTTCACCGAAACGAATACTTCCATTTGATTTAGAACTATTGCATATTCACATTATATGAGTTACGAACAACAATTCTATTTGAAACGAAACGAAGAAAAGGTCAAGAACAATTCTTATATTGGGGACGATATCTTTTTCACATGCGGACAACGCGACATCGAGAGGCTCTTCGCACGCGCGGGCACGCGTAAGGAAGATTCCTATATAGTGTTTAATCTCGCTCAAGCATCGTCGCTTCTTGCCGCACTCTCAAATGAAGTAGCATCTCTTCTTACTTGTTTTGCAAAGGTAGATGAGGAGTTTTATGAGATGATGTCCAAAGAAGAAATTAGCGCGGATCGATTGTCACTAAATTGTTATGCGATTCTTTATTCGATGAAAAACTCAGTAGATGATATTCGATTTGATTTGCCGTTTTATTCTAATCTTAATACGGATGAACCGATTAGTTTGTTGTGCAGATATACTCAGGCTATCGGGAAATTTGTTAAGGAAATGGATGAATCAGATGAGCTTATTTTGCATATTTGTTAAGTTACTCTAAAAAAGTTAGGTAATTTTTCTACATCGAAAATATCGTTGATTCGGACCTAGGTGAAAACTAGTTAAAATAAGACAGAACTATATTATTATATCCATATATGAACAACGTATTTGATTACTTGATGGATATTCGTAATGACGGTTATCATATAAGTTTCAGTTTTAATGACCTTGGTATTCTTACGGTTAAGCAACATTATAATGAATATGTTAACGACCGTATCATATATGGTAAAAGGAATCGCAAACTCGCTTCTGTTAACTATGATACTCTCGATAATACTGAAGCAATCGAATCCTTTATTGCAACAGTGCAAATGAATCTTCTTCCTGATAATCGACTTTACTTAGATTAAAATAAAACAGAATTAAATTATAATCAACTTGTAAACAACAAAAACAAATAATAAATTATGACTAATACCAACGATAATAATACTGCCGCCCAGAACGTAACCTTCGCAATCATCTCTGATTGGGTAACGACTGCACAAGCAAAGGATATTATGAATGACCTTATTGGACGTGAGCTCTTCACGAAGAAGCAAGTAAAGAAGTCCGGTTATTTGTTCGCAAATGGTAAGGATAAGACTGATGGTTATATCTGCCGCGTTCTTGCAGTGACTGGTATTCATCCTGAGATGGAGCGGGGATTCCGTCAGCCCCGAGGTAAGCATCTTCGAAAGAATGCTAAGACTAATGTAACCGAGGTTCCTGTGGAGATTGAGGTGCCGAAGAAGCCCGTCGTTAAGGAGGTGAAGTTGTTCGTCGTTCAGAGTGATGATGACCCGCAGCCTGATGAAGAGGTAATTATCGGAATGCATGAGTGGAACTCCAAGTGGAATCAGCAGACACGAGCCCGTAAGATTCACGAGCGAGCAGTTGAAATCTGGGGCGATTCCGTTGAGTATCAGGGATGGGAACTGGTGAAGTAATTCACCACGCCCACCCTTAAGAGATACCATAAAATAAAAACAGAATAAGATTATAAATTAGATATAACAAACAACAAATAAGAATATGACTACTACTGAGATTATCGAGATGATGAATACCAATACTCTTTGGAGCATCGAATTCACTAAGAAGGATGGTACCACTCGTCGAATGATTGCGAGTCGTGATTGGAAGTTCCTGGAAGAGCATTCCGATGAGCTGGAATATATTAAGCCAACTAATGAGCCTAATTATGATGCTGAGGCTCTTGGCTATGTACGAGTATGGGATTGTGATAATCTTGGATGGCGTACAGTTCCGAGCGGTGAGCGATTGATTAAGATCGAGCCGATTAAGGATGAGGATTAAATGATTCGTGAATCCCATCGATAAAGATCTTCTCCGCACTAACGTAGGACACGCAGTGTTATGGTTCTACGTAAATAACAATGGAGAATTAACAGAAGAGAGCGTTGTGAAACGTCTCGAAACAAAGATGGTCCTTACACCAGAGATGCGAAGTTATATAGGTCCCATGCTGCGCGAATGGGTGCAGCATCTCGAACGTAAGAAAAATGAGTACGTACAAAAGTCTAAGTGCGTCAACTGGCTAACTGACGCGACTTATGACCTCGAGGTGAGATGAGTCCCGGTTCCCGCCTGATGGCCTGCCCGGCCAAAAGGGGACTGGTTCGGGAACCGGGACTTGGGTGAATCCGATCTGGAGTGATTAGCTATCATTGAAGGACGGTCGAAATCGGAATAGGAGGTGTAGATTATGCGCACTGGTTCTATACGTTGTTCATTCGGGAGAGCATTACTAAACCCGTTATATGTCTTATGGTGTTCAGTCCTGATGAGGTGCAAATCCTTAATAAGACGTTTTGTTGGTACATAATGTGTTGTTCATAGTAAAAAATATCCGAAAATTTTTAAGTTTTCGGATATTTTTTTGCAAAAATATGGTAAATAATAATGAAGCAAGAGATGATGAGCAACGCGTAACATGTGGCGGGTGCGGACGTCTCTTGTATTTGTTGTGTTGTGTTGAAGAAAGACGGTAGATGGGTTCTACCGTCTTTCGCTTTATAATAAGTTTATCATTCTAAAATAAACTTCTTTTACCGAAACAATCATGTTGATTTAATTCAGAATTTTTTATCGTTAATTAATTACTTAATTAAAAACAGAACTAAAATATAATATACGCATGGATATTAATTTTAATGATTGTGCTTTTCTTGCTGTTCGCTTAAATCACATTGCACAACAGTTACGGGCTAATATAATAATAGATTATAAGATTATAATGGCCCATAAAGCCACATATTATATTACAATAATTGACAATAATAATATGGCTATAAGCAAGTCATTTAATAATAAAAATAAAATTGTAACTGTTATTATCGATGAAATTTTTGAATATTGCATCGATAATGATTTGTTTGAAATTCCTCTATCTATTAACATTAACTAATTAAAATGAATAAAAGTAGTCTACGTAAACTTGAGTACGGTAAAGAATATTATGAACGTAACAGAGAGCGCATCCTTGAAGCACGAAAGCTGAGATGGAAGAATGCATCTGATGAACTAAGAGAACAACAGCGCGAATGGGCACGAGAACATTATCACCGTAATAAAGAAAAAGCCAATGCTAACACTGTTCAATGGCTTCGTGAGAATAGAGAACTTGTTAATGCGAGAGCGCGTCTTAGTCGATATCGTAAGCAAGGGAAAACAGATTTAATTGAGCGTGAAGAAAAGTTGATTGCCGAATTGTTGCTTAAGAAAAAACAGAACTAAATTATATTAAAATCATGAACAGCATCAAAGATATCCCTGCCTCTGAGTTTAATATGAAGAACCTTCTCGACCTTCGCTATGATGAGGAACGTGGCGTAGTAAAGATTTATCAAATCCGTGGGAAGTTGATAGTGGACGATAGGAACGGTCGTCGCTTCCTCTAAAGCAAAACGTAATTATAATAAAATTATGAACAACACTTTCACAACCTTCCTTTTTGAAATATCTAATAAGCGGAACTCGGATCTTAACGGGAAGACGCTTCTTGTAGACGGGATTGAGTATATCGTTTATAAGGATAGTTGTTATTTCACATTAAGTCCTGTCAATGAGGAATTATACGTACGAGCTCATTGTCTGATTGTGCCCTTTGAAACTGAACGGGCTGAGCAGTGGCGAGAGTGGCGTAAGTCTATTAGGGTTCTTGACTAATATCATTCGTTATTATATATTTTTATATTAAAATAAAACAGAACTTTGATATTATATTCTCATGAGTAAAGGATTATTTCGTTTAGTCGATTTAGTTTATAATAAAGCTGAGGGGTTTAGCGATTATATCTTTTTGATAAATGATATCTATACCCCTATTGCTATCGATGATGATGGTTATTATTTTGACATGGAGTTCTATGGGATTAAGTTCTATCTAAAGGATATTACAAATGTAGAATGGCCGGCAACTGATGAATATCTTTGCTCATGGATGGATGGTTCAGAAGCATATTGCATCAAAATCGTTCGCGATAAATCACAGAAAGAAGTATTAGAGCAACTTTTAGGTTAATATGTTTTGGATAACTTTATTTGTTTTTGCTTCAATTATACTCTGGGTGGCATTGATTATATTGTCATCAGCAAAAGAAGCGGATGAGTCCCTAAATAAAATCTTGAAGAAAGATGACTAAGACTATAGAATATTTCATTGATCAAATCGAAAGAACTACTAACCGAGAAGAAGCTAAAGAAGTTGTTGTTTCGATCATCTTAGCAGCAGCACATGATAATGATCTCGTAACAAGTGCTTTCGGCTATATCAATGAACAATTTATGTTGAGTTCCCTAAATAAAGATACTTCTAATCAATCAGAACTTAACTAAAATAAATTCGTTTAACTGATTTAACTTTGTTTAACTGAAATAAAAGCAATTAACAAATTAACTAATTTTAATATATGAAGACAATCGCTATTATTACAATGATGGGTTGCATGGCAATGGTTTCTTGCCAGCAACAGCAACAGCAGGTTCAAGTTCCGCAGACTCCGGTTAAGGTTCTTCCTGTTAAGAAGTAAAAATAATTCTCAGGGGAAGATGAATATTTTGTAAATAAATTAAACACATCTTCCCCTGAATTTTGATATGAAAAATTATCTGATTATTATTCCGGCTATTCTACTCAGTTCCTGCTGTAAATGTATTGTGACAATGCCGCCATTGATCCCGATGCCTTACGAATGGGAGTTAGTTCCGATTGAAGAAGAAGTTATTTTTGTAGAGCAGGATTCTAAATAATAACATTGAGGCATTCGTCTAGGGGACTAGGACTCAGGATTTTCATTCCTGCAACGCGGTTTCGAATACCGCATGCCTTGTTGATTAAATATCGATAAATTAGATATTAGGGTTGTTTCCCTCACACCGGTCTGTAAAATCGGAGTCTAAAAATAAGTGAGGAAGTCGGACGGGTGGAGCGTTACCTCAACAACCCATTTATTCGCGGGTGGGAGCGAGCCAGCGAACGCGCCGGTTTTGGGAACCGGAATTGCCGAGGGCAGCACTCGGTCACCCGATTAAAGTTTTTATTAGTTCGATTCTATTTTATGAATAAATATAATTATGAGACCTTCAAAAAGTTTTAATTATATTTCTAAATGTGAAAAGTGTGGAAAGGAATTTTCTCAGTTTACTACACAATATAAAATAGATAATAAAAAGTGTAAACGTTTTTGTAGTAGAGCTTGTGCCAATTCGCATACTAGGTCAGAAGAGTCTAAAGCTAAAACTTCCGATTCTTTGAATCGAATGCACGAAAATAGAGGGACTAGTAGACAATCAGATAATCCCGAACATCGAAAAAATTGTTCACCTGGATGGATAAAATGTTTGACTAATAGGACTAAAGAAATCAAACAACATATTTGTAAATTTTGCGGCAAAGAAGTTTTTGCAAAATATATTCATGATGTTTATTGTTATGAATGTGCTGAGAAAAATGGATTAAAAAATTTACAATTGTATAATATAGAAGGAAAGAAAATACCTTCTAAAAAACGAATTGAATCTTCTAGAGCAGTTCAACAACGTTTAATTGCCGAGGGTAAACATAAAGGCTGGCAATCTCGTAATTTAGTTTCATATCCCGAACAATTTTGGAAGGACGTATTAGAAAATAATAATATCGAATATTCTTTTAATCACGTAGTTAAGAAAAGAGAACTCGGATTAAATGATATGAGTAATTATTTTCTTGATTTCTTAATTGATAATCGAATTGATTTAGAAATTGATGGCAAACAACATAAATATCCTGATAGAATTAAAAGCGATAAACTTAGAGATTCTTTATTAACTGAAGCTCGGATATATCATTTATCGAATTCCTTGGAATGAAATTAATTCAGAACGAGGACAAAATAAAATGAAAGAAAAAATACAATCTTTCTTAAACTTTTATAAACAATATAGAGATAATAGTCTCGTGGTGTAAAGGTAGCACTAGGGATTTTGATTCCCTCTGTCTAGGTTCGAATCCTGGCGAGACTATTTTTGTAATAAAGTTTTTCATCTGAAATAAACTCTTTTGTTTGATATAAATAATTTTTTAATATAACAGAACTAAATTATATTATTTATATACAAGTTAATGATAAAGTTAAATTATGGCACGAAGTACACCGGAACAATTAAAGTACGCAAAGGAATATTATGAACGCAATAAAGAAAGAATCCTTGAGCAACGTCGCAAGCGATGGAAAAATGCCGATGAAGAATTAAAAACAAAACAACGATTATATGGTAAGGATTATTATTATCGCAACTATAAAAAGTCGCATGCTAGTACATTGAAGTGGATGCGAGAAAATAAGGAGTGCGTCAATGCGCGGGCTCGTCTCCGTCGGTATAAGAAACAAAATAAAATTGAACTCATTGAACGAGAAGAAAAACTTATTGCTGAATTAGTTGCGGCCCGCCAAAATAAACGTACTCGTTTAAATGAATAATTTAATTAAAACAGAATTAAATTATAATTTAATTATAACAACACAACAAATAAATTATATGCGTAAGTACATGTATCCTTTACTTAAGGCCTTTGTTTATGATGATAATTCCTATGCGGCTACAGCGCATGTTGAAAATAACATCTTCTATTCATATTCAACACCAATTGCGGTTAAGAAGAACGGACGATACTTCCTCACTTTGGATAAGTTTTCAGCAACAACTAGTGGGCAACAAAACGCTCTACTGGGTAATTTAGCAGGTTGTTATGTTTCGGTTGTTCCTCATGAGGAAGTCATGTCAATTGTAAATGGTAATGAACCTTCCGCAAAATATATGCCAACGCATTAATTAAAATTAAAACAGAACTAAATTATAATTTAATTATAACAACAAACGAATAATAAACATTATGGCTAACTTCGTAGATCTCACCACTTGGATTCCCGTTGACGACGCAAAGAAGATGATTAAGGAACTTATCGAACAGGGTAAGTACGAAAAACATCAGATTAAGAAAAGCTCGAACCTCTTCGCTAACCGCAAGGATAAGACTGATGGTTATATCTGTCGCGTTCTCGCCGAAGCCGGCATTCATCCCGAGCTCGAGATTAAGAAGGAAGAGAAAAAGACAAAGCGTGTAAAGAAGACCGAGGAACGTGCAGAGGAAACTCCTACTACTTCCGTTGATAATCGTCGATACGTAGCTAAGGCCGAGCCCGTTGGAAATAATAAGGGGCTATTCCTAATCGAGCAAGGCGGAAAGTTCTGGGTGGAACTACAGACGATCGGCAGTAACGAGAAGGAAGTTCTTTCTAACACCGTTGACACGGAAGCAGAAGCAGGTGACATCTGGCGATATTGGCTCGCTAAACTTGTGTAAAGATTTTCATTCGTGTTGTGTATAGGTTGAGGGTCCGGCATGTTGGGAAATATGCCGGACCCCGTTTATTTTATAATAACAGAACAAAATTATAATTTAATTATGAAAGTTATTAAAGAAGTTTATAACATGTTCATGCTTTTGATCGCATCTATTCTTATCAATGCATTTCTAATCGGAATGATTTTCGTATTGCCTCTTTATTGTTATTTCTTTCCGATGTCATTAGACGAATAAAAATCTAAAATAAACTTCTTTAACCAAAATAAACATCTTTAGTTGTATTAATTAACGTTAATTAAAACGAAGTAATTAAATTAAAACAGAACATAATTATTATACTTACATATGAACAACAACCATAAAGAATATTTCAAGTCTTGTCTGTCAAAAGCTACTATCGCGCTTCTTTACTTCGATAAGTTTTACAGTGAACCTGTATTCATTAGCTTTCAACCGAAAGATGAATACTTCGAAAAAGATACTTGGATGTTTATACCTGACGGAAATATCGGCGTTACCGTTTCATTTACTGATGAAGATATCATGAATGCAAATATAACTTATAATGAAGAAGAAGAAAGCTTCGACATTCAATTTGTTAATCAAGATGAATTAGCAGATGAAGGTTATGAAAACTTTAACAAAATCGAATTTTGTTATCTGAAAAAAGCTCTGTAATATAGTTAGTAATACCGTCCTAGGCATGACGTTAAACTGCCTAAAACTTAAGTTTGAAATAAACTTCTTTATCCGGAATAAACAACAGCATCTAATACGAAGTTATTAAATTAAGACAGAACTTTATTATTATATTTACATATGAATAATAACGAAATTATGTTATCTGAACTTACTATCGCCAATATGATCGATCTTCGCTGGAACGAAAGTTGCGGCATAGTAAAGATTTATTTCGTACGAGGAAAAGTCGTTCGTACAGAGAACGATAAAATTGCATACGTCGCTTAATAAAAATAAAACAGAATATAATTATAATTTTATTATAACAACACGTTATAAATTAAATATGCAAAATAATATTCATATTCATCCCGCTCTCAATCCTAATTTTTATCTTCTTCGTCCTTATTGTTTAATAAAAAAATTCAAAAAGTGCAAGACTGAAATAGTGGAAGGTCCTAACGATGGCGATTACGTTAAGTCACTTCCGCCATTTATTAACGTCGATGCTTTTTATCAGATTGCGGATAAGTTCCGTCTGTTGATGAACATTCCGTATGCAAAAGTTTCCATCGATTCAGTTGGTGAAGAAGATTTCGAAGAAGGATTTACATTCGGTAATTCAATACATATCGAATTAGAAACCGATGAAGTATCAATCGGAATATCTTGCGACTGTTATATTACGTTCAACGCTTATCAGTGGGTGGAAAATACTCGTCATAGATTTTCGTGATGTCGGTTACTAGTCCTGAGCATGACGTTAAACTGCTCGTTTAAAAATAAACGAAGTAATAAAAATAAAACAGAATATAATTATATTATTATTATAACAACACGTTATAAATTACATATGCAAAATAATACTATCGTTAATAATATGTGCAAACTTCCGTTGTCGTATAATTATCTTGATTTGCGTTTTCATCCGTATATGTTCGAATATCACGATTTCGTTGGACGCGATGAAAATCCTCACGTCGCCTTCTTCCGGTATATTCTCAATGACGAACGATATTCTATCGAAGATTATACCGATACAAGTATCTACACTGCGCTGAGACGACAATACGAAGAATTCGTCGGTGATTGGGACGAGGAATGTGAAAAAGCATTCGAGCGTGTTATTATAATGTTCACAACCGCGTCGCGTTAATTTTACGAAATTAATTACGATTCGTCCTGAGCATGACGTTAAACTGCTCACTAAAATAAACTTCTTTATCCGAAATAAATCCGTATATCCAAAATGGATTTTTCGCGTATTAATTAATTAGTTAATTAAGCCGTTAATTGAATCGACGGGAAATAATTAAATTATAACAGAATATAATTATAATTTTTATATAAATTAAATGACGCGTTTAATTTATATAAAAAATAATTACGCTAGTATGAACGCAATCGAAAAATATATCTACGAAGGTAAAGTATTCGCCATTGAACTTGAAAACGAACTCGTCTTCGGACAAATTGTTAAAGATGATTTCGCTACCATTGGAATTGCTTTCAGATCGGTATTTTGTCCACAGTTTATTATCGAGGAAAATCTTCGTCATCCTGAAGATAATTTAACCGGTTATTATTGCGAAATTACTCAATTAAAAATTATCGACGATAAAATTTACATCTCGTTTAATGATGAAGATGAAATTATCAAAACGTTTTATCGAATGGTGGAAATTACCACAGTGGCCGATTTAGTGAAGATGTATATTCTTCATATGAATTAACAAATAAATATTCGTCCTGAGCATGACGTTAAACTGCTCGTTCTAATATAAATGAATTAAAATTCAATCTCCGAAAGCGGGGCGGGGGAGGGGGGGGTCTTATCATAAAAATAGATCTCTGTTACCGAAATAAACTCGCTTGTTTAAAATGGATTTTTCGCGTATTAATTAATTAGTTAATTAAATCACTAATTAATTCGGCGGGAAATAATTAAATTATAACAGAATTAAATTATAATTTTATTATAAATTAAATGCCGCATTTAATTTATTAAAAAAATATTCTATTATTATGCTTAGAAATAATCTTACTAAAGATATTCCCGCTGATTGCAACCTTTTTTGCCTCGTTAATTATAATGTTAGCGCAGCTAATTCCAAAACCGGAGAGTGTATCGATTCATATCCGTTATTGAATAAACCTCTCTTCGGTAGAAATCTCGACGAGGTAAAATCCCAACTTGCGAATATGTTTAATCTTCCGTTGGAAAATCTTTCCAAGTGGGATGTTATCGGCGATGATGATAATTTCGCCCCGTCAATATGTGTCGAGCTACGAGGTATTCTCTGTGGTGAAATTCACGTCGACGCATTATATTCATTCGACGTATATACTACCGTCAATACGTTAAATCTTCTGTACTGAGTTAATATCCGTCCTGGGTATGACGTTAAACTACCCACTTGTTATTTTTCCGTTATTAGATCTACTCCGATGATCTTTCGTTTATCATAATTAACGAATAATAAAATTATAACAGAACACAACTGTAATTTTATAATAAAAATATAACAGAATATAATTATAATTGTATCAACAACGACAATAATTAAATAAAAAATTATGATAGAAGAAATTATCAGCGGAATCTTTTTTATCATTGGCGTAATTGGTGCGTTATATTTCCTTCCTTACGCTCTCGCTCTTTAATTAAATAGCGAATAATAAAATTATAACAGAACATAATTATAATTATATCAACAACGACGTTAATAAAAAATAAGTTTGACATTCGTTGCGGTTGGGTGTGTGCGGAAGGTTGCGTGTTATAAATGCGAATGTTTAAATGAAACTTTTATTCGAAATAAAGTCGTTCAACCAAAATAAACGAAACGAATTAATTAATTAACTAAACACGAAATAAACGCTAATGACGATGAATGAATATCATTCAAATCATGCTTCAATGATAAATTAACGTTCATCCGAAATAAATCCGTTTAACTAAAACAAACGGTAATTAAAATCATCAATGAATTAATGTGGCAACAAAAGCGTCATAACAAAATACGTTTTCAATCATCAAATCACGTTTGAAATAAACGAACGACGTTGAATTAAAATCATCGAATTAATATCAATTCAACGTCGTTCGTTTATTTCAAAATCGCTTGAATAATTCAATCTGTTTGCCACAATAATTGCTTGCAACCATTTTGAAATAACTTCCATAGTGTATCAATGTTAAAACAAAATCGCAAGCATCTACTTGTTTTAAATCCACGCAATCGAAATAAATGCACGAAGTTAATACGAACTTGATACAACCGAATTAAACTCGTCCGACTGAAACGGACATGTAACACCAGTGTGAGCGTGACTCATCTAAAACATTTTCTCGAAACCGAAATCGTTGTGCTTCTCCGATTTCGATACAACCCGAATAAAATAAAAAATAAAATCAAAAATCCCGGGTGGTTAAAACCACCCGGGATATCTTAATTTGGTTACGCGGATTTTACTTCATCCACATTCTCACGGTTGTAATATACTGTAGTATTGATACATTCGTCACTGTTACTACCGGTCATTACTTCCGGGTTCCACTGTGCGATTACTGTCGGTGTGCTAGTGGCTGCTACCTTCTTGCCGGTATCACCCAGTTCCAACTCAGGATGGATACCACCCTCTACGTGAACTCGGGCAAGGTATCCCTTACTGTGGTCGCTCGGGTCGGCCCAACGATAGCTGCTCAACTTAATCTGGCCTTTCTTATAAGTCCCATCTGCCTGATACTTCAGAACGATCATCTTAGCTTCAGCGACAGGAATCCAGTTAGTGATGTACTTGTTGATCATAATTTATATTGTGTTGGTTGGTTGTTATAATTATATTATAATAAAGTTCTATAATAATTTTATTATATATTATTATATGCTTTATATTTAATATAATTTTATTATAATAAAGTTCTGTTATATAATTATAAATATATATTTAATTTTATATAATAATTAATTTTATATAATAATTATTATATATTTATATTTTATATATATAAGCTTTATTATAAAATCATTATAATTAAATTCTGTTATAAAAAAATTAAAAAAGGCCGCGGATCCGGTCCGCCGCAATTATAAAAAATTTTTCCCTATAGGGAAAAATTTTATTTTGCACATAGGATTTTTTTCTTATATAAGAAAATTATCAATTATTTTATAAACAAGTTCTTCACATGCTACATAGATTAAGGATATAATGAGAAGGACACAAATTAAACCCATCGCTTTTTCAATAAATGCCATAATCATAATTTATATTATTTTAAAATAGTTCTGTTAAAAATAGAATAAGGTTACTTTTCATCATTAGTTCTTATATCATTTATTAAAGTCCTTATAAATAAAAATATGACTCAAAGTACAGAAACGAATATAGTAGAAAAAAGATATCTCCATCTTGATAGAGGTTCATGGGAATCTATATTAACGGCTTTTAAAACGTCTCCTTCTACACCTCCTGTTAAAATTATTAATGGCATAAATTATCAATTCAGTCGTCCTAATAAAGATACCGATATAATGGTAAGTATCATAAAACAACCGTGGTTAGATTATGATATGCTAGAGCCGAGCTTTGTTATAATACCTCACCAAATTACTGATGAAAACATTGAAGATACTGTTAAGGGTTTCATTATTCCCTCGGAGTGGATGGACCCGGAAGTTTGGGCAACAGACGAACAATAAAATCCTTTTCTTAAAAATTGAAAAATCTCCCTGAATTTTTCAGGGAGATTTCTTTTTTATGTCATTCTTTTCAATTTTGATTTCCTACGCCCACGCGTTGCGCAAGGATAATTTTAATAAAAGATGCACTCTTGTTTTCATTCTCTTTAATCATACTATTTCAAAGATTCTGAAGTTCTACAAAATTATTAGCGGAATATATTTGAGCATCCATTGCAGCTTCTTTAGGAATATCTAAAATTATCTGACGATTTTCAGGTTCATTTGGAAAAAATATTGAAAACCTGATAATAATCGCAAGAACTCCCATTGTTATCATTATAAGTGAAATAGGATCAAAGTTTAAACTTTTCATAATTCCGCCAATTGAGCTACTGCCCCGTTCTGCAAAGTTATTTAACCCTCTGTCCCTCGATTCGGTTCATAGCGTTCACGCTGATGAACCCTTGTAAAACTTGTAATTGCATCTCCCTTACTCTTTCGGAAGAAATCAGCAGTAGAATAGGTTCGGAAGATTCGAGTCTGCCCATCAGCTGTAGTCACTATAAAATCGTAATTTCGTGTTTTCATGAATTTATTATAAATTTGTTCTGGATTTATTCTGGGTCAATCGATGACTGAAAGGATTTGGATACAGGGTTCACTACATTTCTCATATAGTAGCTTCCCATCAGCACCGGGCTTCCAAACACCCCAAGAATAAGTCCCCGGTTCTACCTGGACGCCGTTCGAAAAATTTCCCAAATCGTAATCGGGTTCTGCCCAACTAGAGTTTATGATACCAATAACAATACGCTTCTCTAAATCTTCTGGAGATAGCTCCTGTAGTTTTTCTAACAATTCTCTTCCGGTAATCCCGGGATATTCAGTATTCATTTTTTACCTTCTTTCTATATTTTATTTTTAAGAGCATAATCGTCTCCATTTAAAATTCCAAGTTTTAATTATCTTCTTATCTTTTTCAGAATGCATATTCAGAGTGAATCCATTTTCATTCTTTTTCCAAGAAAAATTTTCAGAATGTACTAACAATGCTAAAAGATTAATGCATCTTCCCACAAATTGACTATAGAGATCCAAGTTTTTAGGCTCTAATTTGAATTCAACTTCGAATTCCTTTTCATTTTCCCAAAAGAGTTTAATTTCAGGAACAGAAAAATACCTTTCAAGATACATAATAAACAGCTGTGCTTCTTCTTTAGTCATATCATTCAAAGGTCTGAAATATTTGTTGTTTTACCAGAATAGATAACCTCGGCATTTACCTTGGCCTTTTCGGGGACGGTCATATGAATTTCACGAGTTTGAGGGATATGTTCCTTAGCAAGCAAAATGAGTTGCACTCCCGAAATTATCGTAATAATCATTATTAGAAACGATATAGTCAGGAATTGCCAGGAGCTCCATTTGCGACAAAATATAATGTCATATAAACTCATGCAAAAAAATACCAAAGCATAAAGAGCAACGGTAAGAACAATCGCTGCAACAATTAATCCAATGACACTTAAAATATCAGTCATAAAATTTATTCTTAGTGTTTAAGGAGCGAGTCCCATTTAGCATATTCTTTGGCATATTTTTTTGCTCTTTTTACACCAAATCCTTTGTTTCTGAACTCTAAAAATTTTTCATTATAAATTTCTTTATATTTAATAGAACGATTTTCTGCTGCCTTTAATGATTTTTTATCTAAGTTTGGATGGTTTTCATTAAGAATACCAAAACCGATAATCAATAGACTTATAAAGTAAACACAAAAAATAATTTTAAAATTCATCCTTATTATTTCATCCTGGCACAGTAATCATCAGACTTGGCCTTGTAGCTCCAAGACTCGCCATTAAGCACCTTACCCTCACCCTCCGACATAGGCTTAGCAGAAAGCTCAAAGAGTAAATCTTTAGTCACCACGGCTTCACCAATCACCGGAACCGTGGGAATCGGGGCAAACCCGAGCTTCCCAAGCTTCTCATTCACATCCAGGAAGTGCCAGCCGGACTTGTAACGACCCTTGCGCTTGCGGTCATCATCTGCCTCAGGGAATCGTACACCGTACATAGCAAATCCCAAAGGCTGCTTGGCATCCTGATTCACCTTGTGTCCATTGATACCGTTTCCGTAGATTTCACCACGAATCGCAACAACCTCTCCCAGGTTCTTTGCCAGAGCCTTCACATGGGGAATGTAAGGAGTCAGTGCCTTGATGTAGTTGTTCTCAATCGGCTGCCCCATGTCGTTCAGGGTCTTCAGGGTCAGGCTTCGGGAGCAGAACTCCAGCTTGTCCTGATGTGGGTCGTAGTAAAGGACCGCAGAGGAGCCATCGACCTTGTGGGTGATAAGAGCAGTCTCACCGAGATGGAGTTCATGCTCCTTCATGGTCTGCCAGTTCTCCTCATCGGACTTCTCAATTCCCGGAGGAAGGTTACCCTTTGCATCCTGGGCCTTACAGGGACGCTCGTAATGGGTGATTCCCAGAGCCTCACAGACCGCTACAGAGTTCTCCAGGTCCACACCGGCAAGCTCCTTCTCCAGCTCCTTCAGGGACACCACCAGACCTCGGGACATAACACCACGGAGTCGGACGTTCTTCACACGGTCACCGTTACCGAGATAGTTACGGTAGGGCTGCACCCAATCACGGGTCACATCCAGCTTAGCATCCTCCTCGATCTTCAGGACCTTTTCAAATCGCTCGAAGACACCCTTGGCGATTACACACTGGGAAGAACGCACAAAGCAAATCTCCAGTCGGTCAGCATCAGGGTGCGGCTTAATAATTCCAATCTTATCTATAAAAGCATCAGTTGCCATAATTTTTCAATAGTTCGTTAAAAGGTTTATTTTCATTATTATTAGGCCATTCTCTATTTTTCAGTTCTCCCCATTCACTTCTGGGACCTTTGTGAAACTCAAGAGATGCCTTCCATATTTTACGCAAAGAATCACTGTTTAAGACCTCGCTCATAATTTTATTCTTTAATTTACCGGTCAAATGAATCATACCGAAGTTTTTTGCTTCTCCCAATTTCATCTTATCAGCAAGAAAGTCCCTCATATTATTCACTCCCACTTTTCGATGACGAGCTATAACTAGTAGATTTGGTAAAGGATTTTCATTTTCCCATTCTATATCGTAAAGACAATAAGCAGTTGTTTGCATAATTTATATTTGTTTACTTTAATTCTGTCTTACTAAAAGCGAAATCAGTTGTTTTTCAAACGAATCAGAACTTCCTTGTTGTCATTAAGAATCTCTTCGAAGACAACTCTCAATAACTTGCAGTTGTCAAGTGTTATATTATTCATGAGTATATTATATAGGAATTCTGTTATTACTAATTAATATTCAGTATCAAGAAGGTAATCATCAGTATCATCGGGTTCAATGTCAATAGTTAATGAGCCTCCATAATAATTAAAAGAAAGATCTTCCATATTAAATGCCCAATTATTTCGATGGTTAAAGCGAAAATCTACTTTCAGCTCATCAAGAGATAAATTATTAGCCTGAGCTAGTTTTTGTAAAACGTCAATAAGTTTAGTTGCGGTGATTTGATTCATAATTATATTCTATGTAAGTTCTGTTTACTTATTTAAAAGTTGATCAAATAGGTAGAAAGCATGGATGGCCAATTCCGACTTTTCTTCTTCACGGGCGGCAAGGTAAGCTTTACCTATAAAGTATACAACTCCATAATTAGAAGTAGCTACTTTCAAAAACTCTTCCTTTGAAATATTATCAAAAGTATAACTAACAGCCTCAAGAGCCGCGTTAAGCGGTTCAAGTGCAACACTTAAAAGGTAATTAGGAAAATCAGCTTTAACTTTTTTCAGGTCTTCAAGTGTTACTTTATTTTTCATGATTATATTATGTTAGAGTTCTGTCAAGGATAGCAGTGATAAGTTGCTTGTGTGCTTCTGTAAGACTCTTATCACCGAGTTCCGAGAAGCAACTTACAGCTTTACGATATCGCTTCTCTTGACTCTTTCTTGTACCATTACTCTCACGAATATTCGCAAGAATATCACAAAGCTTTACAAGCAACAAATCACTAGAAGCATTAAGGAGAAGTTTTGTGAGATACACAACTTTACCACGTTCCCTGATTTCTTGCTGGTCCGCGTCCCAATGGTCTGAAATCTTTGCGATGTCGAAATATATATCTTGCCACAACTCGCGACCTTTCATTGCCATCATAAAATGCACCCTCGAGTCAATTCTACTAAGGTTGAGAAATTTACGAGTACCTTCTGCATTTTCTTCCATGATATCATGTAGCCATGCCACACATATGCTCTTCTCGGAGCCTCCATACTCTTTTACGAGCTTGGCTACAGCCTTCGGGTGCTCGATGTAAGGCGTTATACCATCAGCCCGAAACTGACCATTATGTAATTCCGTAGCAATCTTTTCTGCCAATTTAACATTCATACTTATATAATAATATAGTTCTGTGATTATTCAAAATCATCTTCATCGTCTTCGTAATCTCTCCATCTATTTTTCCAAGCAATTTCAGAATTATAACCCTCTCTTTCCCATTCTTCTTGGTTATCGTCATCATCAAACCATTCTTCTTCAGGTCTTAATCGAACTAACCCATTCTCTTCATCAACTTCATACATGTCATCTCGGGATTTGAAATATTCCAATTTCTGGTCATCAGAGATCTCATTACCTTCATTATCAGACCAATCCATTTTCTGGGCAATACCCATTTCTTCAGGAGTCATCCATTCATTTTCTTCGAAAGAATTTGTATATTCGCTATTTTCAAGAATCTCAATAATTCTCTTAATAATTTGTTTTTCCATATTTAAATTATTTATTTTTATCAATTTTTTCAATATCAAATTTGGAAGCGCATCTCACAACTTTATTATTTTCTTTTATATAAAGAACTCCGTCAATAATTTCAATATTTTCCTTTTTTGAATAAAAACGCGATTCATCTATCGTAATAATATAGTCATTACGGTTTTTACGTTCTTGTTGTTCCATTTCCCCAAAAATACCTATTGACACTAATGCGATAACTCCTGTCCCGGGTATAATATAATTTGAAATTAAATTTTCTATATTCATTTATTAAATTTTTTCTTTTAGTTCATCTATTAATTCTACCGGATTTATTATTTCTCGAAATGCCGTTTCAAAACTTTCATCGTCCATTTTAGTTTTTTCAATCTTTGGAAGCATATAATCGGAAAATGATATATATCGTCCCAAACGTTCACAATCACCAAATAGATAATATTCTGTTCCCCTACCTCCATCAAAACATCGTTCTTTTTTCAGAAATTTTAATGGAACTAAATAAGTTTCTCCTTCTTTTAGTGGAAAATCAGGAAGATATTCTGTATGCCAAGGCTCTCCAAAATTATTCTCCAGGATTTCGTCGTTTTCGTTCTTCACTATTTTTAATTTCTTT
>JAFVUY010000095.1 GCA_017502465.1 Bacilli bacterium | reverse complement strand
TTCTTTATCCGTGTTTAGTTTTGCTATAACTTCTTTATTGATGTCTACAAACCCTACTGAATATCCGCCAAGTGAAAACACTTGTCCGATAAATCCACGTCCGATATTACCTGCCCCGTACATTACAAATTTTTTCATTTTACTTCTCCTAGGTTCATATCGTTTACAAAGAGTTCATATATAGTTTTAACGGCCTCTTCCGTCAAAATTTTTCCTCCTTCGTGCCCAGTTACACCACTTGAAATATATGCAGAATAATGTCCGCCTTTTTCCGCTTTTTCAGTTGGTAAATATCCTAAACAATCGCAAGCTAATTGTATTATAAAAGTTTGTTTTGCTTCACTTCTTGCTCTTATTACATTCGCATAATCTAAGAAGAGTTCAAAAGGGTTAGACCAAATCGCAACGTCTCCCAACCTAATACAATGTGTTTCCACGTCTATAAACTTTAATTTGCGCTGACAATTATAACGCAAAATAGTTCCTGCATGAACGTGCAAATCAGCAGTATCTACGTAGTTTACGTTTTTTCTCTTCTTAAAAAATAACTTTATTATTTTTTTTGCAGTCCTATATTCTTTTATACTAACTTTCCTAAGTGGAAGTTGCAGATTGTTTATTTTATGTGTAAAAACTGCGTCGTTACACAAATCAAACCCGTCTTGAATAACATTTTCAATTTCCGTAGCTATTCTTTTGCCTATTTTCCACGTCCCATTCACGTCAAACATTGATGGGTCGGCATTCCTTTTTTTAGGGTTGTATCTTATTACGTTGGGGTCTTTTATTGGAGTCTCTGGCTCTACCCAACGTATTAAATCTCTAGGACATTGGTCTCCAGCTGCAGAACATAGCGGTAATATTTTTAGTTCATTACCAAATTTTTCTCTAAGTAAAATTTTTGCCTTCCCCCAAAAATCAGAAGAAATAACACTTCTTTGTTCCATCACTTGAGATGGACAAGCGATATTTGCGATTATCCCTGTCATTTTCTTATCAGAATCGAAAACAAACAACAATTCCAAACCGTTATCATTTCCGCCTTCAAGCGAAACAAAATTGTACTTATCTACATCTCCCCACATTTTAGCCGAACCATCAGCATAGCACACTCTTCTATTCATACCTACAGCGGCTCTACCAAAAGCATTAGCAAAATATCCAGTTTTTTTGTTTTTCCACGCGGTTTCACAAGCTATAACAATCTTGTGAACTAAAAACTCAAACGCTACTTCTGGCGACAACGCACTTGCATCATTTTCTTCAGAAATATATTCACATCCGTTTGGTATGAAATTTTTAATAACATCAAGCGAACTTCCTGTTAAATTTGTAAAACCGTTTTCGTGTGTATATGTATATGAATTATGCGTATGACTAGCGTTTATTATTATACACTCTTTTTTTATAGTTGTATCACTAATCCTACGCCTTACTTCTTGTGTTAAATTAGCATAAATTTCAACCAAATCACAAGAACAAATAATGCATTGTTCTTCCCCTCTCTCAATAGCAAAAGCTGTAACTGAAATAGGCGTCTCAACCACGTTAGTTACACGCTCAAAAAACTCGCCGTCTAAAGCGATTTTTTCTCTTGGCGTTATATCTATTTCCGCCCAACCAAACTTTAATTGTTTCAATGCACACCTCTTTGATAATTATTCAATAACAGGTTCTCTAATTATGTTTACGTCTGTAAAAATATCGGTTTCATCTGTGCTATGAGTAGAAAATTCAGATATTACAGCACCATTTTCTCCACCTTGAAACCAGTGAAGAGTGTTTGGCATAATGGTGTATTGTTCGCCAGCGCTCAAAACAATTTCTTTAAACACAGTTACAGAGGTTTGTGGCAATTTCCCATTTATGTCTTCTTTCGAGCCGTCGCCTTCAACATATAGATAAACTTTGCCATACCTGCAACGAAACGTTTCTTCTTTTCCTTCGTTTCCATTAGTTTCTACGTGTCTATGTTCAGGACAAGTTTGATATGGTAACAATACCATTTCTTTGGCGCAAACTCTATCAGTATTCACGTAAGTAATCAACTGAAGTCCTACATTTTCTAAATTATTCAAGCCGAAATCAGCAACTTCTATAGATTGTTTTTCTTTATCTGTTAATATGATATTTGCTTTTAAATAAAAATCCAATGCTTTTTTAACATATAAATCGTATACTTCTTTTTTCATAATGAATCTCCCCATGTTTATTTTGGTTTAAGTTTATGCATCAACAGTGCGCGCAAAAAAATGCTAATTTAAAATTTACTTTCAATTTTTATAGTACGTTGGGCGTTACTCCTATAGTCCAATCCGACATCATATAGAAGATATTAATATTTGTTTCTCCAAAGGCGTTATATACCAACTCTTCTTCTAGTTCTAATATTTTTTCTTTTTCGCCATTAACATACTCGATTAAATCATTTTTACAATGTTCAATTCTTTTCAGCAAACCGCCAAGTCTTATATCTTGAACGTCAAAACCATGCGGTTTATTTTCAATCATCCATTGATTTTTAAAACACGTATAAAAAGAATTTATGCTTTTTATTAATTCATCAATATTTGATATTATGTTTTTTATTTCTACAATGTTTTTTTGTTTATACGCTTCTCGTATTCTTACACCTAAATCATATTTAATATTAATTACTTCAGCTAATGCTAAAGCGTTTTTGAATATATACCCATAATCAGAATCGACTAAAAGCTTAACTTCTTTAATAAAATTTCTTAAATTTTCTTTCTTAGTTTCGTCAACAAAAACATCATAGCAACCAAGAAACAAATCATTATACAAGAAATATTTACTTGGATTTATAGGTCCTCTTTCTTTTATGTTAGAGAATAAAGAATCAAGTTCATCTATCAACATAAAATCATCAAACTTAATTCCTACTAAAGTATTGAACTCGGATTTAATTTGGTCATCATCTTTGCCTAATAGCTTTAGTGCTGCATAAGCCATAGACGGCAAAATAGAAAATAATGAAGTTTCATCTCCATCATCTCCCCAACAAGTAAACATTACTTCTTGAATACCATTATTTAGTATTGAAGGAATAACTGCTTTGGTAATCTTCATAGAATAAACATTATCAGGCGCAAAGCCTTTCCACTTCCAAAAACCGCCAGCAAAACAAACGTCGTTAGAAAACTGCATATAAGATTTTATCATCGTTTCATATCTAACCGGATCATCCGAATAATAATCCCAATATATAATATCTACGTTTTTAGGAAGAGCGTTTTTATATCTTTCATCTAACGGCAATATATCATTATCTGCGTAAATAGTGCCACTATTCAACAAACGCATAAGCATATCTCCCCAGATTTGAATTTTAACCGAATATTTTGAAGCAATTTCTGAAACTTTTTTCAAATGTTTCATTAATATTTCAAATCTATCTTGATAGCCGTTATTTCTTAAGTATTGACCTAAGCCAACCATATATGCTTCATCCATACCAACGTGCAGCTTTTTGATGTTTAAATCCGTAGTTAATGAATAAAACATTTTATCTATTAATTCGTAAACTTTTTCATCACCTATAAGTAAAACATCATCCACATCAAAAAGAGATGCAAAACGTGGCCATTTTTTAATTTGTTTAATATGCGCTAAAGTTTGAATGCAAGGTGTTAAAGTAATACCATACTCATTACAAATAGCACAAATTTCTTTTAATTCTTGCTTTGAATAACGTCCCCTAAGATACCCGAACAACGGCTCACCATCCATCTCGTAAACGTCTTCTAGATACAACAACAATTCGTTATACCCTAATGAAACCATCGTCTTAACAAGTTTTTTTATAGTTTGTATCGTTGGCACAGCATTCCTTGAACAATCAACCATAATACCAAGATTCTTGACGGGGCGGTTTTCTTCATAAATATATGGTTTGTCAAAACCTTTATTTGCAACTATCAAGCAAGCCCTATAAATAAGAAAATCTTGCCCATAGCTAACTTGGAGTTTTTTTCCATCATATTCTATTATAAGGCCTTCAAAATCGTTAATTTTATTTAGTTCTAATTTACAACCCAAATTAATGTTAAAAGACTTTAAAAATTCTATAAATTTTATTCGCATAAATAAACCTTTTAATTTTTATATTTTATTCTTACGCAACGTTCACATTTGCTATCTTCTCCAACAAAAATTTTGAAATATCCTTCTTCCACAGTTTCAACTAAATCTTTGTTAAAAAAACTTAAACTTTCTTCACCAACTTCAAATTCTACAGACATAGATTCGCCCGCTCTTAAAAATATTTTTTTATGCTTCTTTAATTCTTTAATCGGGCGAACACAACTACACACTTCATCTTGAATATATAATTGCACGATTTCCTTGCCATCAACTAAACTAACATTTTTAACGTTAACGCTAACAATAATTTTATTTCCTTTTTTAATTACTGAATTTGACACAGTCGGTTTAGAATAGTAAAACTTACTATAACTTAACCCGTAACCAAATGGATATAACGGTGAATTTGCACAATCGATATAAGCCGACTGATATTCGCAACGTAAGTTATCATTGGCCCTAGGTCTACCCGTGCGATACTTACTGTAATATATAGGACATTGACCTACTCTTCTTGGGAAAGATATTGGTAATTTCCCGCAAGGATTACTTTTACCAAATATTAAATTTGCAATCGCATTTCCACCTTCCGTTCCTGGATACCATACATTTAGTATAGCAGGGGCAAGTTTATCTAGTCTTTCAATCGTCATTCCCCTATCTACAAACAACACTACTGCAACATTTTTATTTACACTTAAAATTTTATTTAACAATTCGTATTGACACTCTGGCAAATCAAGTTCAGTTTTACTACACCCCTCGCCTGAATCATTCGGGTCACAACCTAAACACAATACTACAGCATCAGTCTTTTTTGCTGTTTCTACAGCGCTAAACAATTGTTCTTCATTTATCGTATTGAAGCCACAACCTTTAGATAAGTTAACGCGATTTTCTCCAAAAATGTTCTTCACGCCTTGAAAAACGTCAACCGTTTTATCGTTATCAACACAAGTCCAGCTTCCTAAAATGCTTTTACTGTCGGCATATGGTCCTATTACAGCAATAGATTGAATGTTGTTAAATGGTAAAATATTATCGTTTTTTAATAGCACCGCGCTTTCTTCTGCCGCTTTTCTTGCCAAATCTAAATGCTCTCTACAACCTAATATTAATTTAGAATCTTCAATATTCGCATCTTTATATGGATTATCAAATAAGCGTAATTTATCTTTAAGTTCCAATATCCTTAAAACAGCTTCATCTAATTTTTGTTGGTATTCTTTATTGTTTTTTATACTTTCTTCTAGATGTTTTGAATAAAAAGTTGTCATCATTTCAATATCAACTGAAGAATTCAAGCATTTTCTAACAACATCTTCCCCATCTTCTGCAACGCCGTGCACTAATAATTCATCAAATGCGCCCCAATCACTAATAACAACGCCATTAAAATTCCAAGTTTGTCTTAAAAGTTTAAAAGTCATCTCATTATTTGCAACCATTGGGATTCCGTTTAACGAATTAAATGAAGTCATTAAAGAAACAACACCTGCATCAATAGCTGATTTATATGGACGAAAATAATACTCTAAAAGAGTGCGTTTACTCATATCTACCATGTTATAATCAAGGCCCGCTTCTCCAGCTCCGTAAGCCCCAAAGTGCTTAACACACGCAGCGATTTTATATTTACCTAAATCACCTTGGTAGCCTTTAACACTCGATTTTGCAAACTCGCAATTTAAATAAACGTCTTCTCCTGCACTTTCTGCACACCTTCCCCATCTTGAGTCACGGCACAAATCTACACCAGGAGAAAAGGTCAAATGCATGCCGTCAACAGTTGCTTCTTTAGCCGACATTGAACAACAATCTTCAATCAAATCGAAATCAAAAGATGCTGATAACCCTAAATTAATCGGATAATGTGTATAGTAACCATGAATAACATCAAAAGTAAAAAGCAAAGGGATTTTATTTTTACTTTTATTTAGATATTCATTTTGAATTTTTATTAAATTTTCTGCACCAAATGAATTTATAATCGAACCTATTTGCTGTATTGAAACATCTGAGTTAGTCTTCTCTGGTCCTGTTTTTCTATCTTCTATAGATTGACTAATATGAGATGCCGTCAGTTGAGTTAACTGCTCAATTTTTTCTTGTATAGATAAACTATTTAAAATTTTTAATAGCTTTGGTTTTTTCATAGTTCTATTTACCTTTTTCATAAAGCCATTTTAAAAATTCATTACATAATAATAATTGATATTCTGGCAACAAATGAGTGTCATCTATTTCATGACAAGCTTTATCAGCTAATAAGGAATTTGCATCAAAAACGTCTAAATCTAGAATTGAAGCCAACTCTTTTATAGCATTGTTAATTTTTGCAGTAAAAACTTGGCAGTTTTTTAATTTTACAAATGGAACGTTAATCAATTTCACGTCTATTCCATTATCTTTAAGTATATTTATACAATTAAATAAATTTCTATAATAAGTTTTATCGTCAACTAATGGAAACCCACTATACTCCATAGCGTCGTTAGTTCCAATAAATATTACCGCAATATCTGATAAACCTTTTTGTGCTTTTCTTGATACAATCTTAAAACAATCAGACGAATTACTTCCTGATATAGAAAAATCAATAACCTTATTAAATATTTGGCTTTTTTCTATTAAACTTCTATATCCTAATTTATCGCTTGTTAAAGAATCGCCAAAAAAAGAAATTGTCTTATTCGAGAATAATCTTTTATATTTTTCTATATCATTAATATTTTTAACATTTGAATTTAACCACTCTTCGATAGCTATTTTACTATCGACTAAAAAATCCAAATCATCACCAAATAAAGCGTTAGTCGCTTTTATTTCATCAATAACGGTTTCATTAGCGGACTTATAAATATTAAATCTATACGTAAAAGAAACTCTCATTTTAATCCTCAAAAAAAGTTTTTACAAGTTCGTGCGCAAACAACCAATGCATTTCCCTTGACGGATGGTTCAACTGATTGCATAATAATTCGGTTGTATTTACACCTTTTTTATTTAAATTTTTCCATATAGAATAACAATCACAAACTTTTACGTTATATTCTTTACATACTCTTTTTGCATTATCGTAATAGCAATCAACAACGCCTTCTAAATTGTTCTTAGCAAATTGTTCAGCTAAATCTATTAGAACTTTAGATTGTATTTTTTTACTTACATGGTCATTAATGGTATGCGGTGTTAAAAAAACAATTTCAGTACCAACATTATTCAATATCTCAAAAATACTTTTAATATTATCTAAATATTCTTGCAGACCATCTATTCCAGCAGTGCAATCATTGGTTCCTAAACATACCACCGTTAAGTCTGGCAAAAACTTTATTACGTCCCTATCAATTCGCTTTAATGCCGAATCCGTGTTTCCTCCACTTATACCGGCATTTATAACATTTAATTGTGTCATTGGAAACAAATATTGCAAAATCCTTTTAACATTTTCCACATAACTGTTTTGTGGTTCGAAAACAGTATTAAAACCATTTTCGCCCTCCATATAAAGTTCAAAACAACCTTGAGTAACACTATCACCTAAAAAAGCTATAGTTACTGGATTTTCTTCCAACATGTTATTGTTTCTTTTTGCTAATTTTTCGATAAATTTCATATTAATACTCCTCTATTACGCAATTAACTAACTCGTTATTGATTAATGGCAAAAATTCAATACCTTTAGGCTTATTTAGTGTTAGATTTATCTTGCCATCAACTCTTTCCCACTTGCAAAAAATAGTTCCTTTTATTGTTTTAAGCTCGTATGATAAATAAGTTAAATTTTCTGGAAAATACGGATTAAATTCTATTTTTGAAAAACCTACTTCAGATATTTGAATTCCCATCAAAGTTTCAATATAAAATTTGGTAAAAGTTGAAAACATATGATGGTTTTGTGATGAATCCATACACCATGTTTCGCATAATGATGTTTCCCCCGCTTGCACCCAATCTCTATATGAAGGAAAGCCATTTGCTGTTATAATCTTATAAGCATAATCATTTAATCCGCATTTTGAAAGCGCAGAATACAAATATTTTAAACCGATTGTTCCACAGTCGTGATGAAATTGCTTTTTTTCTATTAATTCTTTTAATTGTTGTTTTAAAGGTTTAATATCTTTATACAATCCAAAATGTATCATTATCGATAAGGCAGTTTGTGCATTAACAACACATTTGCCTTCATCATCCAAATAATTTTCAATTATGCGCATTTTAATTAGATTGTTTAAAACTGAATATTTATTAACATCTTCATTTAACATCTCAGCTGTTTGCTTGCATATATCTAAACAGTACGAAAAAATAGCAGAGTCAGTTAATTCAGATGGTGTTGGTGGCTCAAACATATTTTCAAATGGTCCAACCCAATCGTATAAGCCTCTAAACAACAAACCTTTTTCGTTAACTCTTCTAAACTCAAAATCAATTATTTTATTAAAATATTTAAACGCCTTTTTAAGTAACGTATTATCACCATAAACTTTATAATATTGATAAGGTATTTCAAACACTATTGCACTCATAGGAAAGCCGTTCCAAGTCTTATATCCCCATTCGCAAGCGGGCAACATACATGGAAAATTACCTTCTTCGTCAACAGCATCTAAAATGTCTTGCAAATATTTTTTATAAAATCCCCTAACATCAAACAAATAAGCTAAACTTTCAGCAGAGCCAAAAGCGTCGTTAAACCACCCCAATTTTTCTCTAGTAGGGCAATCTGTTAGCATATTAAAAGTATTCGAATAAATCGAATTAACGTACATATCAATTAGAGTAACCAAAAATTTATCAGAACAGTTAAACTTGAAATTCATAGGAATATCTTGAATAATTCTAACCGCACTGATGCCATCAATATCATACGGCATATTACTACTTATTTTAACATACCTGAACCCGTGATAATTAAAAGAAGGCGTCCACTTAATAAACTCCCCGTTGCCAATCAATTTGTCCGTCTGTATTACCGAATCAAAATAATGCTCGCAAGCGCATTTAGTTAAAATGTCTTCCCCGTCTAAATTTTCCGCATATTGGATTGTAAATTCTTGATTTAATGCAAGGTTTTTTTCAATTTTCAAATATCCTGCAAAATTAACACCAAAATCAAAAACATAACAATTATTTTGAAGTTTTATAATTTTGTTTGCAAAAATTTCTTCTTTTTCGATAATCGGTTCACAACTATACTTTCTTAACTTGCCTAGTTTCAACTTTCTATCCGTCGCAACTTTTTGCCATTCTGAATAATTAATTCTCGAATCGAAATATTCACCGCACCTTGTTTGGCTAAATATGAAGGGAGTGCGTTTCGTATATTCCCACGAATTATCCGTACAAATAGTTTTTCCGTCTTCAAACTCAATTATAGCTTTAAGTTGTTGATAATCTCTAAAAGGTTGCTCGTTTAATTTCCAAACTGTATCTACAGCTTCGTTAAAATAGCCACCGTTAAGAATAAAAATTATTTCATTTTGGCCTGGCTGTAAATATTGTGTTATGTCCGTTTCTAAAAACCATAAAGTCTTGTAAAAATTTGATATTGGAGAAATCATTTTGCTTTCACTAATATCAACACCGTTTAATATGCATTTCCCAAAGCCCAAAGTGCAGTACTTTATTTTAGCTTTTTTCACTTCGTCTATAGCGAAAACCTTTTTATAGGCAATACAACCTTTAAAAGTTTTATCAAAAGCTTCATTTGGCTTAATATACGGTATTTCTTCAAACAACATAAACCCTCTCTTTCTTTACTCACAGATTACACTTACAATACTATTCGGCGGCATTTCGAAACATATGTTACTGTCTTTAATTGTATATGAAATTTCTTCAAGTTCGCGCTTTGCATCAACTATTTTAACACAAATTTTGTCATATGATTTGGGTAAATTTAGCACCACTGATTCGTTTTGTCTTTTTTCTTCTTGGTCATAATAAGTTAAAACTGTTTGACTCTTTTTACCATTAACTGCAGATAAAACATACAAATCTTTATCATCACTATTAGAAAGCACTTGACTACCCAAGTCATAAAGTGCTGAAAAAAGTAATATCGCATAATAACCTTTTAACGGTTTAAAAGTATAATAGTCAAATAGCCCGTTAAAACAAGACGGTTGTGCTGTATAGTACATCATCATATCTATTGGACTATTCTGCCCCTCTGTCATAACAGCCATTTGAAATGCAGCGCCTTTAATGCCTATAATAGATTGTATTGTAGAAATAAAATTTACTGTCCAGTCTTCCAGATAGTTCCATTCATTTAAAATAATTTCCGTCGAATCAAAGCCGTAAGAATGTAATAAATCTTTTGCAATTTTTGCATCAGTTTTTACAACTTGTGGATTTTTATGATACATATGATAAGAAAAGAAATCCAGAGGAACTTCTACGCCGTTTTGTTTTATTGCAGTTAACAAACCATTTGCAAATTCAAGGCTACCTGCACTTGTCAGTGCAGGTCCGCCAATTTTTAAATTCGGAAAACAATTTTTCAAGTGTCTTGCCGCAACAACGTACATATCAAAATAATCTTGATTATTTCCAGTCCAGTTAGGCCTAGTTCCATCAAGGGCAATTCCGTCTGCCTCGTTCCAAATTTCCCAATATTCAATATTGTAGTAAAAGCCGTTAGCCCATCCTTCGTTATAGTGTCTAATAATATGTTCACAAATAACAGCCCATTTTTGATAATCAGCCGGTACAACTATACCATACTTTTTGGACCCATGCTCAATCTTGTTGCCTAATCTATAGAAAACTTTCGAACCAGCATCAATAATAATTTTTGTGTATTCATCTGTAAATTGAAAATCATATGAATTAGGATCATAAGGGTCTTTATTAAAATCAGGGAAAATAGCAACAATGTCAACAGTATGCTCTGCGCCGTATTCTTCTGTAAAAGATGCGTCGTGATTACGAACATAAGGAATTTTTGCTCTTTTAAAATCTTCAAAATTAGACCTTACTTGTTCCGCTCCAGGTTGTTTAACAGGTCCGTTATTAACGGCGTGCATTATTTTTATTTTATTAACTATTGTATCATAATCAATTTTAACGTTCATAGTTTAACCTCTAATTAATTTTAAAGTTACTATTTGTTTCTTTTTTAAATTAATAACTTTCTTATTACGTTCAATTTCTGCAATTGTATCTTCAATCATATTACTAATAGCTATTTTTCCGTCAAATTCAATTGTCGCTATAGAATCTTCTTCTGAGAAGTTCAACAATCTAACAACTAAATTTCCTTCGCCGTCACATTTAACAGCAGAAACAACAACGTCTTTACCACTAAGTTTAAATAATTCTTTACCATTAGTCGATACATTGTTATATTCATCTTCCAAATAGTAAAACTCACTATACGGCGTTGATTGAACAGCAAATCTACCACCAGCATATTTTCTTACATCGTATGAATCTGCTATTGTTAAGCAACCTACTCTAAACTGCTTTGCAGTTATAAAACATTCGCTCGGCGATAGTGCCCCAAAAGACATACCAATTCTATGCTTAATTAATCTAAGTGTTTGATTTTCCGAACACTTGAAATTATCCCCTATAAAATTGTAATCATAAGAGATTCTACCCGTAGACCTAACAATAGTAAACGCTATTTTGCCCTCAAAGTTTTCTACTTCATACAAGCCTTCCGTACAGAATAATGCTTGTACGTTTTCATTTTCAGAATATGCAAAAGTAGAATTACAATGAGTGAAACTGTCAGACACTTCTCCGCAATCATACTTTTTATTGATAATATAATCAAATGGACTATCTGTCATTAAACCTTCGTTATTAAATCCACAATCTATGCAGAAACGAACTCTATGGTCTTTACATTTATTATCAAATTCTAAATTAATTTCTATCATTTTAGAATCTTTTAATAATGATAAATAAAGATTGCAAGATTGTCTTTTAAACGATTGTTTACATTTATTGTTTTCAAAATCAAATTCTTCTGGATAATCATATTCGAATTTTAACAATGCCGTCTTTTTAAATCTGTTTTCAAACACCAAAGAACAACTGTTAGGATATGCCACAACTTTCTTATCGCAAGGCGATGGATAAAATACGTATGCATCTCCTTTGTCTGCCTCGTCTTCAATATAGAAAGGATTTATATATTTTTTATTCGTAACTTTATCCACTAAAACAAACGAATCGTTTGTAATTTCAAAATCAACAAAATCATTATTAAAATCACTATCATTTTTATCAACTTTATTACACGGAACAACTGAATACGCCGTTACGCCGTAAGGTTGAACTTCTTCCACGTAGAATTGAACAGTAATCTCATTGACTTCGAGCATGCCAGGCAAATTAAGTTCGCTAACAATATCTATAACGTTTATTTTATTATCGACTACTGCAAAATCGATAGAATTTCCAACGGCATCAAATATCTCAAATGATTGAATTTTTTCGCTTGTGGGTATTTTTAGCGTTTCCGTTACAACTCCACTAAACTCTTTTTCCGTGGGGTTAAAGACAGTAATCAAATAATTACCATCGTTCTTATATTTTGAATCAATATGATGCGAAAGAAGTTTCATGCCTCGTAAAAGGACATCTTTACCAAGCTCATTTATACTTTCAAATCTATCTTCCATATGCGAGTGAACAGCATTTACCGAACAACCACAAATACAGTCGTGCGTTTGCATTTTTAAAAGTGATTTCCACAAATGATTCAACTCACCTTTAGGATAAACCCCTTTCATCCCTACTTGTTCAAGGTAAGAGTATAAAGGTTCTATTTTATTCTCTAATAAATCTTCTGCTTGCACGTTAGAGGTTTTTAAATATGGCCTAGAAGCCCTGCATCCTTTTAACATATTTAAATCAAAACCTTTATTTAACGCGCCCTCAACTACAGGCAAAGTTACGTTGTTTTTTTCAAAATAATCTTTTATGTAATCAACGTATTGAGCAAACGTATATTGTTTAATATTATAACCTGCCTTTTGTAAATTATCAATAGCTTCTATAATATCTGGTTGTGCTTCTAAATGGTCAACACCGTTCATTAATAAAATAGCGTCTGAAAAATTACAACCTTCAAACTCTTTGTAATTATCATAAACAAGTGCTTCTGCTTTATCTATTTCCGTGGAAATATGTTGAGCATTATTATACCACTTTAACATATGAACAGAAAGCAATTCCGTACCATCTGCACCACGCCATTTAAATTCACATTTATGCGGTTCTTCATATTTTTCGCCGTTTTCATCTTTTCTTGCTAAAGTATAGCCCCTACCGAAAATAAAAGTGTCGATACCGTAGTTTGAAAGTATTTGTGGAAGTTGCGAAATAATACCAAATTGGTCTGCACAATAACCTATATTTGAGCATTTGCCATATTGATTAGCAATTTCTATACCATAATTTAAATTTCTTATAGTAGCTTCGCCACCGCTGTAATACAAATCACTCTGCAAATACCATGGTCCTATAATTATATTACCAGATTTTATGTAATCACAAAGAATTTGTTTGTTATAAGGTCTAAGTTCTAGATAATCTTCAAGCACTACACACTGCGCATCTAAATGAAAAATATAATTTTTATTTTTTTCTAAAATTTTTAGTAATCTATCTATTAAGTGTACTAGTTTAAGTCTAAAATTTTCAAATGGTAAATACCATTCTCTATCCCAATGCGTGTGAGAAATAACAAAATATTTTTTTTCTTTAATTTTATTCATATAATTTTATATTCCTATTAATTTTCAAAAAGAAAGGAGAAAAATCTCCTTTCTTTTTGATATGTCACAAATTAGTCGACAATTTTATGCGCTCTAAAATTATCGATATATACTACTTGACTGAAGTCATGTGCTTCGCCTCTATCGAAAATAAAATTCAACGTGCTAACATTATTTAATTCAACCAAATAAGTTAATCCCGTAATGTCGATTTGAACTTCATTTTTTCCAGGAGTTAAAACAATCGTTTCAGTTGGAGAGGCCGTTCCATTTATTTGGAAATACATATTTATATCTTTATCCGTAGGATTATATACGTCTATTGCCAAATAGTCACAGTCAGTGAAAACTCTTTTTTGGAAATATTGCATATCCGTCTTAAAACAAATATACGGTTTAACGTTTCCCGACCAAATTTCCGTTCCTCTTATTTCAACTTTAATCGCCTGTTTCCCTCTAGTAACATATTGAGAATCGGTAACCATTGTTATTTTACCAATAGAGTTCCCATAAAAAGCTTGTATTGTTTCAAAATAAGTTTCAAAATCGCCTAAGATATAACATCCTTTATCGAAAACGTTAACACCCGTTAATCTATATGGGTTATCTTTAACCTTTTCACCGTCGTTACAAGCAGTAAATCCGAAAGCCATTGTTAAAGCTAATAAGCTTAAAATAATTAATCTACACACTTTTTTCATTATTTACCCTCCTTGAAAAGACAAGTTAAATTATTGAAATAAAGGTCAATAGAATATGCTTCCGTTCCTTCTTCGTTAACTAGGTTGTTCGTCCTGAAATACAACTTATTGTCGTAACTAATATCAACGTTCATCATACTGATACTAATATCGTTCCAACCGTATTCGAGATGCATTCTCTTAATAACGCGGTATGACAACCCGTTGAACGAAGAAATATTGATATCCAATCCATCTTCATTATCACAATAAATTCTTAAAGCAATACTTTCACAATCGGTGAAGGTGAAGTTACTTAGGTTGATTGCACAGTAGGGATAGAAAGAAGATGATGCAGCTAATTTACCTGTAAGCGATACTTTAATTGAAGAGTTAAGACCAGCATCAACAAATTGCGCTTCGCTATTTAAACTTATAGAACTATCACTATTCTTAGTAAACAGTTGCATATCTGCTTGACTATCAAAGTTGGAAATAACTCCGTATCTACCAGCAATAAACTTGCTGTATACAATTGACGTTCCGCCATAAGAAACAGTAAGTTGAACATATTGTTCTTCAGTCAAATTGATTGATACAGAATATATTCCATCTACACCGGGCGCAATATTCTGTCCCTTATACGACACTGTAGCATTTTCATTTGTCAAAACAAATTGAAGTTCTGCTTGATTTTTTGAAACAATTGTTTCTTTATAAAGGATACCCAAATCGCCAGAGGTTGCACTAATCATATTACCTACGGTATTTCTTACGTTAATAAACTCTTCTTCAGTAGCGGTTGAAATAATTTCATTAAATAATGAATCATATATCGGTAAAAGTGCTTTATCAGCATCTAAACCTTTTTCTTTATAAATGCCTTCAAGATATGTTAACATTTCATAATCTTCAACACCGTCTCTATAAGTTACCGCTCTTAAAGAACCAACAGGTCCGTCGATACCATAAGGTTCGCCAGGATAGAATACGAAACCATCACCTGAACATTGTCCATAATAATCCAATTGTTCATCTCTACGTGAGTTATCAGTTTCATACGGATTAGTGCCGAACTGAGTTGAGTTTTGAACAGCACACCAGTTCAAATATCCATCATAGCCGTATTTTTTTTGCATCCAAGACATAATTCTAAAATCCAAATTATCATCATCTATATGTGATGAAGGATATGGATAGCTTGGAATATTACAAGAATACCACCATAACTTATTTTCATATTCGTGCTTAGAAATGTACTCTCTAACGGCATCTATTTGCGTATCTTTTTCAAGACATGGCAAAATTAAACAATGCGTAAGTTCAACTCTATCTTCCACTTGACCAATAGAAGCCTCAACACAGATAGGCATAATAAACGGCAGTGCTAAAATAGTGTTTTTTACAACGTCATTAAAGAAATATACATCTTCCGTGCCGGTATATTCTTCTGCTAATTTTAATATAGCACTATTTTTAGCAGAAGCAACTTGATTAACATAATTGGTTAATCTTTGGAATTGCTCTTCTGTTTTAGGCTCGTCAACTAAATTTGAAAGATAAATCATTGCTTTGCTTAAGTAATCAGTTCTATCAGCAACACTTACTTTTGCAATTTCATAGATGTACTCTGTGAGCAAACCAACGTCAACGCCAGAAAAAGCAGCTTTGTAGAACAATTTATAAGTAGTGAAGTGTGGATGGTTGTAATATTTTTTAAGTATTGATATATATCTTTCAACTCCACCAGTCCCGTCGAAAGGCAATTCATCGTTCATTCTGTATTCTAAAAGTGCTTCAAAATACTCGGTAGCAAACTCGTCTGTGGTATCAAGTTCCGCAGAACCCGCTTGACCGCGCCTAGCAGTCGACATCCAATAATTTTGCATTGTTGATTGAGTAATATCGAAATCCCAAACGTTAACAGTCATGGGAACGCTATATACCCCTTTTGTCGTTTCAACGTTAACGGTTGCATTATAAGTTCCTGCAGTACAATTAGAAGGAGTTTCAACTTCTAGATAAATACCTTGCGTATTGCCTGCTTTAACTTTCGTCATTCCATAATCAGTAGCTGTATCAAAAGGCATTATAGCATCTGATACTTTGTCCCCTTCTTTAAATCTTGGGTTTCTAGTATCACCGTGTACGGAAACTGTATTGTAAATCTCATAAAAAACGTCAATGTTTTCAGAAGGGATAACAGCTTTGCCATTTTTCAACGCTGAAACGTTTACGGATTTAACTTTCAGGTTTTTAGATGCCGTAATCATTATTTGCGCGCCTTCTTTCTCGCCTTTAGCCATCGAAATTTTTAATTCTGTCGAACTTTCATCAATATCTTCAATTATCTGCGTCGTTGCCTCAGCAGAATTTATAGTCCATAGCTTTAATTCGCTTGCCTTACAACCAGCATTTGACACAACGGAAGATAATGAAACAACTATTAACAACAGTAAGCTTAATAATTTTTTCATATTAATCTCCTTGCATAATTTTAATTTATTAATCCCAAATTTCTAAGAGATAAAGTAAATGCGTCCTCAGTGACGAACTCCATTTCATAAAGTTGTTGTGCACTTCTATACAATGCAGAAGTTTTTGAAATACCCATAAGTGCTTCATAATAACCACTGTTGATAGTTGTTGCAGTAACAACACCGTTACAATAAAGCATTGTACCGTAACCTTTAGCGATATGGCGTTTATTGTATAGTTTAACAACTGAGTTAGTAAATGCATCGTTAGTTGTTGGATATTCGTAATTTAAGGGTAAAACACCTGGGTCTACGTTATCGTAATAAGTTTGAATACCTTCATCAGATGCAATATATAATAAGAATTTTTTAATTAAAGTTTTAGCATTAGAATATACAGGCGAGAACACAATGTGGTTGTTCATTTGGCTATAAACGATATTTCTTGCCTCTGCAACGGTGTTGTAATCTGCTTGATTAACATCATAACCATTGCCAACTAATGCCGTGCTACCAGCATCAATAGCATCAATAAGTTTTGAAAGTTCTGCGTCGTCTGCAATAGTAGTACATTTTTTCTTAATTGAACTTACAACAGGTGCTTGCATCATAATAATGGGGTCAACTTGTCTACCTTTTGCAGATTCTGTTGCCAACCAGTCACCATTGGGGAACATAGCATATTTTCTTTGATTGCTTGTAGCTGCATCTGAGTGTAAAAATGCAGTTTGTAAGGTAGTAAAGTTGTTAGCGTTATAGTCGTTAACGTTTGCTAAGTGCAAGCCGTTTTCAAGAACAAGAAGTTCTTCCATAACTTTAAGTGACTCTAATCTACCTTGTTGTTTGAAAATATCTTGAGAGTAAATGTACATTTCTTGGGTTTCATCATATACTTTTCCCTTGAAGAACATTTCATAATTATCAACGCCTTCGTATTGTGCCCACCAAGTTATGAACATTGACTTCCAATAATCAAGCTGACCAGGATATGCAAATGCAGTATATCCTGCATCTTTAATTGAGTTAGCAAAAGCAAACAGTTCATCAGTAGTATTAGGAAGTTTATAACTACTACCTAATGCTTCTTCTACAACTTTAGTGTTCAAAACGATTGATTGCAATGCAACAGCAAATGGGAAAGCGTAATAATTATCATCACCTTCCATACCTTTCATTAACTCTAAAGCAGAAGGGTTCATCTTTTGCGCAAGCGTTACGTTCTCATTATAAACTTTACTGTTATAGATATCTGTATAACTCATAAGAGCATGACCTTCATATCCCGGGAACAAGTTTCTATCACCATAATCGTAAGATGCAGCAATTGAACTTATATCAAAGAATATGTCGTAGTCAGAGTGTGATGGCCCTAATTGGAAAAGTGTTTGAATTTGACCACTTTCAACAACCTTTTTAAGAGTTACATTTACGCCTGGATTAACAGCTTTAAACCCTTTAATCCATTCATCAATCATTTTTGTGCCGTATCCTCTTTCAATAGCAACAATGTGAAGATTTTTAGTATCTTCAACAGCATTATCTACTTTCTTCCCCCCACAACCAAAGGAAAAAAGTAAAACACACGTCATAACTAAACTTAATAATTTTATGCCTAATTTTTTCATATATTTTCTCCTTTTTATTATTTGCATGAATCAAACTAGCCTTTTAACCCACCGACGGTCATATTCTTCATGATAGTATCACTAAATATCATAAATATAACTGTGGGAGGAATTGCCGACATAACTATACCTGCAAAGTATATAGGTATATCAAGCGTGTATGCTGCTACGTAACGGTATCTAAATATACCTGAAGCAAGCGTTGGATATGAAGGTAAGTACAAAAGCGGATGCTCTGAGTTATTCCACATACCCGTCCAAATAGCGATCGTCATTGCAACAATCATTGGTGTTGCCATCGGCATCATAAGTTTAAAACATAGTACGTATTCTGAAGCTCCGTCTATTCTTCCTGCATCTTCATAATCAGATGGAAGATTAACGAAAAAACTGTAAACCATCAAGAACATCATACCATGGCCAGCGCCGAAAGCAATCATCTGCAAAGGCGTATCAATCAATCCTAAGTTATCAAGCAATTTATAATTTGCTACAGTAGTACCATATTGAGGAAGCATCATTTGGACAACTATAAACGCGTACAAGAATTTTCTTGCCTTAAAAGTATATCTTGCCGTAACGTACGCGCCCATTGCTGTAACGCCTACTTTTATAACAGAGAATGATGTTGAAAACCAAATCGAGTTCCAAGTCATGCCCCAAAAGTTTGTATTTTCAATCTTTAATGCAGTAAATGCATCTAAATAATTTTGAACTCTCCATACTTTTGGGAAGATTTTTGACATATCTGCCGAATAGTATATACCATCATTAAAAGATACTAATACACCCCAACAAAATACCAACGCTAATGACAACGCCCAAACCCACATAAATGCCGTCATTAGCTTAAACGGCAGGCTTCTTTTAGGTTTGCGTTCACCAACGTACACAACTTGCCCATTATCTAAAACAAATCTTTTCTTCATTAGTATTCAACCTCCCCACCGAATCTGTTAATGAATTTTCTTCCTAAGTATACTAGTGGAATGGTAACAATACACATTACTAAACCTAATGCAGAAGAAATACCATATTGGTCCGTTCTTCCTTTATACGCAACGTTCCATAACCAGAATGACAACGTGTTAGTACCATAATTACCTTCGGTAAAGATAAGAATTGAACCTGACGCGCTCAAAATATTAACAAATGAAAGTGTAATAAACGTCGTGAACGTTGGATATATTAGCGGGAATATTATTTTAATGAATTCTTGCACTGGAGTAACTCCTTCAAGTTCACCACATTCAAGCAGCTCTCTTGGTATTCTCCCCATTGCGCCCATCCAAAGTACAAGGTTTGCGCCCATACCTATCCAAATATCAAAGAACGCAATTTCAACTAACGGGAAGTTCATTATAATCGGCGTTGGTATGTTAAGCCCTAACGTTCCATTAAGGAAAGTTATAACAGGACCGTCAGTCATAAGTAATTGCTGGAACATAATTGCCATCATAAGCGTTGAAATCATATGTGGCAAATACATTGCAAGACGAACAAATTTATATCCAAACATTTGCTTGTACAACATATATGCAAAAAACAAATATAATGGAATTTGTAAAACACCTATCATAAAAAACAAGAAAGTATTTTTCAGTGATTCGGGAAGAACACTTAAATCCCCCGCACCTGTCAACAAGTTTTCAAATAAATTTTTAAAGTTGATAAAAGAAAATGTACCAGTGTCTGCATCAATAAAGGCCAATGAGATAAACTCAACTTGAACACCCGCCCAAAAGATGAGCAAGTGTAAAAGCATCGGTGCCAACATAAACAAGATAAAGAATAGTTTACTGTAAAATATTCTTCTAAAAATAGACTCTTTTAACTCTTTATTCTCTGTCATATCTATCCCCTTCTATTGTTTTTTTGTCTAAGTTTAAAAACCACAAAAATAACTGTAGCTACCAATGTTAAACCAATTACAGATATTACGATTTGACCAGTCAACGAAGTAAAGAAATTTGTTTTAACTTGTGTATTACTTACAATTTCTTCTGTTTCAACTTCAAACACTAAATCGCTATAAGCTCTTTCAACAACAAATTTACCTTCGCTATCTAAATATACAGCTTGACCATTAAGCGTTACTTTTTTAACGATATAACCTTCTTCAATGCCAACTTCAAACGATACTTGACCATTAGCGCCAACAGTTTGATTTCCCGCTACTTGTGTATCAACAGAAATTTGTGCACCAACGCAACCTGCTTTTAGACTTGCACTTACCGTATAGGTTTGTTGTTTTGTTGTAATTGCAAAATTAATATCATCTTCGACAAAACGTTCTACAAAAACGTATTCTCCGTTTTCAAATGTTACCTTATCAGTTACATCCACACCATTTAAAGTTATAGTATCTAAAACGTATCCAATATTAGTGGTAAATCTCAAAGTATAATCATCTCTTAAATAAACTTTGTTGGCACTTAAAACGTTTAATTTTTGACTATCAAAAACAAAATTCACGTCAATTTCTGATACACTATAAACAAAATCAACTAAAACGTTTTCGCCTTCTGCCCCAATATCACTAGGTGTTACAAAGTAACTAGCACCATTTTTAGTAATTTGACTTCCAGTAAATTCTTGAACAACTTGGTTTGAAGCATCTTTTAATATAACCTTATCAATAACTACACCTACGCCTGCTAGAATTTCTAAAGGTTTATCTTTAACAACGAATTTATTGATTAAACTAAAGTCGTTTTTCAATCCTTCAGTAGCTAATTGAGCGTTATTGAATTCATAAGAAGTTCTAATATAAATTGATCCTTCATTAATATCTTCACCACTTGAAATATAAAGTCCGCCTACGCCTGTCCCAATGCTATAGTTTGCTTTTTCATACTGTTTGCAAATAATTAAATAATTGTCAATCTTAACGTAAGCGTAACCATAAGTTTCGTCAACATCAACATGCCCCATCTCTACCAAGGCTTCAACGCCAGGTGCAAGATAAGCTTCTCTTGAACCATCGCCAACAACGTTATCATGTCCCCAACCTTTTAATTTGAAATTTGCACTATTGTGCCAATAGAATGAAATTTCAAAACCCGATTCAGACCACAATGGATAACCACTTTCTTGAAAGAAACCGAATTGTCTCTGTGCGTCTGGTGCAGAGTCAAAGCCAAACCCTGGGTTAAATATCATTTTATACGCTGCATTAGTAGTCTTTGGCATTTGACCAAACGTATAAATCGTAGCAACGTTTTCAATATCTAATCTAGGATTGTTAGAAATATCCAAATAATCGTATACAGCTAATTCACAGCCTTCGTCAATAACGAAATTTGCCAAAATTTCTGTTCTTTCCGATACTGTAAAAGTATATTCACCTATATTAAGTGCCCCATAATTGTATTCAATGCCACTCATATTAACTAGAGTTCCATTTAAGCTTAATGATTGAGGCTTATAACCAGTATTAGGGATTAATTTTACAGTTACTTCTTGTCCTGCAAAAACCTTTGTCTCACCAATAACATACCCGTTCTCACATTCTTTATAAATGATTTTGCAAACGGATGCTTCAGCACTTTCTAATACTGCATAATTTTCACCATCATCTACTTTAGCGGTGAAATTATCGCCTAAAGCAAACGTTCCTTTTACAAAATAACGAAGCCTTACGATATATTCATTAACTTTAACGTAAATTGCGTCATACGTTGAATCAACTGAAAAAGTACCAACTTCAATATCAACATAAGTATTATTACTCACATCAAGAACGTCAAAATCTCTTTCAGCGGAAACGTTTGGTAGCGCATCTATAAACGTCCATTCTGCAGACGTTTCAGAGTAATAATCATCACCACCAACCATCATGATATGGAATTCATCGTTATAGAAAACTATAAGAACACCCGTAGAATCAGGAACATGTGTAGCAGGTACACCGCTACTTCCATCTTGTGCAAAGAAATGGAAATATCTTTGGTTATATACGTTATACATATTACCTGTATAGATACGAGTTCTTAATGCAACGTTTGAGTATGAATTGATTTTATCAGACAAATCAAAAGTGTTTAACGCACCTACTACTTGAAATGCTTCACTATTATTAAAATCTTTAATCACATCATAAACTGTAATATCATCATAAGGAATAACATCTACATCTTCGTGAGGAGTTTTAATCATCGACGGTCTTGATGAATCTTCACAAGTAGCAATTCTCATTGAAGCACCAATACTTACGTATCTCCCCAAAGTGTAAGTACCAGTTGCAAAAGTGCCGTATGCAAAAATCGTATCATCAATTTTGCCGTAAATAACAGAATTTCCATCCCCTATATCATAACTACCAACTTCTAAAATAAAATTGTTGTTAGCAGAAATAGAATTAAATCCTTCGTTAACCATTAAAACTTCTTCAATTTCCCCACCTTCAAAATATACTTCAGAAACAGTTTTTGGCTCTAACTTAAACATAAACCCATCATCTGCATAGGTTATGCTGTCCGATGAATTATCATCCCAAACACCCTGTGTGCTTCCAAAAAATCTAAAGTATAAAATCGAAGAACCATACCACGCAGGGTCACCACCCCAAGTAGTGCCTAGGTCTATTCTAAACTTTAGTGAAAAATTAGAAGTAAGCGTGTTTGATAAATCAGTATGGACAATTTCCCAAGTCCCTGGAGTAAAAGAAGTTCCACCCCTATAATCTTTTATCAAATCTTTGGTCGTAGTAATTTTTGAATAATCTATCGTATAAGATTCGTTTGCTTTAACGTTATTAGTAAAAGAAAACATAACGCTCAAGCACGTGGACAAAACCACAACCAATGATAATAAAATTATCAACAAGTTTTTAATCTTTTTAGTCGTCATTTATTATCTCCTTTTTTGCGCGTGCTCAAAACAAGCACGCGCATATTTTTGTCACTAATATTACCATCCGTAATTGTCGCCAATGTAATCCATTCCCTCATCCACACCGGTTGAAACATTAAGCACGGAAACGTCCTGCAAAGCAATCAATTCGATTTCTGGTTTATAATATTTTTTCATTATTCTTTTCTCCTTTTAATTGAAAATTAAAACTGCTTGACCGACAGAAAGGCTTACTCTACTTCCTTGTCCTACACAATTAGTAATAGACCCGTCGATACCGAGCAACAAGTAATTTGTTCCGCTAGATATTGTTATACTTCTAGTCGCTGAATTAACTGAAGTGTTCACGTAAAATTTAGCAGTAGAATTTCCGTTAGTCCAAGTTGTGCTAACAAGGTCTTTCGTACTAATGCTGTCACTGCTATACGTATAGCCTTTCAATAATCTACAAATTTCTGCATAAATTTGGTTAGCATTAGCGACCAAATTTTTTGTAGTAGTAACGTTGCCGTCAAAATCAAAGAATGTATTAGAAATAGTGTTTTCAGCAGAAGATGGAGTTCCGGTAAAATAACTTAAGTCATTACCATAAGCAATTGTTAAATATGCATTTTGATAAAAAGCACTAGCCGTTAAATCTTTACCTACAACGCCATTCACGCCATCAATACCACTAAAATCGAACGCAGTAGTATAAGAATAAACTTTTGCGCCTTCTTTTTTTGCAATAGCATTAACCGTATTAAAGGTTTTTATCAACGTATCTTGAGTACAAACCTCTAAAATGTAAGGCGAATAATTGTCAACCACAACATAATCGGCATCAGTCAAGTCAAACCATTTTTGAATATAATCCGCATAAGAATTGTAGTCAAATAAGACGTCTGACCCCCAGAATTTAAGTATGCTTGAAACAAACACCTTATCAACGCCTAATTGCGCTTTTGCTTCATTTTGAATTGCGTTATATTTATAACCAACAACGTCAAGTTTACTGTAAGTGGGCTCATCGTCAACCATAAGCCCCATAAATCCAGGATGCGAAAAATAAGATTTAACGTTTACGTTAGATAATCTTTCAGCAACAACTGAATTGATATATTCTTGAGAACCGTCAACGCCTACGATAGTAGCATCGTAAACCACGCATTTAATACCATAACCAAACCAAGCCTCATCCATAATTTTTTTCAATGGAGATGTTTCCCAATAAAAACCAACGGGTTCAGCAAACGGGCCGTTAGATAAAACCAATACATTTACCCCTGCACTTCTTAACGCTTGTAATCTAGAAGAAACCGAAGTATTAGTATAACTCATTTTTTCTGAACGAACGCTGGTCCAACCATCTTTTGAGTAATAAAGCTCATAGTTGCCGCCATTAGTTTTAGTTAATTGCGCTGCATTAAAACCCAAAGCTGCAACTTCACTCTCAGAGAAAGTGAACACCCCCTCAGAAAAAGGTGCAGTCATCATTGAAGTCGCACATTCAATGGTGATAGATGCGCTTGCAGGTTGGAATTCGTCATTCAATGGATACACCGTAACAGTAATGTTATGTATACCTGCTTCAAAAGGAACGTAAATCAATTCTTCATCAGCGTAAATTACGATTGATTCGTCTTTAGAGTTATCGTCCGTAATTACATAATATCCTGCATTTTTAACAGCTTCCCAAGTAAGATTCCTTCAAACGGGATTAAGAAGTTCAAGTTGAACTTGTGGGTAGCAAACGATTGTAACAGTATTATCAGAATTTCTTGTTACAGATTTTACTTTATAAACACTACCATCAAACAACTTGAATTCTGCATTGATAGCAATGCAATCACCGTTGATAGATAAAGCATAAATTGGATAATTTTCGTTTGTAGAAATAACAACGTTCAAGCACTCATCAATTATTTCAGTTTCGAGAGACTCTAATACGTTATCAACTCCTAACCCAGCAACAGCAGAAGCGTCTTCTCCATCATAAGTAACTTTAATAATGTTGTTGAGCATTTTGTCTGCTATTTCACGTTGAGTATCGTCTAAAGCATCATAAGTACCTTTTAAAAGATAAGCAATATTTCTTGAATTATCTTCAACGTTAAATGCAGTATAAATGTAATCAATACCGTCAACAAAGTTAAATGCAATGTAGCCTCTAGCCGCAAAGTTACGGTTATAGTTTTCACGACGGATATTACCAAACACACCGAAATATGAGTTGTAATCGCCATCTATAGTGAAATCTTGAGTAAGCGCTAGTTTAGAAATAGTTTCGCCAATAACGAAATTTTTGAACATAAAATCAGAACCGTCAGCGTTTAAGTAATCTACAGGAATAAATGCCATACCAACTTCGGTAATGTATTCTGCATACTTATTGTAATCTTCAGTGTTAATTTGACCTTTAAATCTTAAACCAGAAACTTTACCTGTAAGTTTTGCTTGCGCGCCATTTACCAAACTGAAATCAATAAATAATGCGTTCGCAACAACATTACCAGTAACAGCAAGTTTAGTTCCTACTTTGTAATAACCTAATTGAGCAACACCACTTACTAGGTCGAAAGCAAAGTTTCCACTATTTGAAGATAAGGTGTAGAAACCGTCATTATCAACAACGTGATAAGCGTGTCTATCTCCAACAACTTCGTCGATAAGATATTTTTCAGCATCTAAAACTCTAATGTTAGCATCTGTATCTTCTGTAACTTGTGCTGCTACGCCGTAATCAAGAGTTACAGAATCTTTAGCGTATGACTTAATGAATACGATCTCACCGTCAATTCCAACGTAGAAATATGCGTTTTGTGAGTCTAAGTCATAAGTACCAAATTCAATGTTAAGCAATGCACCGGCAACAAATCCACCATAAGCAAATCCACCAAAACCAGCACCACCTTTACTAATAGAACAGTTTGCACCGCTACCATTATAATAAAAATTCATTTCGAAACCAGTACCAGTCCAAATAGGTTGATTGTCGCTGTCGTCTTGTAAGAAACCAAATTGTCTAAAGTTTGCGCCGTCAAACGTATCGCCAACGTAATAACGGAATTTAAATGCTACGTTAGCATTTTTAGTTAATGAACCAAGATTATAAACACCGCTTGTAGCTAAATCAATTTCAGTTTCACCTAAAATATCTGCAACGTTAAATACTTCAACAGTATCATAATCAACAACATATTCTTCAACTGCTGAAATTTCGTTTCCAGAAGAAGAATACATGTTAATATAATTACCGTACGTTACTTCTCCAGTTGCTTCGTAATAGAATCTAAGTTCGCCATCTATAGTTAAATAAATAACGTAATTGTCACCGTTTTGATAAATACCGATTTCAAACGTTGCCGTTTCAGACCAATTACTCCAACCAGAAACCCACTCTCTAATAGACGTTCCACCAAAGTTGTTTTGATAATCACCATTAGAGCCAAGGTATATAGCCCCGGTCCATAATCCAGTATCTGAAGTAGCAAACAATTGCATACCACCATCAAAACCAGCTGTTTCAAAATTGAATTTTATAGCATTGTTAATTTCAGGAATGGCAAACGAAGTAGGCGCCCAATAAGCAGTGCTTACTGAAGTTTTTAACACGCCGTTGTTAACTTCGTTAAAATCGTAAATTTTATTAATTTTTGTATAGTCAACAGTAGGTGCAGATTCAATTTGCTCAAAAGTAGCACCACCATCACCACCAGCAATACCAATGTAAGTACCAAATGAATAACTTCCTTTTGCATATGCTACACTTGCTATAATTGTATCATTTACTTTCAAATATGCAATAGAATATACTTCATCATAATCATAGCATCCAAATTCAAAACAGAATTTGCCACTAACTTCCGAAAGCCCAGTAACTTCTTGCGCACCAGACAACCAATTTGCAGTTGTTAAACCTGCAAATTGAATATTTGCGACCTTATTTGTGGCAAAAGCAAAAATAATACCTTTGGTTACCGCCGTTCTATCAGCATTGTTATCAAAAGGTGCCCAACTACCGTCTGCTTCATCACCAAACATTCTTACGTAACCACCAGTTGATCCTGAAGAGAAATCAACTTGTAATCTATATGCAAAGTTTGAAGTGGGAACTTCCGTTAAATTAACTAAGTTATCATAACTTGTAGTATTCCAAGGCGACGGAGTTACTGCTTCACCACCGTTTAAATCACCTATAACGTCATATACCGTGATATTCGTATAATCAATTGTTGTTGGTGCGTCAGGCAAATCTTCAGGTTCTTCAGGTTCTTCAGGTTCTTCAGGTTCTACGATTTGTTGTGGAGCATTAGTATAAACTTCTCCACCGTTACCAGAACCCATGCTAATATAATTACCAAATACATAACTGCCAGTTACATATTCCGCATATATAACTACTGCATCATCAATCTTAACATATATTGCAGATTTTTCAGTATCTATTTCAATACTACCAACTTCTATAATAGCAGTTGAATCTCCGTTTAATGATGTTAAACCATCTCTTACCGAATAAGTTTCTTTTACTGAGCCACCAACATAGTTTACTGCAGTTATAGTTTGAGGAGTTATTATTAGACCAACACCAGATTGACCAGCTTCAATATTGCTATCGTCTGAAGTATTCCAAGCGCCAGCTGTTGCACCGAAGAATTTAAGATATTGCGCTGACGTTCCCCATAATGCAGGATCCCCACCAAACCTTCCATAATAATTTACTTGCATTTTGTATGCAAAGTTATTAGTAGGCGCAGTTCCAATATTAATATTATTAATTGACCAAGAGCCTGTTTCAATGTTTGCTCCTCCGTTATATTCCCTTATAACGTCGTGTACCGTGATGTTTGAGTAATTAATTTCCGGAACTTCATCGATAATTGGGGCACACCCAAATGACGTTGTGCCACTTCCATTTCCGCCAAATCCGATATACGTACCAAAAGAATACGTTCCTTTTGCATATTCAACACTTGCTATCACGGTATCGTTAACTTTAAGATATGCAACAGAATTATTTGAGTCAACGTCAAAACTACCAAACTCAAATACAGCACCGCTTACTAAATCGGTTATTCCATCAACCCTTTGTGCATCAGCGCCGTTATTTAAGCCAGCAAATTGAATATTACCAACTGCTGTTTCTGCAAAATTGAAAATAACACCTTTACTTACAGGACCATCAAAAGGCGTCCAAGAACCATCCGCAGCATCACCAAATAATCTTATGTAACCGCCCAAACCATTAGTTGCCGTCACAGCAAATTTATACGCAAAATTTGAAGTAGGCGCTTCTGTAACATTAATTGCATTGTGATAATTAGCCACGTCCCACACAGTAGGTGTTATAGCGTTTCCGCCGTTATATTCTCTTATAACGTCGTGTACCGTGATATTTGAATAATCTACAGTTATTGGATCGTTAGCAAACGCTACATTACCAACGCCATATAACAGTCCGCTTATAACAAACATCATTGTTGTTAATGCTATTAAAATACTTAATAACACTCGTTTTGTTTTTGCAACCATTTCAAAATCCTCCTAAAATTTTGTTTTTAATATATTTGTTTAATATATTTACTAAATTAAATAATTTTGTAGGGAGTCATTTCACATCTATCCCAAATCTTTTCGTTTTCGTTAAATACGATAACCAGTTCGCCCGAAGTTGGCCATAATGCCGTTTCACCTTGTGAAACTTTTTCTTCTATCGTACCGTCTCTTTTAACGTAGATGTATCTTTCATTATCGTACACGAATACCAATACCGGACTCCTATCGGCAGAAGTATTCATATTCATATAAAAATGTGAAAATTTCCCATTATCGTCAGACCAAAGCGCTTTTACAAATTGAATTGATTCACCAACAATAACGTTCGTATTCTTAAATTTATAATTCTCTGTTTTTGAACGTAATATTGTTAATCGTTCGTTAACCGCTTTTACCCAATCATATATCTCAGTTGGTTTACCGTCATAACCGAATATAGTTCTTATAATCGCACCATCATCTACGAACGGACACGCTACAAAGTAAAGCATTGATGATGCACCATACATAAAAGCATAGTAAACGTTTTGCGCGACGTCAATTTCATTTACTTGAGTGAATCCTGTGCCATTTGAATTATCAAACGCAGTAACCGCGGCATCAATTCTTAAACTGTATTTATCAGCAACTTCTCTTATTAAAGCGTAAGTCGTTTCAAACATTTCAAGCGTTACAATCGAACCACATTCGGGATTACAGTTAGTGGATGGCATATATACGTCAAAGCTTATAAAGTCTGCATCCGAATATTTAACCCAATCTTCCAAATATTCTCTATAACCGTCTTCACCTTTAAATATATATGGATATTTTAACAGTGCACACGCAAATTTACACTCAACGCCTATGCTTTTGGCAATTTTGCTAACGACTTTTACACAATATCCCGTTCTTTCAATCATATTGATAACGTTTGCATCTTTTTCTTTTGAACTTAAAGGCTCGTCCAATACGTTTATTCCATAAAACCCAGGATGGCGCATATAATTATATAATGCTTTTTTGTTATCGTAAGATTTAGAAACTATAAATTCAAATACCTGTTCTTCCGTCCACTCGTAAAGCCTTGGAATTGTAAATATGGTGTCATCCCAAACCATTGTTTTAATGCCAAACTTATACCAAGCTGTATCCATTAACAATTTTAGTTTGCTTGTTTCCCAATCATCTTCAGAATAAATCACACCAAATGACGATGGATTAAGAACGTTTAGGCCTGCTTCTTTATATTTTAACAAAAATTCTGACAAATACGGCTCTTTGCTAAAATCCGTTTTATCTTCTTCTCTTGCCGACCAACCTTTTTCCGCATTATAAAATGCTTCATATCTTGTTCCGTCGTATTCTAAATCATCAACATTTAATCCTGTAAAACCAAGTTGGTTTTCTTCAAAACAGTAATCACTTCTCATTGCAGCGTGATATGCAAAGGACATATTTACTTCTCTGCAATCAATTTCGCCTTCAACAAGTTCACCATTACTCTTTTCACAAACAATTTTAATTTTATGTTTTCCCACGACCGTTGGTTTATAACTCAATTTGTCGTCTGTTTTGTATACGATTTTATTTACGTTGCTATTGTTGTCAAATAAAGTATAACTTTTAGCTCCCTCTATATTTTCCCATTTTACCGTGTTATCCGCTTCTTGCCATATCTTAATCATGTTATACCTCTATACGGTTTTATGGAGAGAGATATTTCGTTATCCCTCTCTCTACCACTAAATGCTAATACAAAATTTATAATTAAATTTCAACAAGTTATTCTGCTACAGGACTATAAATTTCTGCACCATTTCCTGAACCAATGCTAATATAGTTACCAAAAGTATAACTACCCGTTACATATTCAGCATAAGCAACTACTGCGTCATTAACTTTAACGTAAATTGCTGATATTTCAGAATCAACTTCGTAGCCACCTACTTCAAGAACAATACTTGAATCACCAATTATTGCGGTTAAACCCGATTTTGCTGAATAACGTTCCACAGCAGTTCCACCCACGTAATCAATAACACTAATGGTTTGAGGTGTTATAGTTAAGCAAACACCTGATTCACCAGCTTCTATATTGCTATCGTCCGTAGTATTCCAAGCGCCAGCTGTTGCACCGAAGAATTTAAGATATTGCGCTGACGTTCCCCACCAAGTTGAGTCGCCACCAAAACTGCTCTTGTAATTAACTTGCATTCTATATGCAAAGTTATTAGTAGGCGCAGTTCCAATATTAATATTATTAATTGACCAAGAGCCTGTTTCGACATTACTACTGCTGTTAAAATCAGTCATAATGTCATAAACTGTTAGATTTGTATAATCAATTACGGGTTCAGGAAGTTTTTCCGTTAAGTCTTCATAAGTGAACTTAGGTGTTGATGAACCAAAACTGATATATTGACCAAAGCAATATTCGCCCGTAGTATATTCAGCAAAAGCAACTAAAACGTCATCCATTACAATGAATAATGCTGAAGTAGTTTCATCAATTTCATAACTACCTACCTCTAATATGAAAGAGTTCCCGCTCGCCAACATTTCTAAATCGGTAAGGTTTTCATAACTTCTAATGATGCTACCGCCGGCAAAGTTAATCATTGAAACTTCACCAGGTTCAATATTAAAGCATACACCTAAATTACCAGCTTCAATATTTGTTTCTCCACTCCACGCTGAAGTCGCACCAAAAAATCTAACATACGCCTTTGAAACCCCATATAAAGCTTCATCAGCACCAAAAGTATCACTCAACGTCACCCTTACTTTATAAGAAAAGTTTGATGCTGGCGCACTATTAAGATTAATATCTACGAGTTCCCAATCATTAGGCGACACCGCATTACCACCGTTAAAATCAACCACAACGTCATATTCGTCTTCAATCAACGTGTAATCAACTTCAGGATTCCAAGGAGCTAATTCCCATTCAGCTCTAAGCGAAACATTATCCGCTACTCTCCATACGCTTCCATCTTCAATCAAATCATTGCCTAAGTACCAACCTAAGAAATCATAACCTTCTCTTGTAGCTTCAGGCAAATCAACAGGACTGTCATAAGTTGCACTTCCGTTGGGAAGTTCATCACCACCATTAACGTTAAACATTAAAACGTAAGTTTTTGCTGTTTCTACAACGTTAACCGTCAAATCTTCTTGTATATTCGTGAAATCAACAACATCCCAAACAACATCATACCCCGTTTTAGTCACAGGCGTAGGTATGTCTTCCGCTTTAAGCGAACCACCAACCACAATCTCTCTCACTATCGTTTCTTGCCCATTTTGAACAAACGAAACAGATATCTTCGGCTTTGCACATGCCGAAGCGGTGAAAATTAATGTAATAGCCAATACTAAACTTGTAACTAACATCAATAATTTTCTTCTCATACTATATTACTCCTCCATATAAATATCCCACACTATTAGGGTATAAATATTTTATCATAGGGACTCGTTAAAATCTCCCCATAATTTTACTAGTATTAACCAAAATTCAACCAATAACATTTATAGACGACTTGTCCAAGAATAATTTTTGAAAATTATTGACATTTTAGTTTTTTTGTTGTATACTCGACTTATGAAAGTTGTAAGCAAACCAGTATATTTATTATCACAATTCGATAAAGAAAACCTTCTTTACCTACAAACACACAGTAGGGTACCTGCGCATCTTCTGCATTTCCACGATTGCTATGAAATCGCAGGTTTTATCTCGGGAAATGGTATCCACCACTTAAACGGTAAAGATATGATAGTTACTAAAAATGACGTATTCGTTTTAACCCCAAAAGACTATCATTCCTTTTACAACCTTACTACCAACAATTGTTTTTTTAATATAATGTTTTCTAAAAATTTACTTACGGACAAAATTAAAACACTTATCAATTCTCTTAAACTAAAACACTTAACAGTTTCCAGCAAGTCAATGCAACATCTTATTGCTTTACACGAGGTGTTTTTATCGATTAAACAACAAAAAGACATTACTCACGACAATTCTTTTTATCAAAATTTTTTAGAACTTTTTCTTACGATTATTCATTCATCATCCCGCGTTAAAGAGACTAGCATTTCTAGCGCAACTGCCTACGACACTGCTTTTACTGAAATTATTAGCTATATTAATGACCACTTCTCTGAAGAGTTAACTTTAAAAAAAGTAGCTAACGACATAGGATACTCCTACACTTATTTAAGTAAACTTTTTTTGAAAAAAACCAACGTAGAGTTCAATACTTACGTGAATTCTCTAAAGATTGAAAAAGCTAAAAGTCTGCTATTAAAAAGCAGTGATTCTATGCTTTTTGTTTGTCATGAATGTGGTTACGCTTCAATGACTTCATTCTTGCGAAATTTTAAAACTTTTACAGGTCTAACCCCAACTGCTTTTGTAAAAAAGTACAAATATTAAATTTAACTACGCAACATCACAAAACCAATATAATATTATGAAATTTTAACGGCATAATAAATATCCACCAGCCTAGCTGGTGGTTTTTCTTTTTCGGGCAATTAGCCCTAAACTATTCTGGCTTACGCACAAGTGCGTATTTAAACGACCTGCCAGTCCTGCATATTTTACTTGCTACCCGTAAACGGGTCTTGTG
>JAFVUY010000010.1 GCA_017502465.1 Bacilli bacterium | reverse complement strand
GGCGGCGCTTGGTGTGGCAGAATGACCGAAGTTCAATCCTGTCACTCAAAAAAACGGATGCGGAAATGTGGGAAACTAAAAGGGAGACTCTTTCGAATCTCCCTTTTTTGGTCTGAGTGTAAGGAGCGGAGCGACGGAATAGCGAGCTTGCGAGCGTCCAAGACTTCTCGCTCGGCAGAGCGAGGGCGCAGGCGACAGAACTTGCGGCCTCTATCACCCCAATTGCCATTTTTTACCAATAAGCTAAAAAATACACACAAATAGCATTAAATTGCACACTTAACTTTACAATCCGCACATATGGCGTTAAATTTTACGCATAGCACAACGCTAATTGTGGTCAGAAAAAGTGGTCGTTTTCAAATTGCGAATTTACAACAAGTGGTCGTAAATTTAGGATGCTTTGACTGATGCCATAAACCGCGCTTTCACACTCTCAAAAAACAAATTAAAACCTGTAAGAATTCAAAAAACAAATTAATATAAAATCCTAAAAAGTGTTGCTACGCCTGGAAAAATCCTTCCACTAGCAGCACTTTTTGCTTTGTTGTATTGTAACTCTAACGAGCGCGCTTTTCAAGTCTTTTGTGAAAAATTAATATGCCTAAATCAAAGAAAAGCTTCAGCTATTTTCACGTCAAAACGATACAAATTCGTAACTTTTTAAAAAAGTACACAGTGGGAATAGAGGTTGCAAGTTCAAGTAAAAACCCATATTTTAGCTTAAAAATGAGTTAGAAATATTAATTTCAAGCAAAAAGCATCTACTAGATACACCCAAAATTGGCTCAATCCTTCGTAAAAACAACGAAAAATCCGATTTTCACCTTTAAATCATCTGTTTTTGATCTTGAATTTTAAGCTGAAAGTGGTCAAAAGAGGCTTTAATCGTAAAGATATAATAAAAAACATCGAAAACCCTTTGCGGTTTTCGATGTTTTTAAAGGTTGTGGCATTACTTATAGCGTTTCCTCTTCTTTATTTTTCCATAATGTACTTTTGCAATCCTTGAAACTCCTTCGTTCTCGCCAAACGCTGAAACACATCGATTGACATAAGTCAAAAAGTTTCCAGGTTTATCTTTTGCCCCTTTGTTAGTATACACTTTGTACAGTCTCTCCTCAGAGATAATATTCCCCTTAGGAGTTATACCCTGCATCTCCGCAATAGTATCGGCTTTTTTATATGCTCTATAATAATATTTGCTAACTGTTTTGTCTCGGATGTGTACTTTTTTGCCATCAAAACTGAACCCTAAATAATCGATAATGTTTTTCCCATTTTCACCGTTGCCTATAAATGAATCAATATTCTCAACTGTTTCATCTGAATAGTAGTATAGCTTAGTTTTTTCTTTTTGGAGTTGAAGGTTAGGGATGGATTCAATGGTTTTCATTATGGTGTCATAATGGGTTGTAAATTCGTCTTTAGTGTCAACAGGGAAAATAAATATTGAGTCATCACTATACCTGAGATATAAAGCATTATTTTTTGAACAGTATTCGTGAATTTTTTTATCAAACTCTAGCATATACACATTTGACAAAATGGCACTGATAGCCGATCCTTGAGGGATTCCATAATTATCGTTATTAGTATGTATTAGAGCTTTGTGTTTTCTCAGTTCTTGGATTGGCATTATTACATCTTTTTTATTGAGAGTTCTTCTGTTTTCGAAGGTATCGTCCATTTTGTAGTACTTCAAAATATCTGAGAGATTTACAAAGCTAAACTTTGTAATGCTTTTGAAAACTTTATAAAAATCTTCGGACAGTGTTTCTACACCCAAAAGGTCACATAGTCTAGATTTCAAATACGAATGCTGAAGAGTGTCAAAGAAGTTGGTAAAATCACCAACCATGATGATACATTTTTGATAGCTGCGAATGAAATCAAATGCTGTTTTGGCAAAATCAATATTACTTTGATGCAGATCAGTTCTATATGCAATAGCTACATCGCTAATACCATCTATGTTTACGCGTTCAATATACTTTTGATCAATAATGTGTGAATAATATTGATATACGCACCTATCTTGATGACTCGAATAGTATAATTCGCGCGTTTTATCTTTTCGCTCTCCCCTCGTGTATTTTTTGAAAGTTAAAGGATAATGAATAAAAGGTTTGAAAGCATAATGACTTATGTATTCAGGGTTGTTGATTTTTGATATAATTGTTCTTAATGATACTCTTTGATCAAAATGAGCGTAGCTTTTTATAACGCTAGCTTTGTCTAACCATTTTTTATATTCAAGGTCTTTCATTTTTGTCTCCATAAATAGCAAGATGCCCGTTGCACGAGGGACAACATCTCTAAGCAACAGGCACATTTTTAAACACAGTATTAAGTTTTCTAACCTTGTCTTGTCATCGAACTCTCAACCGGCTGTCCATAACTGCACAATCGAGAAAAGTGGTATAATAATATTGTTCATAATATCATTCACAATTCTATTGGAGGTTATTTCAATGCGACTTCAACAATTTACTTGTCAACGACACTTCGAAATAATATTGTCAGGCCTTATGGGGAAGGATTTCTTCTTGTTAGAAATCCGCCATAGACTCTTGACAGAAATATCTCCCCTCTAAAACTACTCTTAGAGTAAAACTATTATAGCACTTTGAGGGTGTTTTGTCAACAGTGTTAATGTATAAAGGTATGAATAATTGGTGAATTTCACTCAGAATATTGAAATCATTCAAAAATAATGTTAAAATGTATACATACATCGTGATGGTTTGCAGGAGGGAAAATTGTGGTAGCTCCGATTAATTTATTTGCATTATCAAGAGTAGAAAACGAATCGACGTTTAATCTCTTTGAAAAAGCGTACTCTCGAAAGATAGCAAGTTCCGTTATTCAAGAAAGGGAAATCGAATCGTTAAGGATTCTTGTTGATTGGTTAATAGAATCAGGAATAGATATCGAGGCTCTAGATGGTTTTTATTATTCTTATAAAATCCCTCAAATAGGCAAAGAGTTCGACTTGTTGAAATTCAAAGATAGCGCTTGCTTAAATATAGAATTGAAAAGTGAGCCAGTTTCAGAAGAAAAAATAAGGAAGCAATTGTTGCAGAATCGCCATTATCTATCGCATCTAGATCTTGAATTATATAATTTTACCGTGGAAACAAAAACGCTTACGTGTTACACGTTGAACGAAGATAATTCTTTAATAATCTGCAAAGCTAAAGATGTAGTAGAAAAGGTTCGGGAGTTCATTTGTTATAATACGTCTATAGATATTAATAACCTCTTCAGAGTATCGCAGTATCTTGTTTCTCCTTTCAATACGCCCGAAAAGTTTTTAAATGACGAATACTTTTTAACATCGGGACAAGAGGAAATAAAAAAATATATACTAGAAAAAGCTCAAACGAATGAATTTGCATACTTTTCTATTTTAGGGAAACCTGGCACAGGAAAAACACTCTTAGTATATGATATTGCGAAAAAATTGGCTCTCATCGAAAAAACGCTAGTCATTCATTGCGCAAAGCTGACTGAGGGACAAATAGAAATAGGACGAAAAATTGAAAATTTGGACGTTATTCCAGCATCACATATAGATTCTGGCTTCGAATTTGGAAAGTATAAATTTATCCTGGTGGATGAAACTCATAGATGGTATAAAAACCAGTTTGAAAAGTTGGTGTCAGAAATTAAAGTCGGAGAACAAATCTGCGTTTTTTCTGCGGATCCCGAACAGACTCTTTCTCATGCTGAAGAAGGTCGGGACATTGTTGGTGCCATAGAGAAATTGCCAAAGTTGAAAACGCATAAGTTATCTGATAAAATCAGAACAAATATAGAATTAGCTTCTTTTATTTACACATTGATGAATTTAAATCGTCCAGTGCCGGAGGATATTACATTTAATAATGTCGATATTCTATATGCTAACAATGTAGAAGAAGCAAAACTTTTGATATATAACTATCGAAAAAAAGATTATACTTTTATAAACTATTCATTATCTAACTATTTTGAAAGCCATTTTGAACAGTACGATGGAGATTATGATACCCATCATGTAATTGGTTTGGAGTTTGACAATGTTTTAATGCTTTTGGATGAAACTTTTTATTATGATCAAAGTAATATTCTAAGAGCAGTAGAACATCCTAATCCGGATTACATATATACCAAATTGTTGTATCAGGGTCTTTCTAGAGTAAGAGAAAAGTTGGCACTTATAGTTGTTGGCAACGAGCAACTTTTGCAAAAGATTTTATCGTTTATTAAATAGCATAGAAGAATAAAACCAGTGCAATCAATTTGGTTGCACTGGTTTTTGTATAATTATTGTTTATTTTTATTGCTTAAAAGTTGAGTATGGATGTACGGATTTTCTTAATTTCGCTAAATAGCGATTTGCTTGTTTTTTGCTACGAATGTTACCAATGTAAGACTGTAGACTACTAGTTTCCCAATCGTCTTTATTATCAATTGCTATAGATAAAGTATCTACCAACGGTAATCCGGCAACATCTTTAAAAGCTAAATACAATGATTTAATTGGACCGAATAATTTTGAAATTATATTGAGTATATCTCCTCGAATTCTTAATGCTTCTTCAAAAGACGCATTTGGATCCTTTTGACGCAAACGCATATAATTTTCAAATTCGAAAACAAAAGCACGTCTGCTGGAATCAAAGCTACGATCTTTTCTCAAAGCAATAATTGTATCAAGCGGGATATTGTTTATTTGAGTAGGAATTGCAAACTCAATTTCAGTTCTAGCTTTTTGATAATAAGTTCTTTGTGAAGGTTTTGTAGCTCGATCATTATAAAGCAAAAGGGTATCGTATCGTCCTATGTCAGTGAACATTTCATATTCTTGATTTTTTGAAATGATATCTGCTAAAAGACTCATATATACAAATGCTAAATCTTTTGAGATGTAGATCCCCTGTTCAAATGGTCGAGCAAGATGATGTTCAACACAGTAATCATAAAACGTGGTGGAGAACTTTCCTTCGTAGAGTTTGCAATTCTGATTATCAGGACTTGTCCATTTTTGGATTAAATCTGTGTTGCTATATCTCGAGAAGAAATCGGTGTATCTTTTAGGGTTAGCTAAATACCTTTCAAATTGTTCACAGGCTATTATAGAAGCGCAACAGCCTTCTTCGTATTCTGGCTGATAAGGACGAATTAAGTTCGTGCTTTCCATTATTTTAATAGCAGTTGGACTTAGATAATTTTCCCTCTTTGTAACCATAGGAGGAATAATTGGACGTAGTTCCTCGAAATAGAGAAGTGCAAATTTTAACCAGGTTTCATTTTCTAATTCAAACCCGGGATAATAAATCATACTACGCATAATTTTTCCTCCTTAAATGGTTAATCAATACCACGATATCCATGTTTTTCGGCGTTTCCTAGCAGATATAGGAAAGCGAAAGCCGGAATTCTAAGCAAATCTTTTTTGCCGTCGGTATTGTGAACTCCAAAATCATTGGCGTTTTTAGTAACTACAATTGCTGCAGATGCTTCGTCACACAATTCTATAATCGCGTCGTCTTTTGCTATAGGGGCTCCTTCGCGATATTTTACTTCAATCAGAATGTTGTCGATATTAGGGTACGCTTTCAAGTTCGGAGCAAGGTTGATGCTTGAAGCACTCACAAATTAACAACAAAGGCACGGTAACAAGCCGTGCCTTTAGATTATAAGTAAAACCAAATCATTTTTAGCTTATCCGCGTTGAATATTGTGTCGAATTATGCTATAATATAAGAAAACAATATAAATAAAAACGCCAGAGGTGAAGCATGAGAAATTTAGAACTCAAACCCACTAGAGAAAACCTAATAACAACTTTGGTTGATAACACTATAAAGCGCAACGAAGATTTGAAACAATTCATACTATTGCTTAATTCATTTGACACTGAGATGTCTATTGCACTTGATGGGGATTGGGGTAGTGGAAAAACTTTTTTTGTTAAGCAGGCGCAAATGATCTTGGAGTCTTATAATGAATTCTGCAACAAAGAAGAAAACAAAGATGTTGAGATTATAAAAAAAGCAATGAAGCTTAATGATGATGAGCTCGAATTGCAAGTTCCAATCTACTACGATGCGTGGTCGAATGATAACGACAACGACCCCATTTTGTCAATTGTATATGAGATCATCAAAAAGGTGGAGACAAATTATGATTTTAAGAAAGAAAAGAATTGGTTGAAGATTGGAGCACAAATAGCGAGCTTCTTTTCTGGTAAAGATATAAAAACACTTGTAGATTTACTGGAGTCGGAGGATATATTAGCAGGTGTTAAGGCCGAAAAAAGCCTCTATGATCTAGTTGCTGAATTTTTAGATTCATTAATGATTGAAAAAGGTAATCGGTTGGTCATTTTTATTGATGAACTCGACAGATGCAAGCCTAGCTATGCTGTTAAACTGTTAGAGCGTGTAAAACATTATTTTAACAATGATCGTGTAACCTTTGTTTTTTCTATTAACTCAGCAGAACTTCAACATACAGTAAAAATGTATTATGGCCAAGATTTTGACGGTTATAGATATTTGGATCGATTCTTCGGTATGAGAATAGAACTTCCCAAACCGGATATGTCGAGCTTTTATAGCTATATTGATTTAAACGATCATTACTGGGTTTATGATATAGTATGTTCTTCAGTTATAGAATATTTTGGTTTCCAGTTAAGAGAAATCACAAAGTTTTATACAACTGCAAAAGCTGCAGCATATAACATTACTCACAGGCACAACGATGGCTTTTATTTTGACGATGGACGTGCTGCTAGATTTGGTTTAATGTACATAGTTCCTATATTGATAGGTTTGAAAGTCAAGAGTATGGATGATTATCGTGGATTTATAAACGGAGAAAAGGCACACATATTTTCAGAAATAATGATGTATAAAAACAAATTAAGGCTAAGAGAAGATGATTATCTTAATTCCGATGAAACGTACGCTTCAGACCCTCAAAAGAAAACGGTAACCATTGAAGATAAACTTAAGGAGATATATTCTGCAATTTTTTTGCCTAATGGTACTTCTGATGGATTCGTTAAGATAGGAAAATACACATTCAGTGATACGCAAAAGAATGAATTAATAAGAATATCGAGTGTTCTTTCGCGGCACGCGTCTTATGATATAAAATGATTAAAAATCACTATGCCTAAGACAAAGAGAAGGCGAGACTTGGATTTATGCCAAGCACCGCCTTTGATGTTGAATGTTAGGGCAAATTTCGCGGTGTAGAGATGTTTTATGGCATCCGGTAGCATGGAGGCTTCAAGTTCAAGTCGGGCGTTTTGGGTGGTTTTTGCCGTGAATGTGAAAGGTGTGCGAGAGGGAAGATAAAAGCGGTTGGACACGTTGAAAACCTTTTGAAACGCTGGAATTTTGAAAAAAATACTATGCCTAAAACAAAGAAAAAGGGCTGTGCTCGGTTGGAATTTTGAGCGCAGCCCTGCAAATATTTAATTCCTTTGTTCATATCAGAAAATAGTGCTCTTCGCGGCGGTTTTGGGGCAAAAGTGGTCAAAAGTTCGAGTTGCTGTGGTCAGAAAAGTGGTCGTGTGATTTTGAAAAAGTGTCGATTTTGCGAAAAAGTATGCTATTCCCGTAAAAAAGAAAGAAAAAAGCACAGAAAACGAACGTTTTCTATGCTTTTTGGTCTGAGTGACAAGACTTGAACTTGCGGCCTCTACCACCCCAACGCATATAGATACGTAAAATGTAAACGTATAGTCTCAAATAGTCCGTATATTCCGACGAATTGTCCGTATAATGCTAACTATTCCGTACATTCCGTGTAGTACGCAAAACTGTTACAGTCAAAAGATTACAGTCAAATACTAAAAATGTAGCGGATAAAGCAGTGCATTGTTTGACAACTTTAGTTGGCTTTGATTTCAACTAAATTATATCACTTTGAAAGAGGTTGGATGCTTTTTAGCTCCAACCTCTTTCTGGTTAATGATCAAAATTTACGTAGCCTTAAACAAAGAAAAGCGATTTTTGTTATGATCATTTCTATAGGAACTGATATATTGGTTCCTATATCATTGATAGGAGCGCCCCCCTGTTTACGCAAGCAAAAGAAATTTAGCGATCTTGTAATTTGTTCTGCAAAAACTCTTGCAATTTGTCGATTAAAGGAGTAAAATAGTACATGTATAAAAATATTTATTTTTATGAGGTGAAATATGGCTGCAAGCTATAAGAAACTATTCAAAATGTTAATCGATCGTGAGATGAAGAGTAAGGAACTTGCCGAGAAGGCTGGAATCAGTCCTGCTACACTTGCGAAGATGAAGAAAGACGGTGCAACGATTTCAAGCGATGTGCTTGTGAAGATTTGCACAGCGTTGGATTGCACAATAAACGATATAGTGGATATAATTCCAGAGAAAAAATAAGGGGATCACATATGTACGAGCAAGAATGTGTGCCGTTTGCACCGGCGTTGATTGAATCTATGAGATCGTTAGGCTATTCTTTCTGTGCAGCAATAGCTGATTTGATTGATAATAGCATTAGTGCAAAAGCATCTGAAATTACTATTCTGTCATATCCCAACTCTAATCCGTCAATGGTTATTTTAGACAATGGCTACGGAATGGACAATGATAAATTATACGAGGCGATGAGATACGGAAGCCATAATCCACTCTTGGAAAGAGAAACCGATGATTTAGGTAGATTTGGTTTGGGAATGAAGTCTGCTTCATTATCACAATGTCGAAAACTGGTTGTAATCAGCAAGAAAGACGGAAAAATTAATGGTTACTCATGGGATTTAGATTATGTGATACAAAAAGGTGCATGGATGTTAAAGGTGTTTTCAGAAGACGAGATTGATATGTATGAACACATAGATATGCTCAAAGCAATGGATTCTGGAACATACATACATTTAAGCGAGTTTGACCGCGTGCGTGAAGGGACAGGTAATCTTTCTGAAACATTTGCTAAATGTTTAGATGAAATGATGAATCATTTATCATTAGTGTTTCATCGATATATAGATGATGGTTTAGTGATAAATGTAAATGGAGAAAAACTACAAGCAAGAGATCCCTTTCTGAAAAATCACAAAGCAACTCAAAAGAAAAGAGAATGCCCCATCTATATACATAATCAAAAAATATTGTTATCCCCATATATATTGCCCCATCTATCCAAATTAACTCAGGATGATTTGGACAAAATTGGCGGCAAGGAGGCGTTGCGTAACGATCAGGGATTCTATGTATACAGAAACCGCCGCTTGATAATTTGGGGAACATGGTTCCGATTAGAAAGAAAAGATGAATTGAACAAATTAGCACGAGTTATGGTCGATATTCCAAACTCATTGGATTATATGTGGTCTATCGATATAAAAAAGAGTTCTGCAATTCTACCGGATATTATCAGAAAGAATATGTATAATGCGGTTTATGAATCCGTGCTTAGTAGTGAGTCAGTTCACACCTATAGAGGTAGAAAAGATAAAAAATCGGAAGATATTGAATATATTTGGGAACGCCGTATCGTTAGGGATGGTTGTGAGTATTTGATAAATCGAGATATACCTCAGTTGAAAATGTTGGCAGAAACATTGGATGACAAGCAAGTGAAGATGTTGGATGGTGTATTGAAGGTTTTAGAGGAAGCGTTTCCTGTAACCGCTATGTATGTAGACGCAGCCAAAGGCAAAATTGAAGAGAAAACGGTAAATGACGAAATAGCTGAAAAACTGTGGGAAGAATTACAAGAACAAATAAAATACATAAAAGACAGAGGTTTAGATATTGTTTCATACTATAAGATGTTTATGAAAGTAGAACCTTATTGTAACTATGAAGTAATTAAAGAAAACATAAAAAAGGAGCTTGCAAAGTATGAATGATTTACAAAAGCGATTAAAAGATATGGTTGTTGTATTTATTGCAGCGGATACTATTGTAGAAGAACATACTATTGATGAGCGAATTGACGAAGTAAGCGGAATGCCTTTCTTTTCCAAAATGACACAAGATGAAATAGATGAAGTTCGAGCTGTTATTAAATCGGAGTTTTCAATAAAGCTCGACAAGGGTGTACTTATAGAGGAAAAAGGACATGAGAAGTGGTTTTTAGCAGCAAAATCTCAGCTTGAAATGAAGTATTGGGAAAGATACAAAAAATATTTGCTCACGGATAAAGGATTTTCATCCAATGTTGTCAATACCATGGATGATGTCCTTGATACACTTACAGATTTGTTGGGAGATCCAAGAAGAGATATTTCTTACAAACGACGTGGTTTGATTATAGGTGACGTTCAATCAGGCAAAACAGCTAATTATACCGGTTTGATATGCAAGGCAGTAGATGCAGAATATAAAGTGATTGTATTGCTTACGGGAACCATAGAAAAATTGCGTCAACAAACGCAACAACGTATCGACGAAGGATTCGTGGGTGCTGATAGCGATGCTATGATGAAGATGAAAGAAGACGGTCAGATCATTGGTGTCGGTAAATATGATTCTTCTGTGCGACCTATGGTTTTAACATCTACAACTGATGACTTTAAAGCGCAGAATGCAAACAATCTTGGATTTGATTTAAGAAATATCAACGGTCCAGTTATTTTTGTTTTGAAGAAAAATTCATCCATTTTGAAACGATTGAATAAATGGCTGAAAACATTTAATCAAAACGGTGAAAACGCAATAAATCACTCCATTCTTGTTGTAGATGATGAGGCAGACAATGCTTCAATAAACACAAAATCCGAGGAAGAACCCACTGCTATTAATGCGCAAATCCGTGAACTTTTGAAAATGTTTTCTAAGTCTAGTTATGTAGGTTTTACTGCAACTCCTTTTGCAAACATTTTTATCGACCCGGATAATTATAATTCAATGGTAGCAGAGGATTTGTTCCCTAAAGATTATATTTATTCATTGAATGCTCCATCAAACTATATAGGTGCAAGAAATATATTTGATGAAGAAGGCAATGCCAATCACATGATTGTTACTATTAATGATGATTTATCCGACAGTGGTAGCATTGCAAACATTTTGCCGCTTAGACACAAGTCGGTTACATTGATAAATGAAATTCCTAATGATCTAAAAAAAGCAATCGCTACTTTTGTACTCGCAAATGTTATTGAAGATTTGAGAGGGATGACCGGCAATCATCGTTCAATGTTAATTAATGTTAGCCGATTTACATATGTTCAAAATCGAGTTGCAGAACTTACCAACGATTTCTTGAAAAACCTTCAAAATGCTTGTAGGCTATACTGTAAAATGGAAGAAGATGCGGCATTACAAAATGAATATATTTCTCTCTTAAAGGATACCTATGAAGAGATATATCAAGAAGCAGAATATGATTGGCTCGAAGTCCAGCAAGCTTTACACAGTGCTTGCGCTAGCATAATTGTACAGACAGTAAACCAACAAAACGGAAAAAATTTAAGTTATGATGCGTACAAAGATGGTTTGCGAATTATAGCTGTAGGTGGTATGAGCTTGTCCAGAGGTTTGACGTTGGAGGGATTGGTAGTAAGTTATTTCTATAGAAATTCTAAGATGTATGATACTCTCATGCAAATGGGGCGTTGGTTTGGATACAGGAAGGGATATTCGGATTTGTGTCGAATTTGGATGTCTACAGAAAGCATAGAATGGTATCGTCATATTAGTCAGGCTACGGATGAATTAAGGGAAGAAATCAAAAGATACGAAGATACAGGTCTAACTCCTATGGATTTTGGTCTTCGTGTTCGTTCTGATATAACATCCTTGATTGTAACGGCTAGGAATAAGATGAGAAGCACCGAGAGTAGGGAATGTGCAATAAGCCTTTCTGGTGTTTATCTTGAAACCCCTGAAATATATCTTGATAAGGATAAAAACGAAAGAAACAAACTTGCAATCACAGAATTTGCAGATGAATTAATAAAGTTAGGATATACTTTAGATTCGGAAAATAATACAAAATACGGCTTCAAAAACATCCCGATGAATTTGCTTGTTGAATTTTTAGATAAGCTTGAAATTTCACCTAAAAATGAGCAATTCAACACTAATGCCATTATGAAATTTATTAAAGGCTATCGCGGAAAAGAACTGAAGGAATGGGATATTTATTTTGCAACAGGCCAATCGAGTAAAGAGATTGATTTTGGCAATGGAATTGTATATAAGCATCCTGTTCGTGGCTTTTCTGTTGAAAATGGTGGCAAGATTTTAAAGATGTCTGCAAGCAAACGTAGGTTAGGTACTTCATCAGATGCTAGATACGGTATGGGACAAGCCGAGTACGAAAAACTAAAAGAGCGAATCAAAAAGAAAAACATTCCGCAAAAAGATTACTTCATTAATGTTGATAGAAATCCTCTTCTTTTCATTTATGCAGTTGAATTAGGTGTACAGCAACCTTCATCACAAGGTGAAAAGACTAATATCGAAATTAGTAGTCCTGTTTTTGGATTTGGAATTGGAATTCCAACTTTATCTGATCACGAGACGAAATATGCGCGATATATTCTAAACAAAATTGCTATTCAACAGATATTTGAAGGTGAGTATGACGCTTGGGATGCAGACGAGGAGATAGACTAATGGATTTGCAAGGAAAATTCGAAAAAGGCGCTAAATCCAAAACATATCAAAGAATAGATGCAGATTTCAAAGTAAATATTTTTGTTGGATACAACGAAGATGGTTGTATGTCTATGGTTATTACAGAAAACGGAGTGGAGTCTCATGTTAAATCTACGAAGTTAATTAATGTAAAAATGCAAAGGCGCGAAGATAAGAAATTAGCTTTGTACTTTGACCTATTAGATGAAGCGTATAAGTCTATGTTTTTGATATTGTGTAAGGATATTGTTCTTACATGCGAAAAAGCTGGTCCGGAATTAGCTATTTCTAATGCATTGATGCGTTGGAAATATTGGAAAGAGATGTTCGGAAGAAAAAATAATGTTTTACTGGATAAATCTGAGATAAAAGGTTTGATAGGAGAACTTTACGAACTGCAAAATCATTTTTTGAAGGACTATGACGAAAAAACAGCTATATTTAGTTGGATGGGACCTTTGCTTGGCCATAAAGATTTTGAAATTAATGATACGTGGTATGAGGTAAAAACAGTATCGGAAAACGCAACACAAGTAATCGTTAATTCTATAGAACAATTGGAATCTGAATCTGATGGTCACTTGGTAGTAGTAAGATTAGAAGAAACCAGCGCAGTAAATCAAAAAGCTATCACAATCAATAAAATTGTTTTAAGCTTAATAGAACAAATCAAGGATATTGAAGTTCTGAATATGTTTAGAACTAGATTGGATAATGTTGGATACGAGCCGCATTCTGAATATGATGCGTTTTGCTTTGCTTACAAATCAACACAAAGGTATACGATAACTAATGATTTTCCACGATTACGAAGAAAAAATATCGACGATTCTATTGGCAATGTAAAATATACTATTTTGCTTAATGGAATATCTCAGTTTTTGGAGGATTGAAAATGAATGTATATGAATATCGCGAAATATTGCACGAGGATATATCGTTAGCAGCGAATGCTAATATCACTAATGCTAGCGAAGAGTTTCTTTCATATGTTACCAATATATTAATCGCTGGCGAGGAGTTTGATGATTTTGTAGAATGTTATTATGAGGGAATCTCTCGTCGTAAGGCTAATATGAGAATAGATGGATATGCCATCGATGAGGCTGATGGTAGTTGTTGCGTATTTATTGCGGATTATCACGGCCCCCATGAGAATGACTCCATTCAAAGTGAAGATATAAAAGCGATGTTCAAAAAAATACGCTATTTTGTCGATGAAGCAATTAAATATGATTTGTATCGAGAACTGGAAGAAAGCACACAGGTTTATGAGTTTGCCAAATTGCTTCGCGATCAATTGGATAGTATCACGAAATTCAGATTTTATCTTTTAACTGATGCGTTCAATAAGCAAAGAACAAAAAACATTAAAGATGATGAAGTTGGTGGAAAAATTGTAGAGCTAAACGTTTGGGACGTTTCACGTCTGTTTGATGTTGTTAGTTCGAAAACTCAAAAAGAAAGTGTCGAAATAATTATGTCAGACATGGGATATTCTGGCATTCCTTGTGTTAAGGCTGTTGAGTATAGTGACATTGTTGCAGATATAGAAGTTGCTCCTAAATATGATGAGATAGAAACCGGAGATGCTGTTGAGGATACTAATTCTAAACCAGAAAATATTATTACATATTCATCATATCTTGCGGTTATCCCAGGGCAAATATTGAACGATTTGTATCTAGAATATGGTGCAAGACTGTTGGAGGGAAATGTACGCTCGTTTTTAAGTGTTCGCGGTAAGGTTAATAAAAGTATTCAAAATACAATAAAAAACTATCCGGAAATGTTTTTTGCATATAATAATGGAATTGCAGCGACCGCCACAGAAGTTGATACTGAAATGACACCTGAGGGCCTAAAAATAACAAGAATCAAAGATTTGCAAATCGTTAACGGCGGTCAAACTACAGCCTCAATCGCAAATACCCTATTAACGGCACGCAAAGATGAAAATGTGGATATTTCGCGCTTGTTTGTTCCGATGAAGATATCGGTTTTGGAGCACTCTATGTCCGAGAGAATTATACCTAAAATCTCTGAATATTCTAATTCGCAAAATAAAGTTGATGCTTCTGATTTCTTCTCGAATCATCCATTTCATATACGTATGGAAGATTTCTCTAGGAAAACACCGGCACCTGCGGTTAACGGAAATCAGTATCAACAATATTGGTACTATGAAAGAACTCGCGGGCAATACAATCAGGGAAAGATGAAATTCAAGCCGAAGTCTAGCCAACTTAGACAATATGAAACTCGATATCCAGAAAGTCAAGTCATTAAGATGGTTGATCTGGCTAAATACATGGAAATATATGAGGGAGCACCGGATAAGGTGAGCAAAGGCAAGCAGAAGATCGTAGAGGTGTTTGCAACAAATATAAAGAAGCAATGGGATAAGTCTAATGAAATATATAACGAATATTATTTCAAAAGAGTTGTGGCGTTAGCTATTATTTTCAAATGTTCTGATGAAATAGTTAAAAAAACATCTTGGTGGAGAGAAAAGCATTCATATAAGGCAAATGTTGTAGCTTATGCAATGAGTATCATGTTTGATTACATACGCAAACATAGAAAAGGATATGAATTGGATTTCATAAAGGTATGGAACAACCAAGGGTTGTATCCTACATTAGAAAAACAACTTGCTACTTTGTGTGATGAAACATATGAATTTATAACTCGAGATGACAGATTGACCGAAAATGTTACTGAATGGTGTAAAAAAGAAGTGTGTTGGGAAAGAGCGCAAAATACAAAATGGACATTTCATGAGAGTTTCTTAAATACGTTGATTCCGCAAACAGATTTAGTTGCAGAAGTAAAAGAAGCTAAAAATACGCAAAAATTGATGAATGAAGTTGATGCACTAAAATTTATTATTGCATCGGGTAGTGCATACTGGCAACAAGTTTTAAGTTGGGGATTGTCTAGAAGATTGCTTAGCGAAATGGAAATTTCAATTTTGAAAATGGTAATAAACATAGAGAAAACCGGAAGAATTCCAAGTGAAAAACAAGCTAAAGTTGTTACCAAAGCTAGAGAAAGATTAATTACTGAAGGTATGCCATTACAATTTTAAGCATATCGAGAGGGGATATTAAATGTTAAAGGTATTAGAAACGTTCAGCGGTATAGGTGCGCAAGCAAAAGCGCTTGAACGATTAAATATAGAGTATAAGATAGTAGCGACTGCTGATTGGGACATTAATGCTATAATAGCCTATGACATTATACATAATGGAAAACAAGATCTGTCCCGATATAATCATCTTAGCAAGGAACAAATAATTGAGCTTTTAAGTCGATACACATTAAGTCCAGATGGAAAAGAACCTTATAAAAATGGAAGTTTAAGCCATATTCGATTTGATGTATTAAAGAGCTTATTATGTGCCATAGATAGAACAAATAACCTTGTAAGCATAACGGATATGACATATAAGGATATTCCCACAGATTTAGGTTTGCTTACATATTCCTTTCCTTGCCAAGACTTGTCGATAGCAGGTGTTTGGCATGGTAATATGTCAGGAATTGATCGCGAGGCTCATAATCGTTCTGGCATGCTTTGGGAAGTTGAACGTATATTGAAAGAATGTGTTGCAAACGAAAGACCAGTGCCAAAATTTATGCTGATGGAGAACGTAAGCAACATTTTGGCATCTCGACATATGAGTAATTTTCAAGAATGGATCAATTATTTGCAAAGCATTGGTTACTACAATAAACTCTACCACTTGAACGCAAAAAACTTTGGAATACCGCAAAACAGAACCAGAGTATATATGCTTAGTGTGTACACTGGCAACAATAAAAAAATTGAAAAAGCATTGGAAAAATATTTTGGTGAGCATAATTTGCAAGATGAAGAATATGCAAAAACGGTTCCTTTAAAAAGATTGTCTGTTAAAGATATTCTAAGACAAGATTATTCGATCGAAAAATACAAAAAAGAAGCTGATATAAGTCAATTAAATGATACTAAATCTCGTCAAAGAATTATCGATGAAAACGATCACATATATGAAGCAGATACGGAAGAATATATTTCTATATTAAAGACAATCACAACCAAACAAGACAGGAATCCGAACTCCGGCGTAATAGAATATAAATCCGAAAAAACAGGCAAGTTAAATTATCGATATTTAACTGCAAGAGAATGCATTATCGCAATGGGTTTCGATGAGGCAGATTATGATGCATTGGCAGAATATAACGCTTCTAAGAATAATTTGAGAGATATGTTTTCAGAAGGTAAAATCATAAAAATGGCTGGTAATAGTATTGTTGTTAATGTATTGGAGGCTATTTTTGGACAAGTGGATTACATTAATAAAAATATTTTATAATTAACGCTTGGGAGGTATTATGATAGCTGATAGTAGTAAAAAGGCAAGCATATTTGCATACTATCTGTCAAAGTTTGATAGAGACGCTATTCGAGAGTTGGGATATAACACGTTTAATGAGGCGTTTCAAGAGCTGTCTCGTATTGTAGGAAAAGACAACAATTATATCAAATTGCGCAGAGACGAGTTTGATCCCTTGACAGGCAGTCATAGACTTGGTTGGCACAAGCGAAATCCTGCTCCGGCGGTAGTAACTTTTCATAATGGATTAAAAAATTACACATTCGAGGAAATGACTCAAATAGTACAAGCTTTAATTCTTGACACGCAAGAGTTTATAGTTCCGCAACAGGAAATTGTTCAAGCGCAGAAAATCGTGTGTAATTTTTCAGAAGAAGAATTGGAAATGCTTATTAACGGCAGAGATTCATCGTCCAAGATAATTCAGCACCAAGCGTTGGTAAAGAGCAGGGTTTTCGATCCCAGAATACCTAATTCTTTAAAAAAACTATATGAGTGTAGATGTCAAATTTGTGGGGCTAGAGCTATTGAAATGTATAACGTTGATATATCGGAAGCTCATCATATTGAACATTTTTCAAAAACAGCCAATAACAATGCAAGCAATATCTTGATTGTATGTCCTGACCATCATCGAATCATACATAAAGCGAAGCCAGTATTCAAAAGAGAATTGTTAAGGTTTGAATATGAAAATGGTAAAAACGATGAGCTTATGTATAATTTCCATTTATAACGGAGAAGGTTATGACCGAGGTGGTAGCAGCCCTCATATGGCAGGGTGATAAATTCATGATCTGCCAACGTCCGGCACATAAGGCAAGAGGACTTCTTTGGGAATTTGTTGGTGGAAAGGTTGAATCAGGTGAAACAAAAGAACAAGCACTCATCAGAGAGTGCAAGGAAGAATTAGATGTACTTCTTTCTGTCGGTGACGTGTTTATGGATGTCATTCACGAATATCCTGACATAACGGTGCATCTGACATTGTTCAATGCCATCATATCCGATGGCGAACCGCAGAAGCTTGAGCATGACGATATCAGGTGGATTACACCGAGCGAGATACATAATTATCACTTCTGCCCGGCTGATGAAGAAATACTGAAAAAGATACTTTTAGAAAAACGAAGGATTTGAAAATTTGAAACCGCAATACTTACTCTCGGTTTGCCAAGCTCATAGAGCACACTATGATGGAAAACTCAAATTGGATAAAAATCACTTATTATTAAAACGAAATGAAGTTAAAACGTTAGATAAACTTTGTGATTTGATATCTCAAGAATATACCGATTACTATGAGTTGTTAAATGGGTATTTTGTTGGTTATTCTATACCACAAATAGCCAATGAATTTGATCTTTTAAGGTTTGGAACGGATTATATTATTAATATCGAAATGAAAGGTCCTCTTACCGAAGATAAAAAGCTTACAACAATTAGTGCTCAAATGCGAAAACAACACTATTACCTTAAGTTTCTTGGAAAAGAACTCAAGGTTATTACGTTTGTAGAAGATGACGGGTTCTATTTATATAAGCAGGAAAGTGATGAAGTAATTTCTGTTGACATTAATGCTGTTATTGAATTTATTCAAAAACAGACTTTAGATGAAAATGTAGATTTAGAAAAAATATTTAAACCATCAAACTACCTGGTATCTCCTTTCAATAAGGTTGAACGATTTATAGCTGGTGAGTATTTTTTAACTACCGATCAAGCAAAGAAAAAAAGAGAAATTATCGAATCAATAGATAAGAATGAATTTATCTTCTTCTGCATTTCGGCCGATGCTGGTACTGGAAAGACTTTGCTAACATATGATATCGCTAAAACTTATAAAGCACTAGGAAAAAGCACTTTAGTATTTCATTGCGCTACATTAAACAGCGGTCAATTTGATTTAATAAATAAGTATCAATGGGACATTAGATCGATAAAATCTTTACGAGGCAAAGAAGCGATCGATGTTGTTGGATTTCCCGATTTGATTGTGGTCGATGAAGCTCAGAGAATTTGGAAATCTCAATTGGACAGACTTATTAGACATGCTTTAGAATGGAAAATTAAAGTAATATTTTCTTATGATCCCAAACAGTATTTACGAGAAAATGAAACTCTAGATATTCACAGTTATCTAAATGAGGAATATTCAACGTCAACCGCTCCGTTAAAGGGACTGACAAAAAGAATTAGAACAAACAAAAAGTTGGCATCATTTGTTAATAATATGATGATAATTGGAAGTAGCAAGGATAATTTGGATTATACCGATATCACTATAGAATATTTTTCTAATACGCAAAGTGCAGAAGAATATATACAGTTTTTAGATAATAGTGCAGGCTGGAAAGCAATAACCTTTACTCCTTCACAATACGAAAAAGAACCGGTAGATTCATTATCACGTTTATGTGATGAAAAGGCACACGGAGTGATAGGACAGGAGTTCGAAAAAGTAGTTTTTGCAATGGATTCTAACTTCAAATACAATGAACGTAATAGATTGTCAGCTAAAGTTAACTACTACAGTTTGCGCGGAATGTGGTATCAAATCGTTACCAGAGCTGTTAATGAATTGAAAATAATTGTTATTGATAATCCAGAGCTTTATGAAAAATTGTTACAGATAAAAAGCATGGGAAATACATCTGGTTCATAAGAAAGTTGTAATCATATTTCTAAAAAATATTACGAGTTTGTATTGATGGGGGCATATGGATAAATATAAAACAGAAGCTCGTGAGCGCTGGGGTAACACAGACGCCTACCGCGAGCACGAGCAAAAAACAAAGAATTACACAAAAGAGAAGTGGGCAGAGGCAAACGATGGCTTGATGGCTATCTTTGCTGAATTCGCCGCGTGCAAGGATAGTGGTGCGAGTGCTGATTCCACCGAAGCGCAGGCACTCGTAGCCAAGCTTCAGGAGCACATAACAGCCAACTGCTATACTTGCACAAACGAAATTCTCGCTGGTCTTGGTAAAATGTATATTGCCGATGAGCGATTTAAAAAGAACATCGACAAGTACGGACAAGGAACTGCGGGGTTTGCTTCGGAAGCAATATCGGTGTTCTGCCAGGAGAAGTGATATGGTAAAAGAACTTATGCATGATCCGATATTCCTCGTAGGAAAGTCGGAAGTTGCTACAAAAGAAGATTTGCAGGTCGCGCAGGATTTGCTTGATACATTGATTGCACACAGAGAAAACTGTGTCGGCATGGCAACGAATATGATCGGTGTGCGTAAACGCATCATTGCCTTTCTCGATGAGAGTGGACGAGCTCCTACATATACGGTTATGCTTAATCCCGAGATCGTGGCGAAATCGGGCATATACGAAACCGAAGAAGGTTGCTTATCTCTCCTCGGTGGTCCACGCAAATGCAAAAGATATAAAACAATTAAAGTGCAGTTCCAAACACTTGAGATGAAAACACATACCAAGAATTTTACCGGATGGACTGCACAGATCATTCAGCATGAGATTGATCACTGCAACGGAATATTGATTTAAACAATAAACAACACGAGGTAGTTATGGATTCAGTAAAAATTTGGAATAGAATAGTTAAGCATTATAAGGATTATTATTCTGCAAAGGAAGAGGTGCTTCAAAAGGATTGGGAGCAAATTTTTTCTGATTTGCTTAACTACAGTCGTTTTTTCGGAGAAATAGATTCGCACAGAAGCATTCATATTGGCTCGCATCAGCGTACTATACCCGATATAATAATACGCGGCGATGACGGTGACTTGTTTGATGTGGAATTGAAGCAGTATAATATGCCTTTCTCCATTGAATTTGAAAATCAATTAAAGAGTTACTTGGATTTGTTACATATATCTGTTGGTGTTCTTGTTTGCCAAAAGATTTATTTGTATGTTTATGATTTTAGCAAGTCAAAACTGAAGAAGATGGCAATTTCTTTTGTGGAAAATAATCCCGATGGCATAAAGTTTATTGATCTTATGAAAAAAGGCGGCTTTAGCGCTGAAAAGGTGGAGAGCTTTATTGATTCTAAAGCGGCGTTTAAAGAGAATGTGAAAAAAATCAAAGAATCAATCTCAAACGAATTTATAAAGAATCTTCTCATAGATTACTTTATAAAGAATTATTCCGAAGAAGAAATTCTGACAGCGCTCGGAGACCGTGATTATACCGAAGAAATAATTCACGGCGGAGATGAGGAACCTGGCAATTCTGATACTGACAATACTGATAACGTCGATCCAGATGACAACAGTGTGTATACAGAGCCGAGTTTTAATTATGTTATGATTAAAACATCCCATGAACGAGTGCAAAAGTGCAACGGAAGTCTATATGAAGCAACAAGATATGCTTGGAGAGCCGGGGAACGCATTACACAGTATAATTATGTTATCTCTGTTATTGGCGGTGTTGTTCGAGAGGTATATGTTGCTGATAGGTGGAATATAGTTCAGAACGGAGAGTTGGTAGGCCGATACGAATTTCATGGCAAAACGGCAACCAATGCAGAGGCGCGGGCGTTGATAGGAAAGACAATTCCTTTTAAATACAGAAAACCAGGCTCAGCAAATCCCGTGATGTTCAAAAAACAATGATTAAATCTAAAAGCTAATCCCAAAGTGACAAAAACTTGTTTGAACAGGTGATTATATGCGTGATTTTGATATGAGTTATTACAATGTATATTATTACTGTAACATACTGGATAATCTGTTATATCTTTTTACGAGTTCTATTGATTGGGCATCGACAGCAGCGCAATTCAAAGATAGTTTTTATGAAGATGACATACCAAATTTTCCTAAATACTCAGCGTTGCATACATTTTGTGATTACGCTATACGCCAGTTAATCTGGGAAGAAGATCAAAAAGAGCTGGATGTTATAGGTGAGCGATACAATGATGAGTATGCAAAGTCACTAGATCAGGTTGGCAGATTAAAGTATGCATTTTCTGGTGATTACAAACATGAACAACGATTGTGGATTGACCGCTTGTTACATAACTATGGAAAAAATAATCAATCATTCTATTCTTACATACACGATAGAAATTTTGAATATTTTGATGACGAGTATGACGAATTTGTATTTTTGAACGGTGATTACGATGAGGCAGTTTCGAACTTAACTCGCGAACTGTTTTATGTTCTTTTTCAGAACCGTGATTTTTTATACAGATTTAATTGTTATTTAGCTAGGAGTGAATCAAGCATTGATAGATGTTCGATTCCTTCATGGGTTAAAAAGGCTGTCAAATATCGGGATAAGGGCAAGTGTGTTTGTTGCGGGAATGATTTGTCGGGGTTGTTAGATTATGAAGATGATAATTCTATCCACTTTGACCACATTGTATCACTGAAAAATGGCGGACTGAATGATGTTACTAACATACAATTGATGTGCAGAGATTGCAACTTGAAAAAATCTTCTTCGTCATATACAAACATTAGATATAAAGATTGGTATGATATAGACTTATAAAATAAATTTTTATTTTTAAAAGTTCTGGACTTTGCGGAAGTTATGTGATATTGTGTTGTGCTAACAGGAGGTGCAACCAATGGAAAGCATAATCAAAGAACTGTGGCACGGCAATATCATACCGCAAGAAGACAGCAGAACGAACACGAAGGAGATGAAAGAGCTCCTTGGGTATATGGCACGACATCACGAGGATTTGGAAAAGAGCTTCAGCGATGAGCAGAAGGAGATTTTCGAGAAATTCCACGACTGTTGGAGCGAATACGCGAGTCTAGGCGAATGTGCGATATTCTGCTATGCATTCAAGCTTGGTATGAAAATCGCACTCGAAGTATTAACAAAATAGCACAAAAAGATGGATTTTAACAAAATCCATCTTTTTGACTTCTGCGATTGTTATACGATGCTACAATAAAACGATGGGCATTTTCAGATTGACAAATTATTATTACTGTGATATAATTTTATTAGTTTTAGTGCAATTTGATATGAAAATTTGAGGTTAAAAATGAAACAGAGAAAATGCACAGATATGCCAGATGAATTGTGGCCGCCGGTTAATGCCATAGAAAAAGAAGTAGTTGCCTATAGGCTTACTAATGATAATTGTGTGAAATCTGATGATTTTATACCTTTATATGAGATTCATAAAGCAAAAGGAAACATTGTAAGAGAAAATCTTTCAAACGATATGTATTATGCGTTATCTGTTTTCGAAGAACTTGAAGATGCTCAGAAATTAATGCGTTTGCAACCTTGGAGATTCAAACGAATTTCGACTGGTTTGACTAAATGTGATGATGGGTGCATCCGTGCTACTCCTAACAAAAACAGCGCAAGTCATACTAGCTGGTGGCTATATGAAGATGCAATGCCAGAAAGATATTTCAAACTGCTGGAGGAGGATGTTAATGAATAATAAAATATTCGCAAAAACAAAAGAGCATGGAAATTTGTTTTATGACGAAATCTTTATTTATTATGACGGTCCATGTGTTTTCTCTGTAAGAAATATTTTGGGACATCGATACATTTCAGTTTTAGAATCCATAACAGATAGTTACGACAGATATCTTTTGGTACCTGTTTCTATTTCTAGATATGTGGATTTTGTTAGAAATAAAATTACAATAAGAAATGTTTTTGTTGAGTCGGAAGCAGGCGGAGTTTTTCTTCTCGAAAGAATGGCAGATGAAACATATCTAACCAATTTAGTTGAAGAGAAGGATTTGCTGAATTATAATTTGCCACCAGAATCGGAGTATCTTGAATATAAAGAGAGTTACACATCTAGTGAATTGCTTTTAGAATCCGAAGAACGAAAAGTTGGAATAGCACAAATATCTTTTGAAAAAGGGGATAGCCATAAACAAACCATCAAAGCTAAAGAGTTATCGTTGTTATTAGGAAAACTTCAAAAGGTAATGGATGGTATTTACAAGGATTGGCGTACAGGGCAAGGAGACAAATGTGATTCGGAAAAAAACTTGCGGATGCAAAAGGCCGTTCAACTAGAAGTGACGAGAAGTTATGCTGCATCTTTTGGAATTGAAATTGAATCTACGGAATATAGAAATATTTTCAACGATTCCGAATTTGATGAAATTATGAAGAAGTTTGCTTCTATAGCTATTTTTTCTGATGATTTTAATGCTGATTTTTGTAAATCAAATGAAAATGCATTGAAAGCGCTTAAAGATTATTATAAAGTGTTGGTGATGCATAATTTCGCGTATAAATTTCAAGTTTCAACCCCAGAACGAAAGATTTCTCGGTTCGGTTTATCCACATCAGATATTCAACACAAGTACACGCTGTTATCAAAAATAGATGATGATGGAGTGATTCAGGAAGAACTTGAAGGAAGGTTATATGCATTTGACGCAAAAAGCAAAACTTTTAAGTTTTCTGTACTGGGAATAAAAGAAATATCTGGAAAAATTGATTCAGACTTTGATGAAACTGTTTTTGATACAGATAAAACAATCAAAATTTTAGTTAACAAAAAAACATTGTCTGATATATCCGGAGTAATAACCGATCAATATACGTTATTAAGAATCATAGAGTGAAGATTTGAGATAGGTTCGAAGAGCCTATCTCTTTCTCTTTTAGTTATAGGGGAAGTTGGTTAAATTAGGTTAGCATCAAATAAAAAGGGGCTTCTCGGTCTGTTGGTGTCAAGAACCTCCTAAACTGTCTAATTAGCGCTGTTGTAGCATGGTAGAGGTCAAATGTTCAAGTGGTGCTTAAATGGGTGGCTAAAATTTATACAACCTTAAACAAAGATAGGCGATAAGCGCAAAAAAAATGCGTTTATCGCCTTGAAAATTATTGAAAATGGACTGAAATTACAGTCATTGACTGTAACCGACGTTGCTGTCTTTGAGTACAGTCAACTCGATTTTTGTGTAAAAGATATTGAAAATAACACTATTCCGCTATAAAAGCAAAAAAATAGTGTAGAAATCGGCTGATTTCTACACTATTTTGGAAAAGGAAGAAGAAATTGATATAAAAATAAGGTCGGTTTCAAATTGGAAATTTCGGTTTCAAAGTCAAAATTTTTGTTTCAAACTCAATTTTTTTGTTTCAAAGTGCTTTTTTGCCGTTAAAATCAGCGAAAATAACCGGTTTTGTCACTCCCCGGGATAAGAAAATGCCGCTTACATCGAAAATGGTGTAGGCGGCATTTCTGTTTTTGTTAGTTGCGATAATCGGCGGAGAGAATATCTATCGCAATGTTCGCACCGAGCCGGAACGCATACACGAAAATTGACTTTTCAGCAAGACTCGCATACTCACTCCAACAATCGTCGAACCGCTCAAAAATATCCTTTTGCTCGTCCGTCATTGTCGTCATAAGAGTGTCGTGGTGCCGGGCCATGTATTCCATCAAGCGCTTCATCTCGGGCGTGTTGATTCGGCTGTCGGTCTCCGGAGAAATATTTCCGTGCCACAATTCCTCAAGCGTACTTCTCATAAGCTCACCTCCTTGTAGCATCATACATTACCATAAGGCGGGGCATATATCAAGATAACTTTTTGTGAACGAAAATGTGCTAACGCGTACAGTAAAAACGTGAAAATGTAACAGTAAAATGTATTGTAAAAAGTCGATTTTTGTGATATAATGTAAATGATTTAATTATAAAACGAAGTTTAAAGGAGAAAGATATGTTTTTGTCAAATAAACAACACACGCAACTTAGAACATTGGTTATGGATTTTGAAGTTCCGTATCGTACATATGTTGCTAGTGAGATAATAAGCCAATATAGAACACCAGAGATCTTTTTATCTGAGTTGACAATTAGGGCAGTACAAGTATCTGCATACAATTCTTTCTCTAAATTTGCTAGTTTGTTTGGAAAAATGAAAGCAGATTCTAGCAAAATATATGATGCATTAAAAAATGCGAAAAAAGCTGGAGAAATTAAAATTATAGAGGACGATATTGATGTTCCTTTTGTGTCGCAACTAAATGTTTTGATATTAGTTTTTGGGGATCTATTTCAATCCTATTTAAAACAATTTTACGATTTAAACGAGTTTTGGAGTCTTGCGAGTGAATTTCATTATGTTAGGAATAAGTTATCTCATCCCGCCTGTAAGACTCTTGATGATAAAAATCTAGAAAGAGCTATATCGTTTGTTGAGACATCTAATATGTTTCTAAAGCTTTATGGTGACGATTGCTATTGGTTGGAATCGTCAGAAGGTATAGAGAAGAAGGCAAAAGCTTTAGCTACATCTACAGAAGTAATTCCAGTAAAAATAAACAACTTCAATGAGATGCCTTTTCCGGACATGTCATTGGTTTGTAGGGATAAGGAAATTGAAGAAATAAAGTCTTTTGTGTACGGAAAGCCTGGTGCATTAAGAAAAAAAACATCAATGTGTATTTTTGGCTATGGTGGTGTTGGAAAAACTGCGTTAGCTCTGGAAGTTGTTAAACATATAGTTAGAGATTTAATTGATGAAACAACGATGAATGCATATTCACCAGATTTTATTCTTTTCTTTTCTGCAAAGAGAGAGGAGTTAAGAGTTTCTTCGACTTCAGGTAATATTGAACGGAATAAATTATCATCTGCATTTTCGTCGGTTTCAGAATTAAAACAAACCATTTTTGAATACTTAAAGATATCAGATTATTCACAGCTTGATAAAAATGGCCTAATAATAATTGATAACTTGGAAACTTTGGATAGCGATGAAAGACAATTACTTGCGGAGTTCGTGGAAGAAGGTTCTCCGCAACAAGTACAGTATATTATTACTTCGCGTAACGAAGAGGGGTATCAAGTAAGAAAACCTCTTAGCGGGTTTAATGATTTTGTTAGCGGAAAGAAATTTGTTCTTGATTATATAGCAGAGAATGATCTTGACCTTTCCTTTACTGATAATGAAATAAAAATGCTTTTGGATATGACCAAGGGTAATACGTTAGTGCTGGTTTTGTGTTTGAAACGTTTGGAACAAAAATTCGACACTTTACAAGGCTTACAAATGGATCTTACCAAAAGGGCAACCATCACAAAGTTAAACCGAGAACTTGCATCTTTGCCCGCCAATGGTTATGAAATTATTAGTGAGTACATGTTTAAAAATACGTTTGAAGAACTGGAAGAAATTTTTACCACAGATTCTCAGCGTATTTATTCGATCTTGAGTGTGTTGGCGGTATATCCTTCGAAGAGTGTAGATATCTATACCTTGAGTTTGTTAACAAAACAGCCTTATAATGAACTCGAGGAGTTGATGATACTATTATGTCGGTATTTAATTGTCAACAAACACAGTAACGAGTATCGTCTTAATGAATTTGCAGAAAAATATATTATTTTACGGTTTCTCCCAGATAAAGAAACATTTTTATCATTGTCGAACGAGATAGAAGCAAGCACCAGAAAAATTAAACAAGAATTAAGGGAACTCGATGAACAGATTAATAGAAATCAGAGTTTTAGGAAAATAATGTCAGATTGGCATATTGTGTCTGAGGGAGATAAAATTGCTGCTGCTAAGGCTTTTAAACTATACGGAGAAGTAAAACTTGATTGTCAAAAGAATAAATTCTCTGTAGAAAGCGCATTGGATGAGGCTAAAATATTGTTTAGCGAACTCGAGAAAACCACAATGCATCCATATATAAAATACCAAAAGGCGAGAATTTTCCAAATGATAGAGGATTCTGGTTATTTTATAGGTGATCTTTCTAAAGAGCGAATAAGTGCTTTTAAAGATGCCATATGGATAATAAAAACAAATCCGCAGTTTAGTATTATTCAAAAAACAAAATCATACGCTTCTATTTTGTGGCTACTGGGTTATCAGTTGGTTTTAATTGACGAAAACAATAGACATGAAGCAGAAAAGTATTTTGAAGACAGCAAGGAAATTTTCGAAGCTCTTAAAATAAGAGACAATGAATTTTATCAATGTGCATCTCATATGGCACGAAATTGTCTTGAAATTTATAAGCAAACTAAAAAAGTAGCATATTTAAGACAGTCGCGACAGCTATGTGAAATGCTGTGGAGAGAAAGACGTCAGTATAGTGGTTCTACGTATTCGTTTGTTTTATCGCTGAGAAATGAGCTGCCGCAATACGGAAGATATTGAGATAGAAAGTTCTTTTGATGTTGAGAGGAGAATAAAATGAGGAATATAATCAAGCAAATTGTGTTAGAAGAATTCTCAAAATTAGTCACTAACATAGAGAGCGATTTTCGCTCAAACTATGTTCGTAAGAGATATAATTTTCTATTAAGTCAGCTTGACGAGAAGATGACTGCTAACATGGTCTTCGTCAGTAGCTTTGAATCCAAGAGCGGTTTTGCTATCGAAGCTTGCGCAAAGCGTATAGCTCGCTTGCGTTTTGGTGACGAGAACGTGCCTACAATTGTAAACCCGCACGGCCTTCAGCATAATATCAACGAAAGCACCATTGCTGGACAGATTATTGTTACCGATGTCGATACTGATGACGGTAATTTGCGAGGTGAAATATCCGCCTTCCGCGCTAACAATGTAGCAAGAGGCGCTGGTAGAAATCGAGTTGAAAGCGGTGTAACTCAGGAGAGTATTAAGACGGCGCTTTTACCGCTGGCAACAAAGTACAAGTCATCCACTATACATAGAAAGCCCGTTGATCTTGCATTCTTCGACGGAGAGGACTGGATTATACTGGAACTTAAAGCGGGAGGCGACCTTGATAGCTCCAACGCTCCGTCAAATGTGGAGAAACTTCTCACAATTTATACCGGATTGAACATGCCGAATGCTAAGGCATATTTCGGAACTCTTTACAATAAAGACGGAGAGGGAAGAACTTGGAACGGCGCTGTGAAAAAACACATGGCATATCCGGAAATGTTCTTGATTGGAAAGAAGTTCTGGGAGAAAATTCTTCCCGATGGCATTTCATTTGAAGATTTTGAAGAAATATATAAAGAAGCGTTGGAAGAAATCGATCTTAATGCTAGGGTGCATGCGATGATCGATAGTTGTTCTGAAAATTGATATGATAAAAGTAGAAAAAATAAAGGCAAAAAAATATACTCTCGTCAATGGCGATTGCCTGGATTATTTGAGCAAAATTCCTGATAGTAGCATTGATTTGATATTAACTGACCCACCATACAATATTGCTCAGTATTCGACGGGAAATATTAATTTACCCGGTAGAAGTGCTTTAAATAATGATCTCGGTCAATGGGACATGAAGGAAATGGACCCATTTGCCTTTGTGAATGAATTTAAGCGTATATTAAAGCCGGACGGAAACATTTTTGTTTTCACTAGCTATAATCTTATTGGCAAGTGGCATGCGGCATTTGATAGTGAATTTGATACATTTCAGTTTTTTGTTTGGCATAAAACCAATCCCGCTCCAAAAATCTTTAAAAATGGTTTTCTGAATAGCTGTGAAATGATTGCATGCATGTGGAATAAAGGGCATAAGTGGAATTTTACAACGCAAAACGAGATGCACAATTTCTTCCAAAGTCCTATATGTATGCGCCCGGAGCGTTTATCCGATCCCAAACACCCAGCACAGAAGCCGGTGGCGCTTCTTGAACACATTATAAAGATTGCATCTAATGAAGGTGACGTTGTATTTGATCCATTTATGGGTGTTGGATCGGCGGGTGTTGCTGCGTTAAAAAACGGTCGCAAATATATAGGTATAGAGAT
>JAFVUY010000094.1 GCA_017502465.1 Bacilli bacterium | reverse complement strand
GATGCGATTATCTCAACGGGACCTCCTCATTCTATGCATCTTATCGCTAAAGAATTACATAAAAAATTTAACATTACTTGGATTGCTGATTTCCGCGATCCTTGGACTGACATCGATTTCTTTAGTGAATTGAAATTGACAAAAAGAAGTTTAAAGAAACATCATAATCTTCAATATCAGGTTCTTACTGAAGCTGATAAGGTCGTGACTGTAGGTTGGGACTGGGCTAAAGGTCTCGAAGGTCACGGCGCAAAAGATGTAGAAGTTATTACTAACGGTTACGATTTTAATATTGAAGAAAAATTAACAAATGTTAAATTATCTTTAGATTTCACGATGTCGCATGTAGGAATAGTAGGCGCAGCGAGAAATGCAGTTCGTTTTTGGGAAGCTCTTGGCGAAATAATAAAGGAAGATAATATCAAAGATTTTTCTAAACTACTAAAAATTAGACTGATAGGTCAGGTCGATAATTCTGTCATTGAATCTATAAAGAAAAATAATTTGGAGAATAATGTAGAGATAATTCCTTATATTCCTCATGAAAAGGTGATTGCGGAACAGAGTTCGTCTCAGGTTTTGTTATTATTTATTAACAATTCGCCTAACGCTAAAGGCATCATGACTGGAAAAATCTTCGAATATATGGCATCAGGACGACCGATTTTCGCTATTGGTCCAACTGACGGTGATACCGCTATTATCCTCGATAAAACAAAATCAGGAGTTATCGTAGATTTCGATGATAAAGAAGGAATTAAAAATGTAATCGTTGACTTATTTAATAAATATAAAGAAAATCAACTTGTTACAAAAAATAACGAAAACGTCGAGAATTATTCACGACGTGCTTTAGCAAAAGAATATGTTAATCTTATTGAGAATATTGTAGAGACGCGTCAATAACTCAACAATTAATAATAATATGTTATTGACACGTCTCAAATTGAAATTGAAGAAATTTTAAATAATGAACGAAATTAAAATCATAATACAAGCGCGTACAGGTTCGACTCGTCTTCCTCAAAAGATGATACTTCCTTTCTATGAGAATGAAGGTATCTTCTCGTTGATTCTTAAAAGATTAACATCAATTATTGATAAAAATAATATTATTCTCGCGACATCGACAAATGAAAATAACGATGTTTTAACAGATATTGCAAAAGAATATGGCGTGAATTATTTCCGTGGTTCGGAAAATGATGTGCTTCAGCGTTTTATTGATGCAGCAAATGAATTTAATGCGAAAAAGATTATAAGAGTTTGTGCTGATAATCCTTTCTTGGATTTGGAATTTCTTAATTTCCTTTTAGATAATTTTAAAAAGTCAGATTATGATTATATGTCGTTCTTGACTTCAAATGGAACTCCGACAATTAAAACACATTACGGTTTCTGGGCTGAGGCCGTGACTCTCAATGCTTTGGAAAAAGTAAAATCTATGACAGACGAAAATCTTTATCACGAGCATGTCACAAACTTCATCTATGCAAATCCTAATGATTTTAACATAAAATTTTTTAACATTCCTGAAGTAATTGACAAACATGACGACATAAGGTTGACAATTGATACTCAAATTGATTTCGACATTCAAAAAGAAATATTTAATAAGATATATAAGATAAAACCTGATTTCAATGCTTCTGATGTTCTTACATTTCTTAATGAAAATAAGGAATATCATGCAATTATGAAAAATGAGATTTTAAAAAACCAGAAATGATATGAATAAAGGAACATATATAATAGGTGAGATCGGACAGAATCATAATGGTTCTGTTGATATTGCGAAGCTTATAGTTGAACTTATTTCACGTCCAGTGAGAGAGGAATATTTCGGCATCGAGCTTCAACCAATGAATGCTGTTAAGATGACGAAACGCGATTTGGCTCACGAACTGTCTGATTCTCAGATGTCGAGAATTTACGACTCACCTAATTCATTTGGAAGAACTTACGGTGAACATCGAGCTTACTTAGAACTTTCTGATGAGCAACATTATGAGGTTTATAAATATGCAAAGGAAAGAGGTTTAGATTTTGTTGAG
>JAFVUY010000093.1 GCA_017502465.1 Bacilli bacterium | reverse complement strand
GTTTAAGTTCAACTGCACGATGTGCGGAAAGTGTTGTAAAGGGAGAACGGATATTCTTCTTAATCCCAAAGACGTATTTAATCTTGCAAAAGAATTAGATATGGCGCCAATACAAGTAATAGAGAAATATTGTGAGGTTTACGTGGGCGAATCATCTCGTATTCCTATCGTAAGACTGGTTCCTGTTGGACCGTATCAAATCTGTCCTCTCCTTAAAGGGAATAGATGCTCGATACATAATGCTAAACCAACGGTATGTGCTATATTCCCAATTGGCAGAGCCTTTTCACTTCCTGTTGAAGAAGCTGGAAACGCAAAGTTCTCGGGGAAAGATATTCAATACATTTTACAGCCGATTACTTGTGGGGATAAACGCAAGGAACATACGGTAAGAGAGTGGCTCTCGGATTTTAATATTCCAGTAGATGACCAGTTCTTTGTTGATTGGCAGACAAGTGTATGTAGGATAGGCGCATCGATACGAGAAATTGAAAAGACGTTTCCGGAATCAGTTATGGGACAAATTTTCAATCTTATATTTGCAAGCGCTTACGTCAATTACACAACGACACAAGACTTTAAGGAACAGTTTGATAAGAATATTGCAAAGGTTGTCGAGCTTGTAGAAATGCTTCCCAAGAAACTTGGTGATTTTTATAAATTCATCAAAGAAAATGGTGGAGGTGATAGTGATGGCTGAAGAACAGCGTAATCTGTATCAGATTACTAGAAAAGACGCTCGTAATTGTTTTGTTGAAAGTTTAAGCGATGCTTTTGGGTTAGAAAAGATTCATCTAACGTTTGCAACGTATGATATTAATCGTCCTATAGGGCAACGTCAAACAAATAATATCGGTATTTATATTGCGACGGATGAATTTTTGGAACTGTGTCGTAAACTTGAGTGTGGTGAATTGAAATTCATCATGCAACAGCGACAGAAAAATAAGGATACGTCGCCGATATTTGAGAGTTTGGGTGGAACTTCTTCGGATAGGCTTAAAGCGTTGGGTAAAGCTCGGGCTGATGGCAAAAGTATATCTCGAACCGTAAAACTGATAATAGGTGAAAGGTCGGATTTTCTACTCATTGCAGATAGTGGACCTGGAGAACAAACAAAGACGGGGTTAATAGTGCCAAAGTTTGGTAATAAACCGGAAAATCACGTTGCAGTCAGTATGACATTTGAAACGCTAAGCGAATTATTGCTTTTAACAAAAGTACATTACATTGCGTGGAGAACAGCGTGGTATCAATCTTGTTTTGAAGAGCTGAACAAAAACAAGTCTTCAGGTAGAAAACAAGAACAAAAAAAGAGTACTGAAACTCAAAGTTTTTTCAGTACGGAGTAAAACAAGAGGGGTGGTTCACATGAATCACCCTATTTTTTTGCTTTATTAAGGAAAAATCTTGAATAATGCCATAATAGGACTTGACATTATATCGTTGTAATGATACAATATTGTTGTGTTGTTGGAACGATAGATGAGGAGGGTAGATTATGCCTATTATAACATTACTTCACGGAACTGATCATATTATAAAAAAGCCGGAACTTTCTCTTGGAAAAGAGAACAATGATTACGGAAAAGGTTTTTATTGTACTGAAATTCCCGAGATGGCAAAAGAATGGGCTTGCAAAGAGAATAAAGACGGTTTTATGAACGCGTATAAATTTAATACGGAAGATTTGCACATTTTAAATTTACTTGATGGTAAACATAGCGTCTTAAACTGGATTGCAATTTTGCTTAAACATCGCAAATTTACATTACAAGATGCAATTGCTATAGATGCTAGAGATTATATTATTGAGCATTATTCAGTAGACACGACGGGGTATGACGTGGTAATTGGGTATCGTGCAGATGATTCCTACTTTTCGTATGCCCAGTCTTTTGTGGGAAATGCATTGCCGCTTCGTAGTCTTAATAAGGCGTTGAGACTTGGTAAGCTTGGCTCTCAAACTGTTCTTATATCCGAACGTGCATTTGAACATATTGAATTTACAGGTGCTGAAGCGGTTGATAGGGAAATATACTATCCAAGATTTTTAACTCGTGATACTACGGCAAGAAATACCTATCAGCAAGAAATTAAAAAGAGCCGTACTTATCGTGACGATATATTCGTTATGGATATTTTAAGGGAGGAGATAAAAAATGACGATCCGCGCATACAACGAATTATATCTGAATGACGCCGTTAATAATTTGGCGAATGCATTTGATTATGCTATCAACGTGTGTGGGCAAGAACCAAACTGGTTTGCTAAATTATTTGTACAGTCGGGGATGGCAACGCAGTTTGAAAGGGGAAATCCAGCGATTGTTTCAGGAAAGTCGGGAGAGGAAATCGTAAGAAGCATTCTAGGGAACGTTTATCCTAACGAAAGTTTTCCTGTGTTTACCTTTACAGAAGAACGCACGCCTGAGTATTGGGCAGGCTGGGCGCTTGCTCAGTATCAATGGGAGTCTGCGAAAAGGTTTAAGGATATCTTTGCTCGTGTTCCCTTGTCGGAGATTATTGCTATGTATCCTACGTTCCACGAAATGGATATAAGCAGGTTTAACGAGTCTATGGAGCGTAGATATTCTGAAGTGGTAATGGAAACAAAGTTACGTAAGATACGTGAAAGTAGGCAATTGTCGCAAGCAGAATTGTCAAAACTCTCTGGCGTGGCGTTGCGTTCAATTCAGTTATATGAGCAGAAAGTGAACGATATCGATAAAGCGCAAGCACAGACACTTTACAAACTCGCTCGAACGCTTGGATGCAATGTTGAGGATTTATTAGAAAATCCTGAAACACTTTGATTTTATACTAAAACAATTTTGATTATAAAAGGAATGCAATGAGAACTAACGATAAAAATGAATTGATTAAAAACCTTGATAAATTAAAAACAACGTTGAATGGCGCAATCAGAATTAGAAAGAATTTAGGGATTAATTCGGTTAATCCTGTTGAATGGTGTAAAACCCAAATTACAAGTAAAAATTCTACGGTTCGAAGGGAAGGGAAAAACTATTACGTTAAGGCAAACGGCTATGAAATAACCATAAATGCAAGCTCTTTTACCATAATTACGGCGCACACATTATAAAGATTTTTGAAAAGATACGAAACTTACACAAAAAATATACAAAACTTACACAAAAAAGAGATTTAACGGGAATTTACGATATGTTAAAATGATATCGTGAAAAAATTGTAATCAAACGAAAGCACTGCTTAGGTAAATCATCCTAAACGGTGTTTTTTGTTTAGTAAAAAAGGAGGCATTATGAACAGAAAAAAGAAAAAGCAATTAGAACAAGAAAAACTTGACAGAGATTTTGGTTATGATGGTTACTATAATGACGTTGAACCGGAAGATATTAACGAGCAGTCAACTGAAAAGAAAGATAATAGTTCAACAACAATTAAAGTAAGCGCTTTAATTTTCAGTGCTGTTCTTATAATTTCTTTTATAGTTGTTTTAATGGTTGCATTTTAAGGAGGTAGTATGTTTAAAGAAAATTTCAAGAAAATCCCAGAGACATTACAAAAAGAAATCTTAAAGAGAATAGGTTATACAGCGCTTGTTATTGTAGTTTCGCTTGTTTTGATTTTAACAACGAAGGATTGGATACTATGTGTTCCATGTTTGTTTATATCATTATATTTATGTATTACTGCTATAACATTATATATAAATAGTGTTAAAGGCAAGATTATTTGTATAACGGGTATATGCGTTGAAATTGAACGTTCACGCTTCAAGAGGAACGGAAAGAGTATTTCCTTGGATGTTGAAGGCAAGTGTGTTAAATTGCCGTTTAAGCGTCGAATAAAAGGTGTTCAAGAAGGCTCAATGGTTTCTGTTTATATGAATGAGAAGACGAAAGTGTATAATAATCAATTTGGATTTGTTATATGTGACTACTATATTTTGGAGGTTGAAAAAAGATAATTTCTAAATTTTTTTGCTAAAAGTTGCGCAAATAAAACTAAAATGAATTGACTAATGTAGATTTGTATGCTATAATTTTTATATAGAGTATCAGATTTTCCTTGAGGGAAGAAATAGTTATCAGAGTTACATAGTGTCAGTAGACGTATAATGTCATACTGGCACTTTTTTTATTTTCTTTGGTTTCTACTCGCATTGCG
>JAFVUY010000092.1 GCA_017502465.1 Bacilli bacterium | reverse complement strand
GCTTCAAGCTGTGATATAAGCTGTTTCTTTACTGCGATGTCGATTTGTGCTTTCCTAGCCTCCTTCTTCAGTTTTACTTTATTTTCCAACTCATCGCGTTCATTCTGAAGAACTTGTAATTGATAAGCATCGATCATATCAGCTTCAGTCAGATCCTTATTGAGTTTCTCGTACTCGATTTTTAACTCTTCCACTCCGTCTTTCAAATTCTTCAGTTCCTGAAACCGCTTGTTTTTATCAAGATCCTTCTTTACACGATCTATTTTCTGCTGGTATTCCCGCTTAGAGCTCTCTACTTCATCAACTTCTTTCGCAAGCTCGGCGAGACCAAGATCATGGATGAGTTGATCTTTGGAACGATTGGCTTTTGCTTGTTTATCAAGTAATTCTTTCTCTTTTTCGGCTCTCATTTTTTCTTTTTCCAACTGTTCATTTTCCTTTCGTTTCGTTTCAATATCCTTCTTTAACGATTCTATTGACGACTTCAACATAACATTATCAGATCTGGTTTCTTGCAGTCGATGATTCGCGTCCTGTAATTTCATGTTCCCTGCTACATCTAGATTCTGGCTATTTTGATGTGGTAGCGATATATAAAACGGATTTGGTTTACCATCAGGCAAAATCGGCATGCTTTTTAATCGTTCAATGATCTCTGGCGTCAAAGTAGCACCCTTCACTCTCCTCTTTGAATTTGTTTTATTTCTTCTTACACGCTTTAAACGTTTGACCATTTATAAAAAAAATAAAATGACAAAAACATTCATTATCTGAACAACGATTTTAGTGAACGGCGAGTTTGACGGGTACGTCTGTAAACTTGATCTTCTATTTGTGGACGGGCTTTCAGCCCTGAGCCGCGAAGCGGCAAAGCTTGAGGAACTTCCTGCTCTTCAATAACTGGTTGATATGTTGGTTCACTCGTTAATTCAGGAATTTGCTTTGGTGTCAGATTGAAATCATCATCTATTACCACAGTCTCGTTATCAATTATGTTAACGCGTCTTTTGAGTTTCTTGTGTTTGTTCTCTAGTTTTATATATTTACGTTCTAAATTTATGATTTGTGCTTGTAGTACTTGTGTATCTGAAAGAGTTGATTTAGGGTGAATGTCCTTGATCTCTTGTTCCACAGTCTGCTTTCGTTTACGAATCGTCATGACTCCGTTCTTGTTCGTTTTAAAAGAGTAGTTCGGGTGATCGTCTTTCTCAGCGAATTCCTTAATCATTTTCTCTCTTTGAGATTTTGATAGTTTCTTTACAGGAACGTTTAATGACTTCAATTCATCAACGGCTTGGCGCTTTGCGCCTGGATGAATGAAATTCTCTTCGCCTTGGGGTCTTTGACCCATGTTATTTTGATTTGCATTTGCATCAACATCTGCATCAACGGTTTGGCGCTTTGCATCAACATCTGCATCAACGGCTTTCAGCCCGTCCTCGTTAACAACTTCTTTGACCTCCTCTTGATTCTCTATTTCACAAGTTTCGCTCATTTGAATAAAAATAAAAAATTAAAAATCGTCATAAATTTCAATTTTATCCTGATATCTGTCTACAACAATCTTGTTAGCTGACAGATGTAGAATCATTTTATCCCTACGATTCTTCATTGATTTATAAAGATTCCATAATTTCTTGACGTCATACGTGTTCGGAACAACCTTGAAGAAAGCCTTGAAATCATCTTCATTTACACCGCGAAACAGTACAACATCACTGAGAATCCTTCTGATTTCTTTTGACAACGATGCAGTTGTTTGGACAATGATATTGACAGTAATATTGAAATGCCTTAACTTCTTCAGTAACCGTGACATCTCTGATTCCTTTGTTCTGACGAGTGGATGAGAAGCGAAATCATCTAGTATCAACAGACATCTGTGCGGGTACGTCTTCCAACCGTAACTAACGAGTTTAGTTGCAATGTATTTAATGAGTTTGTTGTTTGAAGTCAAACGATGCTTATCTTTAAGCCGTAACATTTCATCAGTAAATTTTTTGAATTCTGAGAAGATCAGTGTGTTTATAGCATTATATTTCAAAATTCTGCGGATGTATTTGTTAACCCAATCGAGTAATTGAGTATCCTGTACAAAAACTAGTTTTGATTTTTTGACACTTGATTGATGCGTTTGGACCGTCTGATCGAATCCGTTTGATGTAGAACAATATACAACTAATTCGTAGTAAGGCTCATCAGATAACGACTCTTGTTGAAGAATCGTTTTCATAACCGAGTACGATTTACCAGATCCCATAACTGCAATGTACGCCCAAATACCGTTTGCGGACCACAGAAATGATGGATGAATAGGTTCGATTGACGCGTTATCCAAATTGAATTTATTGTTTTTATTGTTCTTCTCCATCAACTTGTCAATTTCTTTGAATTTTTTATCTACATCACTCATTTATACAAAAATAAATAAATCAAATCAATTCTTGAAAGTTCTCAATACTTCAACAGCAATATCGAATATTTCATCTTCAAGACCTTCAGTTACAATAACGCTTGTACCTGAATCAAATTCGTAATCGTTTTCATAAATCTCTTCTTCAATTTTCTTTCTAAAAATTCTATTAATCGACGTATAACTAATGAATGGCATGATATTTCTGTATAATAAACATGCGTCTGATGCTGCTATTCTTCTAAACTCTTCTGTCCACATAGATTTATGTCTTCTGACAAATTTAAATCTGATTTTTCCATCTTCATTGACATAAGATTCATCTTTGTAAATCATGTATATATAACCATTTTCGGTATCTCTGGGAACAAAGAAAGATTTCTTTCTTGATTCTATCTCTTTGTTTTTATCTTCTATCTCTTGATTTAATTTATCGATAATTTGTTTATAATTTTCTTCAGCATCAAGTTGTAATACATGCTGTCTCTCGTTAATCTTTTCCATGATTTCAATAATCTTTTCCATCTCTTTTCTATAAATTAAAACTTTAAAATATTATTAAAATTAAATTTAATTTTTTTGTTGATATGAAATGAACTCGTTAATCAATGCAATCGTAAACGAATTCAATGTTTCAGGTACTGTTGCCGTCGACAAGAATTTCAAGGCAGATGCCGCTAAGGATTCGGTAACCATCTCAATCAAATTACTCAACTCTGATGGAGAAGTTCTGCAATCCAAATCAATACGATTTGTAAGGAATCAACTAACGAAAGCGCAACAAAAACTTTTTATCAAGACGTCACATAAGAACATTGAGAATCTGTTTCTTGACGCGAAAACAGAGATATTAACAAAAATAATCAACGAAAATACAGACAAAATCAATGATTTGAATGAAGAAAATCGGTTATTAAAGTTATTGACAAAACATGATTTCGCTCCTTCAGTTAAGTCATGTCAAGGAGAATCTTTCGTACAACCAACGTTTATGAATCATAGTAAAGCAGAGACCAAAAATCTAAAGAGTTTGATGTAACATTTTATTTTTCACATCTATCTTTCCACAGGAGATTTGCGGTTCATTTTACCAGGAACGTAAGCCTGATATACATTTGAGTTTCCAGTGTGTTTATATTGAATAAAATAGACCTTATCATCATCTAATTTCATGTCATCCAGATACAATAAGTATTCTCGTTCGGGTTTATACCACACCCTACCAGATTCGTTTTTAAGTGATGTTCCCTTAATGTAGCTGTTAAATACATTCTTTCTCTTAGAGAAGAAACAGACTTGATCTACCTTAAAGTTTCTGATGTATATATAGATGTAGTCTGATCGCTCGCGTAACGCCTTTGGGATGTGTTCTGTTTCTATCATATTTCTAATGAAATCATGCACGTTTAGCCCAACATTTAATTTCGCTTCAACAGACATTTATGTAAAAATAAAAAATTAAAATTCTTTCACTAAAGTGTATTTAAGATGTCATCAAAATAGCTCACCGGGTTTTCAATTGATTCGATGAACTCCTTATTTTTGCCGATTACTCTTACTTTATAGTCATTTTCATTATTGTACAACAAATAAGTTCCCTTACTGATTACATGCGCCTGTTTTGCTTTGTATTCCACCTTCCACTCACCGATCCTATCAGAAACCGGTATCATTTGTTTAACTTTCTCATAATCACTTGATTTGAGGATCATCGAATCTATTTGACAGTAATGAACTGGTACACCAATTTTCCTGATCATCTGATGCATGTAATCTCTTGCTGCTTCTACAACTTGTAATCCTACATGAATCAACGAGTAACTGTTAATCTGTCTGTATTTATAGAAAATGATGTGTTCAGAATCGTATTGCCTAAACGATTTGATTATACGTGCATTCTTCTTCAGGTAATCAAGTGATTTGGAAATATGAATGATTTTACTTGTTGATTTCAACTTTCTCTCCATCGTCTTTCCGTACGGAGAACACAGTAATCCTTTATAAAACGACTCGAATTTTGTACCCTTATATTTATTGCGCAATTCATATAATTCGTCAATCAGATCTTTCATTTCTTCAGAATGAACGCCTTTCCATCCAATAGCGAACAAGAGTGTATCAAATCGTCTGTCTTGAGAATAATTGGTTAACAATACTTCTTCACCGTTTCTTAACACTCTGGCATAAAACACGTCCAGACCCAGCGCGTCTTTACCAGTAACAGGATCTCCAACAGGAAGTTTAATAGATTTCATTGCGTAAGCGAATAACGAATTGACATCAAGAGAAATCACGGATTCATTTATATACGACTTGTTTGCAAAGAACAAACCACCACGTCTAAATCGATCGAGTTCTGTTAATACTGATCCAGTCAACTCTTTTACACCAACTTTTGAATAAACTCTTTCAACAAATAATCTGTGTGCAATTGATGCGTAAGAACAGGAGTCTCCGACAGGATAGCTAAGGTTTTTGATGAATTGATTGAACTCGTTTAAAGAAACGTCGTTGTTAGGAATAAGTGTGTGAAAATCGATATATTTTGTATTTCCTCGTTTCTCCCAAATAACTCTGTTCTTGTACACGTTTTGACAAAAAGCTGGATTTAACTTGATTGAATCAACATACACGACTTTAGTCTGTTTTTGAGTGAGGCTTACGCCGAGCCCTGAGGGGCATTTTACGAGATCTCTTGTTTTACATTCATATTGATCAAATGTATCATTCGTCAATAAGTCGTATAATGGAACTGGCGTCAATTCTAATAAATCAATTACTTTTTCGATCGGTATGTATTTAGGTTTACGAGTCTTAAAGTACCGACCATCATCGTTTCTAATTCCAGCAATTTGCTTTAATTCTTCAGGACTCCAGTTAATAGTATTTCTTCTGTCTGATAAAATCTGTTTGTAATTCTGTATGTAAAATTCGGTAACACAAACCTTAGCGTCAATCATGCAGTGTTCGCGATACGAGATCAGCTTTATCGGTGAATCCTTATTGCCAATAAAGTTATTTCCGTTTTTATTTGGGACTCGTAAGGAAACCTCAACACCAAGATCTTTGATTGCAGTAAGTTTATGATAGTTGTTCGGAATTTGTGCTGATACATCAATGTTGTATTGTTCGAGTGCGTGAACTACACAGTGCTTCTGATTCCTGCATTCTTCAAAAGTCTTATAAATCTGATACTTCGATAAATCTAGATAAGGTGTTTTGTGAATGTATGGAAAGAAATGATGTACACGCAATTTCTTATACGAATTCGCTCTGTAGTCGGTTACATCAACGAATCTTATCTTTTTCATGTATATCACATGTTTACCAAAGAATAATGATGAATCGAGTTCGTTTGAGATTTCATCTGAAAGTTCTTCATTGCCCATTAACCCACAATCTTCAAATGCCCGCTTAAGTTCTTGAATGTTATCGATTGAAATTGTCTGAAACCTTTCTATATTGTCTTCATCTTCTGTAACTATCATCCATTCTGATTTAGCTGTAATTTTCTTAAGAAATGGTTCCATAACAAACTTCCACATCAATTTGAATTTAGGATCTTCGGGACCCGTGAAGTTAATTGTAAACTCTCGACTTCCATTAACGAATTCAAATATACGATTGCTTGTTGGTGATCGCCCTGATTCAACGGTCTGGTCTTTAAGAGGGTTTCCGTTAATTGATGATATCACTTTGCGAGCGTTAATGATTTCTTGATCTAAAGGTCTTCTTTGTTTTGGTTCGCTTTCGATTACAGGTATGTTCATCAAAGCATCTATTTCATCTTCAGCTTCTATTACTTCGACTTCATGAACAAATCTATTAAGACTCGCGATGTTTGATTTTGCTCCCCTGTACCCTCTTGCGTCTAGTTCGGCGTACAATCTGGGTTTTAATACTCTTACTGGATCATCGTTTGTTGCTGGTCTGTTAAGAGCACGAAGTAGTCTGATGAGGTTTGCTTTCGTTATGTACCGTGACATTTTACAAAAATAAAAATTTTAAATTTAAAAATTTAAATTGTTTTGTTTTCTTTAATCAATGATCGTTTAGTTGTACGTATAAAGTTCAATAACAAATCAACATTTTCCTCGTTTTTGTACCTTTCTTGAATAACCGCCGGTTTTAGTAAATACCTGTCATCTGTATTCATCCATTCTCTAAATTTCAAGACGCTTTGTTTCGTTATACGTGGACGACGAGGTTTTGGAGTAGGGCTTTGTGAGCTTTGTGAGCTTTCTGTTTGTTCGATAACTGTTTGTTCAACTATAGCGCTTTGTGAGCTTTGTGAGCTTTCTGACATTATTTATATAAAGATAAAAAAATTAAAATTAAAAATAAAATCGATTTAAACATGTTTTATATAAAAATTTATATTAAATTAAAATTTTATTTTGTAATAAATGAATCAACAACCGAAGAAAACATTTTTAACAGTTAATAAACTAATTAATGGATTGAACGATAAAGGTTTATTAAATGATATAAAGACGTTAAAGGTTTTATTTGACGATTGCATGGGAACCAATTATTACAATAAAAAAGTGCGCAATATACGCGTGCTAGCAATTGATGATATTGATATAAATGAAATATTTAATATAGCGGGAGGAATAAACGTTTATTTAAACGTCAGCACACAATTAAATAATGTAAAATTACCGTTAGTTAAACAATTAAATGAATTATCGATTGACGTTAAACCAACATCTTACAAAACACCGAACGGAGAAATTACATTTCATAAAATAACATACATCAATAAACCCAACGATGATAAAAATAAACGATTGATGAGTAAGTTAAATAATGAATTAAGCAAAAAACATGTTGAATATGTAAATAAATTGTGTTCGTCAACATACGAAAGGGATGATTCAGACTTTTTTGATGATTGAAAACTAATTTTATTTTTATTTATTTTTTATTTCAAAAATAAACTTATTTATTTTTTTATTATTTGATTTTTTTATTTTATCAAAATGACAACAACAACAACAAACACAGCCATCGAATCAAATATCGAATTCCTTGATGAATTAGTTAATGAATTAGTTAATGAACAAATGAAACCATTAAAGCAACGTATCGGCGATAATACAATCGATTTAAACAATTATCTAAAATATCCTGGCGGTAAAGGAAGAAAAACCGGTAATGCTTTATTACTAAATAAAATTTCACATTTATCGGTAATAGATATAGATATTAATAAAAATTATAATGACGAACAAAGGGAAAAAGTTTATAATGACGTAATAAATTCATTATCTGACGATGATATAATCGTTAAAACAGCATCCGGTGGAATACATATTTATTGTAATACTGATGTCTTCCCTGCTTCTTCTAATAGAATGGTAAAGTGTTTTACATCAGATGATTTTGACGTTGATATATTCTCGACAGTTGATGAAAGCAAGCAGTCCCTCGTTGTTTTACCGGGTTCAAGAGTAAGAAAGAACGCAAAAGAACAAATTAACCGCTACGAATTCGTTCAAGGAGATATTGATTCAGTAATAACACGTTCAATTGATGATGTAATAAATGACCTCGGCATTAAAATTAAAATCGAACAACCGAGAGAGATACAAAAGATTATTAACGATAATAAAGAACGTAATATCGATTTAGAATTAGCTCAAGCGTTAGTAAATGGTATTTGTGATTTAGAAATTCATAATGACGGAGGAGGTCGTAAGATCGAGGAAGAAATCACTTTATTTACATTATTCCAAGCTATTAATTCACTACCAACAACCGCATTAATCGCTGAAGCATACGGCAACGCGTTTAATGAATGTAAATTAACCGATAACGCAAGGCTTAATTTCGAAACAGCAAGAGCTCGTTACAGTCATTTATCAACATCTCCTTTCGTTTTAGCCAAGATAATTAAAATATATCAAAACGATTATTATAATGAATGTATTAAACCATTAATCGGTCATAAATTCGAATTACAAAAAATAGATTTTAAGGATACGTTTTTGATTACAGATATTAGAAGTAAAGCCGAAAATAATGAATACAAGAATTTAAACGAAGTAGCTTCTGATTTGTCACGTATCATTCGTGTAATAGATAACGGCACCCTCATTTTCGTTCAAAAGACATATAATGAAATGAAAGATATGTATAAATTTAAATACGTTTATGATAAAGATATGACCCGTTCATTAAAATTAATTAAATTGTGGAAAGATGGAACAGAACAAATAACAGCGTTTAATGCTTTACAACGTTATATGTCAAAGTTTGCCATCAAAGGCGTAAAATTCATTGGAGACGATGAGAATAAAACGGTTTCAATATTCAACGGTTATAAATACAACGTTCTCGATTCTGTTAATAACGAAGTAATAAATGGTTTTATCGAGTTTGTCCGTGAAGTGATAGCCGATAATGACGAAACAGTTTTTAATTACATCATTCATTGGTTTGCCTTTATCGTTCAACATCCAGGCGTAAAATCAGAGGTTGCGTTAGTATTAAAAGGATTACAAGGTATAGGTAAAAACAGGTTCACCGATATTTTGTGTGAGTTATTAGCTGGTTATTCAGAAAAGAACATTACCGATATTTCACACATAACTGGAAGATTTAACTCTGCACTCGAACACAAGATGCTAGTTATATTAAACGAACTCAAAAATTGTGGCGAGGACCGTTTGGCTAATTTCGACTCCTTGAAATCATTAATAACAGATGATAAATTCAGAATTAACGAAAAGAACGAACCTATGCGTGTAGCTGAAAATGTTAATAACTTTATATTCGTTTCAAATAACGCTTACCCAGTAAAGATTGAAAGCAGCGACCGCCGTTATGTTGTCTTAAAATGTAATGATAAATATAAAGGTAATTTTGATTACTTCGGTAAATTAGTGGAACGTTGCGATAAAGAATTTTACGATAATCTTTTAACTTACTTTATGAAACTTGATTTATCAACGTTCAACGTCAGG
>JAFVUY010000091.1 GCA_017502465.1 Bacilli bacterium | reverse complement strand
GCATTATGATTCTTGCCTTGATATGTTGAGCCCATTGTGAACCCTTTATAAAATTAAATAACCACAATGAAATCAATAAATTAAGCAAATTTATTACTAACTGTTCTCGAATTTTTGAAACCATTATGAACCCTTTGTGAGTCCATTATGAGCCAAATCAAGATGAAGCGTTTGTGGAGCGTTTAATTTAAGGATATTACTCTTGATTGTTAATAACTTATGTTTTAATATTGCTAAATGGGAGTCATATTTTGGAACGTTTGTGAAACGTTTGCAATCTCTATTCAATCCTTCCTACTTATACCTAAAAATGCAGTTATAATACCAAGGATAGTTTCCATACATTATCCAACATACAAAATATTGTTTAGCAGCATATTGAATGCGATTTAATAGCCCAATTCAGGTCGGAATAAAAGCGTTTTTTTCCGACCTCGACATATCTGAATACAATCCTATTTCCATATACAAACTCTTTTTCAGATTTCTACTTCCATAAATCGAACAAAATGGTGAACTGAACTTCCATATTTTGAAGGTCAAGAGAGATGAAAATGAAATTTTCCAAACAAATAAATTGCCGAAAAATGAAAAAATCCAAAGAAATAATTCCTATCTCTCAAATCTTTCACGTTAAAACCATAGCATAGTTTTACGCGCATTCGATATGTCCTAAGATTTTGTTTGACAGAAAATTGAATGCGGTTTGAAACCTCGTTTTTAGTCGGAATTATTGCAGATTTTTCCGACTTCAAAAACCTGCATTTATACTGATAAACGGGCGAAACATATGATTCTTGCATTTTTCCAAGCGAAGAAGTTAGACTTCAATACACTTTTTCCAACGAAAAAATCATTCTGTCAATATCCACCAAATTTAACAACTACAATTTGTCAATATCCACCAATTCTTTGGTATTTCGATGTCCCAGTCTCAAAAAGTGAAAAGCAGTACTACAAGTCAGTTTAAATTATTGTGGCATTTTACTTTCAATTTTTGCGATAGAAGTTCATTTAAAAAGCACGACCTTTTAACTGATAAACAGGCGAAAACTTATGAATTTTGCAAGTTTTCGCCCGTTTGTTATTTCGTAATATATTAAAGTTTAATCAGATACATTTTTTAAGACGACATTTTTAGTACCTTATTATTGCTAATTAAAGTTTAGTCCAAGAACTCCTCTACTACATTGGAAATATTTTGAAAAAACATAATATAGTAAATAGGGACATAGGTAATGCCATTATCAATAAAGACCTCTCTCTCATTTGATAATACATATGCTTTCTTGATATTATAGTCATCGTTAGATATAAACTTATCCAAAGCACTATGAACCGTATAATCTTTTCCAGATTTCACTTCAATTGGGATATTTGAAAGATTGTCGGCATCATCAATCAAAAAATCAACCTCACCATTTTTCTTATTGTCATAATAGTATAAGTCATATCCGTGAGCTCTCAGTTCTTGGGCTACGACAGTTTCATAAACGGAACCGAGATTTATACTCTTGATATCAGACATTACAGCCTTGATGTTGTTACGATAGAATATACCGGAGAGGATACCTACATCATTCAGATAGAGTTTTAACAAGTTCTTGCCGCTATTCTCCACCAAAGGATATGTTGGGGTACTAATTGCCTTTACCTCTAAAGCTATGCCGGCAGAGATTAGATAATCAAACTCATCTAAATAGTCATTAGTTCTTTTCCACTTTTTGTCTTCAATATCCTTAATGACAATCCTCTTCTTTTTATTTTCAAGGTTTGACGGTATCATATCGAAGATACGGCGTATCTTCAACTTTTTATCATGTTCCTCCTCGTATTTAGAAGCATCAACACCATATAAATCGTGAGCCTCTTTCTGAATAGAACGGAATTC
>JAFVUY010000009.1 GCA_017502465.1 Bacilli bacterium | reverse complement strand
TTGATTATGTTGTCAAACATTTCTAAATCTGCAATTATATGTTTCTTCTCTCGTTTTAATCTTTTTATCTCCTTCTTCAACTTTTCCATTGTTTCCATTAGATTTCTCCTTTAAAAGTTTTACTCTTTTACCGTCTTTAATGTTTGGACACTCTACATTAGTTAATTTGAAATCTTCAACTCTACAATAAGGCTCTTTTTCACTTATGATATAATCGTCTAATGTATAACTATAAGGACATTCTTCACAATTTTTTATTTCAATTTTCAATTCCATTGACTGCTCCTTCTTTTACAATATTATTAACTATTTCTTTAAAATTAGATATATCTTCAACTTTTATTCTTTGCCATTTAATTAAAAGCCAAATGTATCCTTCTAAAGCATCACAAAAGACTTTTTTACAAGCCCTATCTTCTTTAGGTGCAAAATAATAACAACTTCTACATATTTCCATTTCTTCTATCGCACTCCTTTTGTGCTTCTTCTATGGTTAAATAAAGTTTATGAACAGTAGTATAAACATTAACCTTATTAGTTTTGCAAAACAAATGATACATTTTTTCTCCGTTTTTTAATTTGCTCTCAATACCAACTACTTTTAATTCTCTTGGAACAAAACCTTTATAGGCATCCTGCCAAATACTATAAACAGTTTGATTCGTTCTTATTTCCATTTTATTCTCCATACAAAAGATTTTTTAAAACTTCTAATCCTTTTTCTTTGTTAATTTCAAAAGGAACTTGCATTTGTAATGGCTCTAATTTTTCACATAGAGTTATTATTATTTTATCTTTACCCCACTCACTAACACGAGCCATTTTTTTCCAACAAACCGAATTACCACCCCAATATATTTCTATGGCTAAAATTTCTGTTATGCCGTTTCTCAATGGTATTTTTATCGCCCTAACTTCAGGTCTATCAAATAATATTTTTTCTGCTTCTTCTTTTAATTCTTTCAAAATCGTTTCCATTATTTTACTCCTTAATAAATTTAACAAACGGTCTATTTTTGTTTTGTGTGCAATAATGGTGGCACTCAATTCCATAACTTTTATCTTTTATAATTTTAACGACACAATCTTCACACCCATTGTTTTCAATTACTTTTACTTTGCCAAAACTTAAATTTACAATCTCATTTAATTTGCTATTTGCCAAAAGCATTTCATCTGCAAATCTCATATATCTTTTTCCTCCATTGTCATTGATATAGGTTCTGGTGTTTTTAAATCGTGCAATATATTTGATACCATAATTGTTATCGTATCAATCTTGTCATACTTGTCTTGTTTATCAAGATTTTCTATCGCATAAACAGCTAACCTTTTTACTTCTACTCTTATTGCTTCTCTTTGTTCTTGTGTCATTTCCATTATTCTTCTCCTTATTTCTTTTATTTATAAATTCAACCGTTATGTCCGATATTCCTGTAACCTTTAAATTGTAAGACCAATGCCAAAGATGAAATATGCCTTTTCTATCGCAATCTATTCTCGTATCAATAGGCATTTTCAAGTTTAAAACATCTCCAAAACCTATTATTTCCTTTTATTCATCGTCAACTACAACTATAAATCTATACCCACTATTGTGCAGTTTTGGAACTTGAAAGAAATAAATACTTTGATATTCCTTATCCCAATCTTCTATTTTTCTGTGTGGTAAGTTATACAGTTTGTTTTGTTCTTTGTTTAGCATTATTCCCCCTGTGACTGTGCTATCTTTTTCTTGATTTCTTCTATTGCTTCTTCAATATTAAAACTATAATCACACAACATTTTTTCTCTTGGTATCATTATTCCACCCCCAAAAATTCTACTATCTCTTTGGCTAATTCCATATTATTCTGCCAACATACTTCTTTGTGCACCTTTGTTTCCCACTTACAATATTTCATTTCGTCTTTGATTAACACTTGTGCCACCTTCTTAATTAACTGCTCTTTGGTATCTCCATAGTTGCACCTTTCACAATGAACTCGTTTAATGTTTTTTCTTCGGCTATCACAAACAAATCTGTTATCTATGTTCTCAAACTTATTCGGACACCAAGTATTATCCACCCTTACTATTGCATATTTCTTTTGCATTTTACCCCCTGTAATCTTCAAAATTTTTGCATTTATTAAAAATCCATTTGCTGTTGCACCACCTTTGCAAATCTCTTATTTTCTTCGGTGCATTCGGCTTATCAAAAATCATTATGTATGGATCGTAACCGATTTCCCTTAACTTATATACTCTGTCTAAATCTTGCTCTAATGTTGAATTAAAGTTAGTTAAAACATAAACCATTAAATTTTCGTTTCTGTCTTTAAACCTTCCCTGAATTGCTTTAACTTTTCAAAAGTTGTTATATCTTCGGCATTATCCCAAGCAAAATGAAAATATTTGTGTTTTACTTGATTTAACATTTCTTGTTTTTTTTCGGTCATCAATCTAATATCTAATCCCTGATTAAAATTGATAGTTGCTTTGCTCTCTATACATTGTTTCAATAATTCTTCCCATTTATCACAAGCCAAAATGTTAGGATCTAAAATTTCAACATACTTTTGTCCTTTCTAAAATTGTTTTAGATCTGCAACTTTTACACTTTTTGCACCTTCTTTTTCTGCCACGATACAGAAATTACAACCTCTCGGACATCCTCTTGTGAGATATCCGTAAGCAATATCCTTAATTCCGTAAAGGTCGTAATCAGGATATTGAGACTCTATCTCTTGAGGAAGTTTGGATGTAAGGTCATAACCTGTCCCTCCACGAACAATCTCGTCTGCCATAATCACCTCTCCGTAATCAGGTGTGAAAGTGAACACTTTAGCCATATAAACTTTGTCGTATCTGTTCAATCCGAAGAACATTTCTACTTCATCACCTTTATTTTTGTGAAATGAAGATATTTTCATTAGTGCTAAATTTGGAAAATTGTGACCATCCACATCCAACAATCCGACCTTCATCATCCTCTCCTTATATCCCAATTATCATTTGCATATACTTTATCAAGATAACTGAATTTATCTGCCACATTAGGGAATATTAAATAATATCCATCCTTTACATCGGTCTTGTGATTATTAGACAAATCTTCCTTCATTACCACAGAATTAAGTATCGGTTTACTCTCACAACAACAACTTATTGCATAAGTATATCCTGTATATTTCCCATTTTTTTCGAACTTCAAACCTTCTACCCATCCTCTACCTTCACAATATGGACACTCATTTTTCTTGTGTTCTAATTTCGGTTTATTTAAGTTTATTTGACCTTTTATCACATCACAGACCTCTAACACTTTTAACCTTACATCCTCACGAATAATAATCTTCTCTGCATTCAATAAAACTTGTGCATTTACTCCGTTTATTGAGTTTATTTCTCTAACCCACATCGGCAGATATACCTCATCCACTCTTTTATCCTTCGCAAAATATATATTTTTTATAAAACTAACTACTTCATTGTAACCTAACATTGTTGCCTCCTTCTAAAACAATTCCTTGCTTTTCCAATTCTGCCAAAACCCTCTTTTTTTGTTCCTCTTCTTTTCTCTTCTTTTCTTGCTCTCGCTTCTGTTCATCAGTTAACTTCGGCAGTATCCTATCCCAATGTGTTGTTAATGTTGATATATTAAAATCGGTCATATCTTTACTAAAAAAGAAAACACTATTTCTACACCCTATCAACAGCCATCTAATCTTTTGTATAACCATCGCTTTGCCATATTTTTTAATGAGTTTTGCCAAGTTGATACAATCTACCTTTTTACCCAAATAATCTATGTTAGTTTCTTGTTTGTAGATTTTCGCAAAAAATTCAAATACTTCGGCTTGTGGTGTGGGTGTAGTTGCTTCTGCAACTACTAAACTTTTCTCTTTTATATTTTCTCTTTTATTATTATCATTTTCATTAACATTATCATTATCATTTACATTTTCATTAGGTTTTTTATTTTCATAACCATTGGTTTTTCTTTTTGATAACCTATGGTTTTCTTTTTCAATAACCATTGGTTTTTCTTTCTTTGGTCTTCCACCATTACATCCGTCTAAATATCTTTTGTAATTTGCAAGTATTTGAGGTTTAATTAGTGCGAATATGCCTTTTTCTATACCTTCCAAATCTGTTGGCTCAATACCTTTCAATGCAAAGTTTGTTATGGCTTTATAAACTTTCAATTGACTCTCATTTGGCAATTCGTTTATTGCTTCCAAAAAACTTGCATAAAAGACAAATGAATCTCTTTCCATTTATTTAACTCCTTTTGCAAATTGTTCCACTTTGTCCCAATTATCCCAAATCACATATTCAAACCCTAAACTCTCTACCTTTTGTTGAAATTCTTTTTGGCTATCACTTTGACGACCTGTTCCGTTAGGATTCTTTACTTCTGCAAAGGTTACTTTGTTAGGTGTTATTACAATTAGATCCGAAACTCCATGTAACAAACCTTCTGCTACTGCTATTTTGCTCTGTATTGTTGTTAATTTCACACCGTTTGGAACACTAAAACAAAAGATTTTTCTCAACCGAAGATATTTGACTATGGCTCTTTGAAATTGGCTTTCTAAATGTCTTGGCATTTACTTAATCGCTCCTTTGTAAATGTATTGTGCTACTCTTGCATTTCCAAACCTCGTAGGAACATCTATCATCTTTGTTTCTATCCTGTAATCTTTTCGCAAAATAAATATTATTGCTCCTAATCTCATTGAGCCATACTCATAATATGCTTCTTTTGGTGTTATGTTTTTATATTTCTGTAAATGTTTTAATATTGCTTGTGTTTTAGTCATTTCCTGCCTCCAATTTTGCGATTTCTTCGGGTGTCATTGTTTCTATCCCTAATGTTTGACAATCCTGAACTATTCCATCTATAAACTTCGACATTTCGTTACTGTCATACTCGCTACTGCCTTTAAGCACATAATAGTGCTTGAACTTTTTGTCTTTGCTATAACCTAACTCTTTGTAATATTTGAAATATTTACTTACATCTATATCTGCTTTCAAAGAAAATATTATTTTTCTACCGTCATCATCTGTGGCTATCGTTCCGTAATCGCACAATTCTCTTTTATAAATATCTTCTTTACTCATTTTCATTTTCTCGGCGATTTTCTCAATTAAAACCCAAGCATAAGCATTCGCATTTAAAGACCTTTTTTCTCTGTGTTTCTTTATCTCAATATTGCATAAAGTTTTATTCTCTTTATACTTTGCTATGTTGTTCAAATCGTCTGCACCTTCGACATCTATACTTACTCTAAATTTGTTATTTTTTAACTCCAATATCTCAAATACTGTCCCTTTCATTAACTCCTCCTTTACTTAAAATGGCACATCCTCCGTATCCGTATCTTTAATGTCGGCATTCTCTTCGGCTTTTACTATCTCGTAATCGCCACTCTCTTTTTGCGCCATAAATTCCAAAGCAAAAACTTCAATCAAAGTTATCTTCTTTCTTACTCCGTTAACTTCATAATTTCTTGTAACCAATTTCCCATTTATAAAAACTTTCTTTCCTTTGGTTAAACCTTTATACTCTTTCCCTACTACATAACAATCGATGAAATATGCTCTATGTATCCACTCTTGATTATTTATTTGTTCTTCGGTTGCATTGTAAGGAAGAGCCTTCTTATAATCATCATTGAGTGCTACCGTAAACACTTGTTTAGGTTTACCGTTAGGCATAACTTTTACTTCGCTATCCCTAACTAAATTTCCTATTGCATAAAACTGATTCAATTTCATTTTTTGCTCCTCTTTATTTTATTCTTATACTTCCACTTGTTTTTGATGTTTTTTTACAACTATCCCATATCTGTGGGTATTCTTCCCTTAACTTCTTACTGTCAATAATTTCTCTCTCCGTAGGTGCTACATAACTGATAACTCGTTTACCGATTTTTATTTGATTAATATTTCTCTGTTCCATTTCTAACTTAATTTTCTCTTTTATCTCTTTAACTTTGTTTTCCATCACTTCTATCGCTGTTAGTGTTTCATCTAACTCTCTTATTGCATTAGAATTCAAGCACTCTAACGATAACTCTTCTTGTTGGATATCCATACCCTTTTCATAATATTTCATTAAAACATCAAGGATTGTTTCTTTAGATAATAATTCTATTTCTATATACTCCGCTTTATCGTTATGTAACCAAAGTATGCTACCTTTTGATACTTTTAAACCAAAAGTATCTCTTAATGCCCAAGCATACAAACTCAACTGTATCTGCCACTTCTTTAACTGTTTCGTGCTACCTGTTTTAATATCGGATATTTCACTACTTGATAAACTGTATAAATCTAATGTTCCACAATATGGCATACCGTCAATACTGTTATAAATTATTTGTTCCGATAAAGCCCAAACTATATTATGTTTGTTTGACAACTTTAAAAAATTATCAAACTCATCCATCGGAAAACTCGGCTCTATGCCAAACTTGACAAAATCACTTATCGCATTATGTATCAATGTTCCTTTATCTCTTGCTCTTATCATCTGCAAAGTATTCTTTGTAAAAACATTTCCCATAACTTTGTCTATAATTTGATTTGCAGACGGTATTTCTTTGTTATCTTTAAAATATTTGTGAGTTTCAGGGACAAAACTAATACCTAACATCTCTAATATTGATTGCAAATTTAACATTATTTGCTCCTTTTACTTTTTTTATTGATAACAAATTCTGCTTGTTCGCATGTTAAATCTTCTATACTGTTAACTTTGTAATATGTTGCCACCTTATCAATGTCTATACCCATATCTATTATTCTGTTGATTTGATCAGCAGTTATAAGTTTTGTTGCCTTTTTCATAACTTTTTTTTGTGTGGAGAAAACAATATTTCCTTTACTGTCGGAAATTTCAAGGGATGTTATAACTTTATCGTTTGATATTTCTATGCTCGATACTTTAAACTTCTCGGTTACGGTCTGTTTTTGTGTCTTCGGATTGGCTTTGATATAACTTAAATCACTAACCCATATAAATGGTGCTGTATATAACTCTCTGCCGATACCCCAATTAAAACATGCTCGTTTAAAAGAATCGGATGCAAGACCTTTTTCTTTTTCTGTATTGCTCTCAACCCCTGTGTCCTCTTTCGAAATCCATTGTTTCTTCGTATCATCCCAAATCGAGACAATGCAATTAGCATTGTCCCTCGTATGTCCTCTCTGCCAATTCATGCTACCGATTGTCTCATCGAGGATATTCATGTCGCACCTTGCATCTTTATAAAGCAACAAAGAAAATCCTTTAGATGTTATTGTTGCTACTCTTACATCTATTTCTTCTTTTTTTAGGTTTCTGAATTTACACATTTGTTTCTCCTTTACTTGACTTTAAATTACTCTTGTGATACAATCTTCTTGCAATCTTTTCGTGGTGGGTGCTTCTGCAAAAGCACTCACTTTTATTTTTGTTTCATTTCCTCCTCCTACAAAGTTTCTTCCATACAATCCCAGCAATACCTTCCTCCTCCTTTTTCATATTCCTTTAAGCAAAAATGGCATACCTCTAATTTCAACACTTTGAAATAAAACCATTTTCTAAATTCATAACTTTTATTTCTTATCTTCCAATTTTTCGTTAAAACTTTCTCCAAAAAAATATATATTACCCTTTTCACCTTATTCCCCCCTTACTATTTCTATTTCATCCTTATAAAATGTTTCAACAAACTCTTCCTCCGACATATTCTCTATATAATCCCGCATAGCAAGATACCTCATCTCCGTCTTAACCTGCTCCTCTGCCCAAAACTTGTTAACATTTTCTTGTATTTCCTCTGCGAACAAACTTTTTACATAAAAGATTGCTCCCGAAATAAACCAAATTACTACCAATAATATTCCGATAATCACCATATAATCTTTTACCTTGTTACTTATTTTCATCTTAAAAAGCCTCCTTTATAATTGTTAAAATATTTTTTCTTAACGAATGTATTTTGTCGTCAATAGCACTAATTCTCTCCTCTAATCTTCTCTTTTTTCTCCAAAACATATTCTCTTTTTTTATATCTTCAACTGTCGCATAACCTTCTTCATCCTTCTCACATATTTCTTTTTCCCAAACTTCAAATCTTCTTTTCTTTACTTCCAACTTCAACTTTTCTTCTCTTAATTTTTCCAACAATTTTTCTTTCAACTTACCCATTTGCACCTCCTTTACTTAATTTTTTAATTTGATTTAAAAATCTTTTATTTTTTATATTGTCGTATTCGACAATGGTATCCTCTTGATTTTCCACCCATGCCAAAAAATCATCGTCAAGAACTCGGATTTGTCCACCGATTCTTTTGATCTTGCAAAACTGTTTATTTGTTATCATCCTACGGATTGTGATTACGGAGATTTGTAGAAATTGGCTACAATCTTTCAATGTCATCATCCTCATTTGCTCCTCCTTTACAAAACATGTTACTAAACAATCTGTTATGTGCTACAATATAAAAGCAGGGTAGAAATTATCTACCCTGCATTGGTGCGAGATATAAAAATAAAGAGAAAAGGGTGATGAAGCCCATTAGAACTTTATCTATACCTCTTGTTTTTTTTGCTTGAAAAAAGTTTGTTGTTTTGGTTGTTTTCATCATTTTATTCTCTTTAAATTAAGTATGTTTTCCTTAATTTAATAAATTATACTTAAATTTAAAAAAGATGTCAATAGGAAATATCTCGTCTATAAATTTGTGAAAAGGTTTATTTGGGGGATCTATGATGGAAGATTTAATCGAACTATTGAAGAGTATCAATAATGGAAAAGTTAAAGGTGCAAAACTTAAATTAGCAAAACACCTTAATGTTTCCTCTGCAAGTGTATCTCAATGGATATCCCATAAAACCGAGCCATCTGCCGATAACATCGAAAAAATGGCTAAATTTTTTAAAGTTCCGACCACGACAATACAAAAAATTTTTCTTGAAAATAGCAACATAAATTCTTACAATAAGATAAATAATTCGTTTAACTCCACCTTAAATAAAGAAATTGAATTAAAAAATAAAGAGATTGAATTGCTTAAAAAAGAAATAGAATTGAAAAACAAAGAAATCGAACTTTTAAAAAAATAACTTTTTTGCTCTTTGATTATTTAAACATTTGGAAATACATACTATCTAATTGATGAGACAATTTTATTGCTCTTAAAATCTGCTTTTTGTGTCCTATACTGATATGTAGCCACTCACTTTTACCATCATTTTCTATTATCAGTTGTCCGAACTCTAAATTGGATTTCTTGATTTTGTCAAATGCTGTTTTGATTTTTATTTTAGTTGGTATAAAATCTATTGCCTCACCTTTTAAATGTTGGCTTGTTTTACTTCCTCCTACAACTGCATTTAATTCCTCACATCTTATTCCTGATGTGATTTTCATAGGACAACCGACAACCAATCTTACTTGCTCTGCAAAATGAGCCAAGATATTCATCTGTGTTATTTTAGATAATCCATATTGATAATTTTTATCTTTGAATTTTACTCTATCTGTTGTTGTTAACTCGTCTAAACTAAAGTGTTGTGTTATTTGTATGCTCATTATGCTCCTCCAACGGACAATTATCTGGTCTTAGTTTTGTTTTTTCTGCTATCTGCCACCTTTCTATCCAATCTTTCAACAAAGGGCAGAGATATACACCAAAAGTTCTAACCACTAATTCGCACTCTTTACAACTGTTCGGTATTTCGGTCATATTAGTTTTTATTATTACCATTTTCTTCCTTCTCTATCCACGAGCATAAATTTCTAATTATTACAAAAGTTATAAGTTCATTATAATAGCAACAATATTCTTCGTTTCCGTCTGTAAAATAATAGTTGCAATTTATACACTTAATCATTTCTTTATTCTGTTCGGAAAATATAACTTTTCCATTTTCTCAAAATATTCTTTCATTTGTTTTTCGTATAATTTATATTTCAATTTTTCCCTCTTTTTTGAAATAAGAGTTTTTCTTATTTCAATTTAAGTTGCTTTTTTGAAATAAAAAAGAGCATTTTTCTTCTTTTCTCGTCTATAATTTAAGTTGCTTGTAAGTTGCTACTTGCGGGATTAGGAATTGCACCTAAATCAATAGGGTATGAACCTATTATGCTACTGTTACACCATCCCGCCATTTAAACCTTTTTCCTGATGTCAGGAAATTGGTTTCGTATTGCTATCCTACGAAACCTTTTTACAAGACGAGTTCCTAAATTTTGCATAACCATTTCGTTGATAGCACCGAAAAGGTAGAGGCATAGGAACTACCGAGAAATACTCGGTAACTCACTTTGCTACCACTACACCTACTATTATTCCTACCACCAAAGCACCTGCTATTCCGTATTTATAAATTAATTCTCTGCTTTCGTATTTCTTGCAATAACTCTTGTATGTTTCCAACTGCTCTTGTGCTAATATATATTTCTTGTCGTATATCGTTTGTAATTCCTGATATTGTTGTTGTTGAAGTTGCAATTTGCTCATCAAGTTGTTGTTGCTGTTGCTGATATTCTCTATCTCTATCGTCAACCTTTCCATTTGTTCTGCTGTTATATAATATCCCTCCGAAAAAGCAACCTGCACTCCAAAGAATAAACAGCACAATGATAATAATAAAGTTTTTAATTTCACTCATATTTCCTTACGACTTGCCTGATAAACTCTCTATCTCTTGCTTTCTTATATTTTGTATCAATAGCAGAATTTATTTTTTTTAAATTTGATTTTTTTCTGTCCTTCCTGCTCACTTATGCTCCTCGCACCGATGATAAAACCCTACTTCTTTTTTGTGTTTTGTGCAATAACATATATACTCTTTTATCTCATCATACTCTATAAGTGAGTATATACAGTTTTTGCAATATTTCATTTCTTTATTTTATTTTCTGCTTCAAAATATAAAAGCAACCCAACCATATAAGTTTTAATATCGTCAATATTCTTTTCATTTACTTCTTTAAAACTTTTTATTTTTTGTAACATTTCGTTTGCATATTTGTATTTATTTTTTTTCATTTCTTTTTCTTTAATTGTTTTATAGTTTCTGCTGGATCTAATTTTATATCTGTTGTCTTTGTTGTATTTATTGTTTCGGCCTTGCTCTCTGTTCGGTGGAACTTAAAGGCCGAATTATTGTCAAAGCAACTGAACCCTACCGCACTTGCCGAGAAGGTTAAGAATGCTATTATGTATTGAATATCGGTCTTTAAGAATCCCATTATTACTGCCACGATAAATGATATAACACCTAACACAATTTTTGAATTTATATGCCCTGATGTATCGGAAATCATATCTATAATGTAATTCTTAATCTTCTTCATCTTGTCCTGTTATCTTATCGTATATATATTCTCTTAATTCTCTTATATAAGGTGCAATAATAAATCCAAAAAAATATATTATTATTGTAAGCCCTACAATCGCCCAAAATTGAGAAAATATTGCACTTATAAGCAAATATATCCCATAACCTAAAACTGCTACTAAAACAATTTCTAATGCTTTAAAAAGCCAAGTATAAAGTAAATCTTTAAACATTTTCCCTCCTAATTGTAGGCAGAGCCGATAGGTTGCTCTGCCAAGTGTTTAACCAAAAATAAAGAACAATGCTACTCTATATGTTAATCCTATCACTTAACATCCTTCTTTAATAAAACAGCCCGAATTTCGTAAACTGCTTGTAATAATAAATCTTGCTTTGTTCTATACTCAATGCTCTCTCTTTCAAGAGTTGAAATTCTTATCTCGTGATTTTCTATCTGCTTTGGCATTTTGTCAATTTTGTAAAACCAAAATATTACAGCAAATACTATTGTCGCAAGTGCTATGATATTCTGCAAACTAAACAACTTTACTATGCTTCGTTTCATTTATGGCAACCTCAAATTGTATTTCGTATTTTCTACTTTAATGTAACAACCACCTACATCTATCATCCCATTGGTATTAAAATTTGAATAGATATATCTTGTTGCAGTCAAATATCTTAACTCCAAATCTGCTCCCTTTACTACTCTTATTCCTCTTGACATTTCGGCAGGGTTTTTTCCATAAAAAGTTGTAAATGCTCCTTCATTTTTTTCGTATTTTAACTTGATATAATACCAACCTGCTGTATTACGATAGAAGTTTAAACTATGCGCCCAAACTTGTGCATTTGTTGTCAAATATCCGAGAAATGTTATATCTCTGTTTGTTCCTACCCTGAAATAACTTGCACCATCGCCTACTCTTAAATATATTGCTCCATTTGTAGTTCCATCCCAATATATCTTCATACCTATTTCCCAACTGTGTCCTGCAAGTATATCTGCTGTTGCATACCTGATATAGTTTGAAGATGTTATATTAGATACAATGTTCCCATTTATTGTCGGTGTTCCCACAATGCTACAAGTTAAATATTTTTTCGGTTGCATTAAAAATGCTTTAAGTATTCTCACTTTAATACTCCCTTACAAATCCTTTTTTATTCCAAATCAATATCAAATAATTCATATTTGCTTGTGGTATAGGTGCAGAGCCATCTACCCAAGTTATTCCAGAACTATCTGTAAAAGTCGGTGCTGTTGCTCCTGTCGTAAATTGTATTGTCGTTTCCTGATATACATTTTCGCAAGAACTTATTGTTATATCTGTTATATCTGCATTATCTAATACATAATTTTTATTTCCTTCAACAGCCAAACTTACACTTGCAGTTGAAACTGTTACTGTTGTAGGGTATGATTCTTTATCGTTAAACTCTGCATTTGTAGGCAACTTATACCCACTATCTATGCCTATTGTCGTATCTAATGTTTGACTTTGTGCAGAACTTTGAGAACTTGTTAAACCTGTTCCTGCCTGAACTCTAACCGATGTTACTGTTCCTGTGTTAGTCGTAAAACCGCTATCATTTTGTAATTGACTTACCTTTGTCGGAACAGAACTTATAGTTATATATCCTGCTGGGTTGCTTACATCATATTTATCATCTAAATCATTTTTCAATGCAACATTATCTTCGGGGTTTCCTACTATTGAGCTAAACGATACTTCCCTTTCTGCATTTACCTGCAACATCCAATTCGTTCCATCGTAATAAAAAGTATCATTTACTTTTACTGTGTTTGTTTCAACAACAGTTGAAGCAACACCTGTATATTGATTTCCACTCGGCTTATAATTTGTTGTTCCTACCGTTCCTACAATAAAATAATCACCTGTCTTATATTCATAAGGCAAACTTGTCGGTGTTGTCAGTGCCAAACCTGTAACACAATTCCATAAACTTAAAAATCTTCCTCTGCTTTTTAAGTTGTCTATCTGTTGTTGTATGTTTCCTTCTGCTCCACCTAAATATCCTAACTCGGTTGAAGTTACTGAACTGACTGCTACCTTACCCGAATTGTTAGAAACTAATGCTCTGTTTTGTGTTAAATTTGAACTTACTATTGAACTCGCACCACCTGTTATTGTTGCCTGTTTACCGTCTAATGCTGTTTGAGTTGCCGAACTTATCGGCTTATTTATATCGGAAGTATTATCTACATTTCCTAATCCTATCTGTGTTTTTGTTACTTCGTGGGGGTTGTTTTTATTGACTATATGATTATCATAACTTGATACTTTATCTGCTGTTATTCCACTATTAACAGCATTTATTTGTTCGGTTGTTAAACTGTCTTGTTTTCCTTCCAATGTTTCTTCTAAATCTGTTATTGCAGATATAGGGTGTTGGTCTGGCAAATCCCTGTTTATTAACTTATTATGGTCGTTTGTTCCTCCACTACTATTATTTGGCATTGTAAATTTTGCCACCATCTTTGGTCTTGGCTGAAGTGAAAAATTTGCTATAATCTTTTCTCCCATATTACACCACCTTTGGCTCTGCGGGGAAACTTAATGTTCCCTCTAATGTAATTTTCCTATCCTCGCTATCGTATATTGCCATATAACATTGATTTCTGCACTCGTTCAATTTTATCGTTTCTTCCCTATCTAATGATATTTCTATAGGAAATATAGGATTTTCAACAGTTTTAATTATTGTTCCTATTCTAATCTCTGCTTTGCTTATTGTGTATTGGTCTGCTTCCGCAAAATTGACTTCTAAAAACTTAAAACCAAAAGCATTAGTATCATCACCTTTCCTTACCATTGTTCCTCCTGTTATATGTTCTGTCTGTTAACATATCCTTCTGCTTTCCAATTTATATAATTTGGCTTATAATCAACAGCATACATAATAATATTCATACTGCTTTTAGTCGGGGACAATACTCCGGTTGCAATATTATTTGACCCTGCTTGTATTTTACCGTCAAAAGGGTCTAATCTAACTTGATAACTTATATCTTTAAACTCAATCGAAAAAGTAACCTCAATATATCTATCTGTCCAAATGGATGTGTTTTCAACTCTTCCATATTGTTCTATTCTGCCATCGTTCCATAATATATATCCATCATTTCCGTTCTGGTATGTTTTCACGATTGCTTTTTCAATACATTTCCATTTCTTTCCTGTTTCGTTTTCAAAAAATTGTATGTTAGATAAACTCGGCTCTTCTGTGTTATTTGCAACCAAAGACCGAACTAAATAAGAGCCTTCTTCGTCATAAAATCTTAATACTGCTCCTAACGGATATCCTCCTATTGCAGTTGATATACTGCTGTCAAAAGTATATACTCCTCCATTTTGTAAAAATACTTGATTTTTGCTTAACAGATTTAATACTTTGTTCATATCTGTTCTTTTAGGTGGTATTCCACCATCACTTTGTGGTGTTGCTGTTGTAACAGGAAATCCTTGAGCATAACTTAAAGCATTACTTCCTGTTTCGGTTGTTTCGGGTATCAAACTTGTTTTATCTCCGATAGCACATATTTCTTTAATCAATTCTTTTGTTAAACTGTCTGCCATTTTTTATCTCCTTAATTCAAGAATATACCACCGTTTATTGTTTCGGCTGTATCATTATCATCTGCAAACCCTCCACGATTTGCACCCGCTCCCTCAAAGCCGAAATATCCATCATAACTAACTACTACATCTATTCTTACCCCTGCCGGTCTTGGCAAGAAATCATAATAGTTTAATAACTGTGTTATTTCCTCATTATATATTCCCATATTCTTTGTTATCATATATGTCAAACTCATATCGTGATTATCTCGCACAAAAACTTCCGAATTATCTGCTGTATTGAAAACAACTCGCAGATATTTATTGATTTCGGGAACACTTACATTTTTCATATTGAATTTTAGGACTTGTCCTTTCAACAAAAATCTGTATTGTTCTGTCGTTAGATAGTGACTTTGTCCTCCGATAAAAACTACATTTCTGTCTAACCCTAACATCTTTCCCCATATTGTTAAACCGAACTCGGTAGCAGTATCTATGTTAAATATGTTCCAAAAAAAATCTCTAATAAAGTTGGTTACATTTTGCAAATACCAACTCTCTTTTTTGTTTATCAAAGTTTGTAATTTTTTGGCTTTGTCGTATTGCCAAATAATGCATTTTTGCAAATCTATTTTAAATCTTTCAAACATATTTCTCTCCTACTCGACTGTAATGTTTGTTTCATCTATGGTTGCTATTTCATTTGCATTGATAAGAACAACCGCTGTTCCTAATGTGTCATCCAATTTACTTGCTTGAACTTGATTGATATACAATTCAGGTATTGCTATCGTTATCGCACTTGCTATCTCAAACGGGCTGACATCACTACCTATATTTAATCCTTCAACTTCATCAAATTTTCCGTTAGCATAATCTATTATTGCTTGTTTAACTTTTGTGATATTATCTGCTATTGCTTGTCCTGATTTTAATGTTACTTTAATTTGAACAGGAACTTGTGTCGGTCTTGCAAATCTTACTGTCGTTCCTTCCGTTTCCTCTGTTACCAAATATTCTGCACTTGTATTGTTGAGGTCTGCACCAAAGGCACTACCACCTGACTTTGACCTAACTATTGCTTGTGCGATTTCAGTATCATTACCACCGTCAACACAAACATATATTGAGTGTGGTGCTGTTATTGTTATTCCATCTTCTATTATTGAGCCATTTGTGTAGTTCTCTAATACTTTACAATCTACTACATTTTCTACTTGCAAAATTGCATTTTTGATATTTGCTTTCTGCCCTTCGCCTTTATATTGTGTTACTGACAACTTTAATCTTGCTTGATTATCACTTTCCCCTTCTTTACCTGTTACACCTGCACTTGCATTGTTAATACTGTTCCACCCTAATATTGCTGTAACAATTTGTGTTAATGTGTTTGCTTGACACTCTATTGCTCCTTTAATCATACAAACAAAAGTTCCTTCCCCTTCTCCGTTCTCGTCTAATGTTACTGAATTTTCTAAATAGTAAATATTTCCACTTGTATCTTTTGCTTGTGCATTGGCTAATATGCTTGTTCCTGCCTCCCCTTCAAGTTGACAAACTACTTTTGTTGCTGTTGCTCCTTCTCTATCTGCTCCGAAGAATTTTAATATTACATCTAACCAAATACCAAAGGCTTGGTCTTTGTTAAACATATTAGCAAGTAAAGCCATATTTTCTATAACTCTTTTTCTTGCTACGGTTTCTACCTCTATCAATCTTCCCTGTGGTGTTGAAGCACTAACATCTAAATCTTGACCTAATGCAGACCTAAACTCATTTTCTACATCTATCTTTACTTGTGAAGTATCGGGAACAACTATACCTGTTGTCGTGTTATATTCATAATTAGCCATTTATTTCCTCCATCCCATATTCGGTATTTATTACAACTGCATATTTCAACAAACTGTTTTTATAATCAATATATGTCTTAAAATAAGATATTCCCAAAACTTTCGGAACTCGTATTATTGTTTTCTTCATATATGTTTTCCATAACTCAATATCGGGATGTGCTGTAAATATCGTTTCAAAATACGGTATTCCTAATCTTGTGTTTAATATTATCTCTCCATAATTAGTTTTTGTTTCACAAGAAACAGCAGTCTTGACTGCCTCAATATTTTTACATAATGCAAGATTTCCTTTGTTGTCTAAATATATATCATTGTTTGTATCTAATGCTATTCCTGTCATATATCCTCCTACTCTGTCGGTGGTTGTGTCTGCTCATTGACACTTACCAAATCTCTTGCTGACTTTGCTTTCGTGTATTGGTGTGTATGACCCTTTAAACTTATACCGTCTGCAACAACATCCCCTTCTACTGTTACATTACCTTTAATGCTTATTCCGTTAGGTGTTACTTCAAACTTCGTGCTACCGTCTGCACTCTCTATTGAGATATTGTCCGTTGCTCCACTATTTCCAAATCTCATCGGTATAAATATCCCGTCACTTAAATTATGCTTTCTTAAACTATTTGGCTGGGTATTCTTTTTCTCTTGTTTGAATAAAGTTATATCTCTGTCACAAAAAACAACTATTCCTGTGTCGTCTTTCTGCAAGGGTATTTTTACACTTAAACCTTTTCCACCGATTTCAAGAACAGGAACATCTAATAATAAAGGCATATCAATAAAGCTATTGTCTTGCATAAAGATTTGTATGGCTGGTTGCAAACTAACTGTATTGTTCTCTGAATTATAATCAACAACAACGGCTGGCAAACATACTCTTAAATTAACAAAAATGTTATCTTTAAGTATTTTCATTAAAGCATCGTAGCTATTAAGATTATTATTCGGAAATTCAGGCTTCACTAATCTATCCTCCAACAAGAAAAAGTTGAATACCAGCTTGTCCCTCTAAACTCCCCTGTGTATGTTATTCCTTGAACAAAATACAAACCGTTTGCACTTTTTAATTGTTCGCTTTTTAGTTGTATAACATCTCCAACATAAACATCTGGCTTTAATATTGTAGTGATATTTGCAAAATGACCTGCTAAACTCATTTCGGGTAAACCTACCATACCTGTATCTTTGCTTATAAGTATCGGGTCATTTAGTCTTTCATCTCTTTTATCTAAATCGTAATAATCTACTATCAATGTTCCATTGTCAACATAAGCAATAATCTTACCACATTTGTCTTTATCGTCTTCTTTTACAACTCCAAATTCTTCCGATATAGTTGCAACTAACTGATTTTGATTTCCTGCAAAACTACCTCCACTCATCTTTTTAGACAGATAGTTTTTGTTTTGTATCCTAACTAACAAATCTACACCTATCTCTTTAGCTATAAACTCAACATATTCTTGTAATGTCAAACCTTTAGCTATTGATAGAGTGATATATTTATCTTGCAACTCGTAACCATTTACAATTTCGCATTTAAGCCATATATCTGGTGGTGCAGTAGGTATTGCACTCATTACACTACCGTCAATAATCAATGCTTGCTTCGTTCCTTCGTATCCAGCCTCTACTTTTATTATCTTTCTTTCTTCTAAAACTTTATCGGCAGATGCAAAAGATATTAACTTATCCAATGTATTTCTTTCCAAACCACAAATAGATACACTACCTATACCATACAACGAAGCTCCGATATATTTTGTAAAAGCAAACTTTGCATTGATATTATTAAAGATTTTCTCATCTTCAACCTTTCCGTTTTTATTAAGTTTTTGAATAGTGATTTTTATTGTTCTGTTACTAAGTTTATCCATTTTTATATTGTTTTACTTCCTCGTAAGTTAACCAATACAACTTATTAGCATTATTAAATTTTGTGTAATATGGGTATTCATTATCTACTGTTGTAAAAATAAAATCTCCATACTGCTCTTGCAAATGTTTATACCCTAATAACAATACATTGGGAGCAACCTTAATACTACTCACAATATTATTTCCGTTTGCTTTCATACTCATTAAAGTAATATTGTCAACAGTTCTTAATTCTATCTCTACCGTTTCGCTTTCTGTCTTAAAAGTAAAACTTTGGTTCGGTAATTCATTACTTATTTCTATGTATCTCATTATGCTCTCCCGAAAACACCTACTTGTTCTTCCGTTTCAATACCTGCTTGATAACCTATGTTTTGTGTCGTTGCATTAGATACATCAGCTACGGTATCTGCTGTCATACTTGATAAGTTTTGAGATACTAAAACCTCTCTCAACTTTATTGAAAAAGTTATACTACTGATGTTTTCAACATTTAAAGTTGCAGGCATAGCAATTATCTGCATATTCCTATATACACCAAACTTCGTTTCAACATAAAGCATTATGTTATTGTTTTTATAATCTCTTATGGTGTCTATAATGCTCTTATAATCTCTTGATTGTATCGCTATTTGTATATTTATTTCCGTAGGCAAAATAATCTTATTATCAGCAAATACCTTGCCATCTTCAAGTGGATGCTCCGACAATTTACTACTCTCTACTATTTCAGCAGTCATAATTGCAGTTTGATTTTTGAGAAAATAATTTGTGCCAACTACATTACTAATCGCACTTAATTTTCCTTCAAGTATATTAACTCCCTTCTGCCCTTTTATAGAAGTATATATTGCAACATTTTTTTTGTTGTTTATTATTCCAGCAACATTTAAAGCAAGATTAAATACACTACCTACACCAACAATATTATCAACATCTGTCTGTATGCTCATTTTATCTTTCCTTTGGAACAAAACCTAAACCTGCAAGTGTTAAACTGTGATTACTTATTCCGATAATATTACCTGCTACTGCCTCTGCAACTTGTTCTGGTGTTTTCGTCCCGTTTATATTTATCGCATTATCATTATATACTTCAACATTTTTTACACCCCTTTCAAATTCTCTCCTTAAAGCAAGTTCTCTAAAATCACCAAACCTACTAATATCGTAATTCATCATCTCTAATCTTTTTAATGCTTCGCCTGAAAAGCCTAAAGCTGTAAATGCTTTTCCTTTATTTTCAACACTTTGCGAACTACCACCTTCAACTAAAAAGTTCGTTAAAGCCCTTCCACCGACTGTTCCTACTGCCGCATTTGTCGCTTCCTTTACATAACCTTTTACATTGTTTAAGAAGTGATTACCTGCTTCATTGATACTGCTAACAACATAACCTTTCGGGTCTTGCAAAAATTTTTGAACTTCGGTCAATATCTTTACCAATGCAGGTAAGAATTTTTCACCTAACAAAGTCATTGTTTTCGTTAACTCTGCATTAAAATCTATGAGTAGTCCTTTAACTTTTACTGCTTTGTCTATCTGCTCGTCAGTAAATATTACCTTTGCATTTTTCAACTGACCTTCTAAATTTCCCGATTTCAATAATTCTTGCATAGCAGGGTCAAGATTAAGAGAGTTTAGAATAGCAGACTGCTCTATTTTTGATAAGCCTTGTATCTTTTTTGATAATTCAATTAAAAAGTCTTCTGCGTTGTCGGATTTCGGAAAATCTTTAAAGTTTTTCATATACTCCATAAACGGAGCTGTTACACCACGATTTTTTAACATCCATAAATCTAAATTTAGTTTACCCATTGTTGCAGATACAGACCTTTCGTCACCACCATACTTCTTAACTAAATGCGACCACTTCTGTAATGACCTCGCAGAAACATTAGCACTTGATGCTAAATTCCTTAATTGATTTCCTTGCTCTGCAAACTTGACGGATAAATCTAAACCACCTTTAAACAGTTTATAAATAGCATAAATACTTATAAGCCTTTTAGCATAAGTCCACAGCAAAGAGTTCGTTTTGTTTAGCTCTTTGTTCTGTTTATCTAATGTCTTTGTCCCTTTTTGAACTTGGCTATCTATTGCTTTGAACTCTTTGATTACAGCCTTATTGCCTTCTACCGATATTTTAAAAGCATATTCTTTTATAACATCTGCCATTTATCTTATCCTTTTTCTCTCTGTTTCTTTTTTGATTTCTTCTACTGCAATATATTCGTTGTATTTTGGAACTATTATTGCCTCAAACATAATATACAAGTCTTCCAAAGTATATACAGTTTTGAGTTCGTGCAAAGTTGCTACTTTTTCTGCAATAATCTGTCCGATAAGACTGTCAATATTCCTGTAATTTTCTCTGTGGCAAGAGCCTCTAATCTTTGAAAGAAAGTCAAGCCCTTGCCATCTCTGAAAAAACTTGTATTGTAATCTATCATCTGAGCTTCTATTTGCATTATCGTTTCAAAACTCGGACAATGGTTATTGATTAAATCTCTTGTTTCAAGCCTTACTACCCTTCCGTCAGGTAACTTTACCCCAACGAAATACAATAACTTCATTATCATTTCCTCAACTTTCTGCTCATCCCTATTAAAGTTTAATAATTGTGTAGGAACATAATTCAACATTATTGTTCTCGCTTGAAATGCAGGTATTTTACTTATAACAAATACCGTTTTTTTGTTTGCAACTTTATCTTCTATTTCTACTTCCTTCGGTTCAAGTAAATTGATTTCCATTTTTCTACTCCTACTACTAATTTCTTATATTTTGTTTGAGAAAACAAATCTATACACACCTGTCCTTATTTTCCCATCGCTACCGATAGATTTTCCTATTCTACCTGCTACGATTTTTCCACCTGTATAAGTTTCCATCGTTCCATTTGCATAAGCAATAGTCATTGTTATCTCATCATCTAATGATACCTTGTTCTTTGCACCCCTGTTTGAATTTACTAATATCTGTAAATTTCTATCGCTTGAACTATTAGGTATAACAGCTATTTCTACGGGTATTGTCGTTGCCCTATGCCAAGATACTACATCACCGTTAACACCTACTTCTGTGTTTGTGACTTCAACATCATCAATTACAACTGGGTCGCTATCACTTGCAAAATCTGTTATTGTAAAGCCCTGTGGAAATGTAGGAACTGCAACTATCGTAACCTCACTTCCCAAACCACTTATATCTTGCATTGTTATCCTCCTAAATTAAAATATCCAAACCTTCAACTTTCTTAATACTATCTCCTTTTGAGTAAAGAAGTGTATAATTGAATACATAAGTTTCTTGATTGTTTATTGTCTTTTTCTCAATATTCGTTACTAAATAATATCCTTCTTGGTATATCTGCCTCCAAGCATCTTCATCGGCTGTAACATTGTAAATATAAACTTTGTCTGCTTCGCTTATTTCTTTTTCGGTTGTTATAGTGCCATTAAGTTTAGCCCTATCTATAACATCCATAGCTAAACTTTGACCGATTGCTTGACCTGCCTTATTTGCATACCAATTTGAAGTCAATAACATATAATTGAGATACTTGGTTGTCAAAGCATCTTTCAACCAAATTTCATTTACATATATGCTCTGGTCTTGATAGTTTCCCTGCAATACTCCGTTTTGATAGAAAGCAAGTTTCTGCCCTGCCTGTTGTGTTCTACCATAATAATTGATTTTAACTTCATCATAAGTTTCTGCAGATGTATCGTCATCAACAACAACTCCCATATTATTATCTTGCATATACATATAGTTTAC
>JAFVUY010000090.1 GCA_017502465.1 Bacilli bacterium | reverse complement strand
AATGAGTAATGGTTGCACCAATTCTGAAGATAGAAAGTGGCTGACGGATTATATCAGAAGTGACGAATATATGAATTTATATGGAGATTAGAAAATGAAAAATGCATTTGTAAAAACAAAAAATGTGAAAAACTTTGTATCGCTAATGGATAGCTTACAAAAACTTCCACCAAACATTCCAAAGCTCGCATTGGTTTATGGCGAACATGGATTAGGTAAAACCCACTCAATAATATGGTGGGCTACAAGAAACGATGCCGTCTACGTTAGAGCAAATAATGAAATGACACAGGCAGCACTAATGAGAGCAATTGTTGATGAGTTAGGCGAGCGACCACTTTTTATGATGCAAGATAATTACAATATTATATTAAAGCATCTAAAACAAGACCCTAAAATTATAATTGTTGATGAGGTTGATTATTTAATCGGAAATCGAAACGTAATCGAGAGTTTAAGAGATATTCAAGATAATACAGGAACTCCAATCGTGCTTGTTGGAATGGGTGCTGTTGATAAGAAAATCGCACGTTTTAAACACTTTGAAGACAGGCTTTATAAAAAACTGAAGTTTGAACACTTTAATCAAACTGATATTGCTGAAATATTAGAAAAACTGACCGATTTGAAGTTTAGCGAAGGTGCTATTGAATATCTTGCAACACGTACAAACCAATTCAGACAATTGGTTAAATTGCTTGAAAAACTTGAAAAGTTATCAAATACAAACTCAATAAAAGAATTAGACGAATACACTTTGAAAGGATTAATTAATGAAAGAGCAAATATTCAGATTATGCAAAAGGCTGAAAAATTGTACGCTTAATGATTTAGAGCAAATGCTTGAAGTCGATGAGGCTATTATTGAAACGGCTTTGTTATTTTTAGAGCAGGAGGAATCTATATTAATTAAAGATGGGGTTATCTCTATTAATGATGCACCAAAGCAAAGGAGCAACATTGAACAGAAAAATATATTCTTAATGAAAGAATATATTAGTGATGAAAAATTTGAGATAATACTGAAATCTTTTTGCTTAGAAATTCCACCTCAAAAAACGGCAGTAATTGTTGAGGTGCATCCGAATAGAATTTGTAATTATTATGGGGTTTTTAGAAGATTAATTTATGAAAAACAATTTAAAGAATTAATGCAAAATTTTATGAATAAACCTCAACAGGGTAGATATCGTAAATTCTATGAGAAATATGCATTTTTTTATGTGTACAACAATAAGGTTTTTGTTAGTGAAAAACTTTTAAGAGCGAGTGTTGAAAAGGAATTCAAGAAAGATGAAATTCGAGAATTCAAAAGGATGTATTGTTATCTAGCAAGAGTTGAAAGTCATAATATGAATGAAAAATATATGTTTCATAGATTAGCAGAATACATTTGGCGAAGAGAAAAAAGTTTTGATGAAATTTATCAGGATCTAAAAGATAACATACTTTCTTAACATTTCTTAATAAACTTGTTGGCAATTTTAAAACACTTGCTATTATTGAGCAAAAAGCAGATTTTATAATATAGAAAAAATTTTAAATCTTAGTATGGTTTATTTTAAGAGTTATTATAGGGCAAACAAGTTGTCCCTACTTTTTTAAAGGGGTATTTTAATTTTTAAAACAATAAATATAATTATTGTATGAGCTGTTTTTCCCCGATGGTAACTGCCCAAATGGGCTTATTTGTCGTGCAAAAACTAGCCATTTTACCTAATAAGCAAAGGTAAAAAAATGACTTGAAATATATATGGAACTTTCAAGCATAAGGAAGCTAAAAATGGAAAACAGTCAAAAAGAAAGAAAAAAGATGTTAAAAATTCTCTTGACATTGATGGATATCACACCCAATGAAATTGCCAAGAAATTAAACGTCAATCGAAGTGTTATTTGTAAGCATATTTCAGGGGAAAAACTATATAATCCCTGCGATTTATACTTAATTGAAATAGCGTTTCAGATTCAAGTTCAGGAGTTTAATAGATGTCGCAAATAGCTCCGTCTTGGATAACTATTGATGAAACTTGCAAATTACTTAACCTTAAAGAAAAAACGGTTAAAGATAAATGTCGTAACGCAATATTTGCGTACAAGGTTGTTCTTCATAATAGAAGGTCACATTATTACATCAAATTTGATTCTTTACCTGTTAAATACCAAAACAGATATTTAAATATTCAAAATAACAATGAATGGGATAGTAAAAAATACTCTGAAGCGCCAAATTGGGCTCAAGCTCAAGCTGATAAATATATCACAATAATAAATCAGACTGAGTTTTTAAAAGGACAACAATTAGTAGATTTTATAAATGAATGGAATTTAGCATATCCTGAATTGGCTACTTCATATCCTTCTATAATCAAAATGCGTAGACGATATGATACCTTTGGACTTAGTGGATTACTATCGAGAAAAGGTCAAGATTCTCGTACAAGTGTTGCTGATGTTTATTACGAATATTTTAAAACACTTTATTTAAAAGAAGGTAGTCCTTCTCTTAGAACTTGTTGGGAGTTGACATTAGGTTATGCAATACGAGTACATAGAGCTAAGAAAGAAAACTTCCCAAGTTTATTTGCTTTTAAACGCAGAATTGAAAAAGAAATTCCTACACAAAGCATTTATATGGCGAGAAAAGGGGAAACAGCTTGGAATCGTAAATATGGCTGTTACATAGAGAGAGATTATTCCAATGTGGTCTGTGGTAAGGTTTGGGTTTCCGACCACGCTCAAATTGACGTGGCTTGCAAAACTCCTGATGGAAAAATTGTTTTTCCTTGGGTTACTGCTTGGCGTGATTACAAATCAGGCAAGTGGTTAGGTTGGTTACTGCAATGTGGACACCCAAACTCCGACCATATTTTTCAAACATTTTATTATGCAGCAGAAAATTATGGGCTGCCTTCTGACGTAATTATTGATAATGGTAAAGATTATCGTTCAAAAGACTTCGCAGGAGGCAGAGTTCAGATAAATGTGAATCAAGCAAAAACTACATCAATGCTTAAAGAATTGAATGTAAACGCACATTTTGCTCTACCATATAACGCACAAACAAAGCCGATCGAAAGAGATTTTTTAAAGATTAAAAACTTACTTTCAAAACATTGTGTCGGATATCGTGGTGGCAATGTTGTTGAACGACCTGAAATACTTGCTAAAGAAATCAAAGAAGGTAAAATTATGGACTTTGATAAATTCAAAGCATTATTCGATGATTTCATAATCAATGTTTATAACAAGCATTCCTCTCAGGGTAAAAACCTCAAAGGACTCTCGCCGGATGAACTCTTTAATCAGGAATTTAAAGAAAAAGTTGTTACTTCTCGTGATGCGCTTAAATTATTCTGCATGAGAACATCTAAGAACTTCACTATTATCCGAAATGGTATCCAAGACAAAGAATTCGGCATTACTTATTGGGCAGATTGGATGATAGGCAAAACAGGCTTGAAGGTTTATTTACGCAGAGATGTGAATAATTACAAAGAGGCTTGGGCGTTTAGAGCCGATAACGATGAGTTTGTAGGCAAAGTTAAAGCCGTTAGAGCAGTTGCAGCACTTCACGCTGATACAGTTTCAAAAGAAGAATTCAAAGAGGCTATGGCGATTAAAAAACGCAACTTTAAAATCGCAAAAGCATATATTCAAAGCACTCAAGAAATTAGTATTGAAGAAAAATGTGCAAATTACAAAGCTGTGTGTGCAAGTAATAACAAGCCTAAAAAACCGAAAATCACAAAACTTGCAAACACAAATATGGACAAAGTTATCCGTAAAAATAAGGAAATGGAAGCTCTGAAAAACTTTGACTTGTCGTTGTTATTGGAAGACCCCGTTAGCAATGAGAAGCCAATTTATCTATTCGAGACGGATAGAATCATCGAAGAAGAATTAAAAGGAGTAAATTATGGATACTAAAAATGAATTGAAAAAATTAATGAATGAAAGAGGATATAGCACATTGACTATATCTCAAAAAGTCGGTATTGGTAAATCTACTGTTAGTATGTACCTTAATGATAAATACACAGGTAATACCAAATCTCTAGATGAAAAATTTAGAAACTTTATTAAACGTGAGTGTGAACAACTTTTAAACGAAGATTTACCAATCGTTGATATTTCTATCGTTAAATATATCTCTGAAATAGCACGTTTAAGCCATACAAAAGGCAGAATCGGAGTTTGTGCCGGTAGAGCCGGATTAGGTAAAACAGTTGCTGTTAAAGAATATCGCAACAAATATATTGATTCAATCTTGATAGAAAGTGATTCAGGTTACACAGCAAAAGCATTATTGCTTGAAATTCACAAAAGGCTTGGGCTTTCAGGTAAAGGCTGTGCCTATGAATTAATGAATGAGGTTGTAAATAAATTAAGGAATTCAGGCAGACTTTTAATTATCGATGAGGCAGAAAACTTGCCATATCGTGCGTTAGAAATTACACGCAGAATACACGATAAAACAGGAATCGGAATCCTTCTTGTCGGTACTAATGACTTACTTGAGAACTTAAGAGGTTTAAATAATCAATACGAACAACTTTATTCAAGAGTTACATTCCACAAAGTTTTAGACGATATCAATATTAAAGACGTAATAAAAATTCTTGAGGCTTCAGGTCAAAACCCTGAATTAGCTTCGTCATATCTTCGTATTTCTAACGGAAATACTAGAAGATTAGAACATTTGATTTCTCAGAGCGTAAGTGTTGCCAGAGCTAATGGCACAGAGGTCGATGACGCTGTGATTATGTCAACTTCTAAGTTATTGATGGAGGAGTAAAGTTTATGAAACAAAATCTTATCGGTAAACTCCTTAATTGCGATTCGATGCTATTCATATTTACAATAGCTCTTTCCATCTTTATCTTGGGAGTTCAAATCGGAATTAAACATGGTAGAGATTTACAACTTGAAGATATGAGGATTAAGTATGGTTACAGCTTTTCAGATTAAAAAAATCCACATATTAAAATCAAAATTAAATATTAGTGACAGCGATTACAGGGAAATTCTTTTTTCTTACAATGTTAAATCTTCTAAAGATTTAGATTACAAAAATGCTGTTACTCTTATAAATACACTTGTTCAAGATGCAACTGCTCAAAATTTATGGGTTGAGCCACCTAAAAAATACTCTAAACTTGAACGAGTCAATAAAATGGCTACCCCTGCTCAATTAAGAATGATTGAGGGGCTTTGGTGGGAATTATCATATCAAAGAACTGATGAATTTGCTCGCAAATCATTGAGACGTACTCTTCGTATGAAGTTAAAAATTGACGATATTATGTTTCTCACAAAAAAAGATGCAAATAAAGCAATCAATATAATAAAAGCTATAAAACGTGATAGAGAAGCGAGAGGAAGGACTCTCGTGAGTAGTAATAAATAAGAAAGGAGCATTTTATGCAAATGATTGAAAAAACAATGGATGAAAAAACACCAAACATGATGATGGGAAACCAATTCTTTGGATCTATTGATGAGAAAAAAGAAGAAAAGCACAAAGAATGTAGCGTTGTAGGTATTCTTAAAAACTTCATTAATGATATTGATGAAAAGATGGAAGCTGCCGATAAGAACTTCTCAAGAGCATATCACAAAGAAAGATATAGCCAAGCAACTTATGAAGCTGATGAAAATTGGAAAATGCTTAATGCTCAAAAGGAAATTCTAAACAAGGCTGTAAAGACTATTGAAAATATGCTTACCCCATCTACTGCTATGACAATTTAAAGGTCGAAACGGTCTTTATGACCGTCTTAGTGTAAAGCACTAACTGATGAGACCCAAAATAAAGGAGGTAAAAATGGGCAACAAAGCAACTGAAGTCTTAGAAAGACAAATAGCAGACGTAAAAGAAAAAATTGTACAAAACAAAATTGAAATCGCAGATTTATTTGTAAAAGTACATAATTTTAAATCTATTATGAATACTGATTTTGAGACATTAATGGAACGAATTAGTGAAATGAATAAAATGGTTCCATTGTTAGCAAAACTTGAAAGGAATGAAACAAAATTAGAAATTCTGCTAAAATCACAAACTGAAATTTTATCGGTTTGTTCTTGTTAAAAAGGTCGAAACAGTCGGCTAACTGAGCAAGCTGACTGTCTTAGCGTAAGGCGCTAACTGATGATGACCCCCGTTAAATAAGAGGAGACTATTATGCAATACAAGCCTTGGATGGATTTCATTACCCCCGATGACATTCCTAATGATGATTTAAGAAACGTGGAAGCTTTTGCAAAGTATGAAACCGCTTTAGCCTTAATGCTCTATTGTCCCGGAATGACAATTTCAGTTCCTACTTTGAGATTTAGCAAAGCAAAAAGAAGGTATATTGAAAGTCAGTATGATGGCAGAAAATTCACATTAAATCGATTAGCTGTTGAGTGTGAATACACTCAAAGATATGTTTATAAAATTCTACAAGAGTTTAGAGAAAATAAAAAATCCAATCCTACCCCTACCCTTCCTTAATATGATATATATTGTTCCATATCCAATGTTACTGACATTGGATTTTTTTTGCATTAAAAAAGAGCCTCTATATTTGGGAGAGAAGCTCTTGAGTATCGATCGAGTTCATGTACATGTAACACATGACTTAAATAAAATGCAAATTGTTTATTTTTGTAAACTAATCTTAAAGCAGCATAAAATTATCTATTACAAATTACTACTATTTTTGTTTTAATTTTTCGATTTCAGCTTGTAGTTCTTTAATATAGAAACCTGCTCCCCCAAGTATATTTTTACAATTTGTACTGCCGTAGGATTCGAACAACTTTCCATCTTCAGTTATTCCTACGATATATTT
>JAFVUY010000089.1 GCA_017502465.1 Bacilli bacterium | reverse complement strand
GACGAGCAGAAGTCTATTCGTGCAGCATCAACCATCCATCATAAGTTGGCTAATACGGTGATATTGGACTTCCTTGTCAATAAGGTAAGCAATGAAGATAAAGTAAATCAGTTGCTCCAAGAATGTTTGGATGCTAATGGAAATCCTCTGCCTAAACGCAGGAAAGCAAGCAAAATCAAGTCGTTCGATATAAATAAGTATGCTTAGTACTGATACATAAATTAAAATTTTAAGTGTTAAACAATGTTGCCTGGCACTCCGATGTGAATCGTGGTGCCAGCGTTTTTATTAAGCGTTCTGTTGTTTTTATTATAACATTACATGGTATAAAGGGGCTATTTTGTATTTGAGGGGATAATTTTGTTAACTCTTAATGCAGTTAATATGGAATTTATGAGTTTCTTTTCATTATTATATTTAAAATCGAGGTTCATAGGCACTAATTAGTTTAGCTATATCTTTTTAGAACTTTATTATAATAATTTAAGTCTGTCTTATGAACTAGACTTAATCCTTTTACAATTTCTTCATGAGCAAGATTTTTTGTAAATATTGCAGCGTTTATTAGAGTATGTAATTTATCAGTTGTAGTTGCATATCTATCTATATTCATACTCTCAAATTTTTCATCAATCTGTTTCTCAGATAGATTCATTGGAATTCTATTAAAATCAACTTTTAAAGGTTTATCTAGTAATGAAATAGTGTCAGTTAGTTCATCATTATACAGCTCGAAGTTTTTTATTTGGACCATAAAGCTTTTATACATAAATTCATAGAATTGACCAAGTATAATTCTTGAACATCCTTCATAATGTATTTTTCCTTGCTTAACAAACAATGGTATAGCCTCTTTTAATAATACATATGACTTTATATTGTCAATATAGCCTTCTTGCTGGTATAAAATTACTTTTTGATATAAAAGTCTGGGTAATTCTTCTGTTAAGGAGTGACTAATAATATATTGTTCAGCTAAATCATATACTTTTTCAGTTTCTTTATATTGTTTGTCATTTTTCAGGATTGTCCCTTTATTTATCAATGACATTATGAGATTCGGATAATCATGAAGCTTCATTTTTAAGTCAATGGCTTTGTCTATCATTAATAAAGAATCCTTAAAATTACCTTCTCTATGTATTAACTCGGATTTATTAATATAAAGATCTGATAACAACCATAAATCATCTTCTTCCGATGCAATGTTTATTGCTTTATCTAAAGCATTGGATGACTCTTTAATATTATTTATTGAATAGTAAGCAAATGATAGTCCTTGTAAACATTGAATCTTTTTATCTTGAAAGTTTGCGTCAGAAGCTAGAGTTAAACATTCATTATATAATGAAATAGCTTCATCATAGTTTCCTCCCTTTAAACAATTTTCAGCTTTGACAAAAAGACAAGCAATTAATACAAAAATGTTTTCTTTCAATTGTTCGTTTTTTGTCAAATCAGTTTGCTCCTTAACTTTATTTATAGCTGCATTTAAATATTTATTAGACTCACCATTTTCCCCTTTTATATTGTATATTTGAGCTAATTGTTGGCAAGCAAAAGCATAATCTTCATGAGATGGTTTGTTTGCAAGTCTTTTATAACACCAAATAGCTTGATCATATTTGCCAATTCTATTATATATCGTTCCTAAAAATTTGTCCCTAACATCAATTAAAGAATTGATAAAATTCTTTAATCCCTCTTTCCATTCCTGATTTGACATATCATTATTTGAAATAAGAGTTATATTTTGATTAAAGACAATTTTATGCCAATTTCTAATGAAATCAGATGTGTTATCTTGTATATAAAAACCTGGAAAATCAACGAAAGGATATCTTATAGGACCGTTTTCGCCAGTATGATCTAATTTGACATCACTATTTTTACAATATGTAAATTCTTTATTCCACTTATGATCAATAAAAATAACAGTGGCATTTTTATTGTCCATTTCATCTAATACTGGTGTAATGTCAAATACATCGCTATTGCTATAACCAAAAATAATAATAATTTTATTTTGCCTATTAAACATGTATTCTACCACATTTGTTCTTAAATTTCGCTTGTGTCTGTTTGTGATAGAGTTTAAGACTAACTTCATGCTATCAACATCATGTGCACTTCCATGAAGTTTAATTATTTTATTCTCTTTATTAGATAAGTTCTCCTTTGTAAAATGTTCGTCTTTATATAATACTTGAAAATCTTTAGATATATTTCTGTATGCAGTTTCATACAAAAGATCAAAATTGACAGTATATATTCGTTCAATTAAGCCCTTTTCTAGCATTTTTGCAGCGAAAATATGATTTTCATTAGGTACATATTTGCCTTTGAAAATATTAAAGATATCATAATCCCCTGTATATCTAATCATATGCTCAATAAAAGCTTCAAATGGGAGAGAATTTATTGAAAGTTTAAAATCTTCTTTGTCGGAGATTTCTTCGGGCATTACTGATTGAACTATAAAATCTAACAAAGGGGAGGCAAGAGGTAGTTTAGATCCACATGAAACTCCTGCCCCAGCAAATATAGAGATCCCCATTTTATCTTTTAAGTGATTACAAATAAATGTTTCTCTGTCCATAGTAGCAAACATAGTGAATATATTTAAAGCTTAATTATTCGATTATTTCTTAAAAGCTCTGTCCTGTGTCTTATGACTCTTTAATGATTGTACTGAACTTTAGTTATATAGGATCAGGACTGCCTGGATTTCTTTCAATGGGTTCATAATGATTATTCGCATCGAAACATGATGCACAAGTACCAGGAAAATCCGAAATTAATCGAGCTCTAACAGAATCTATACCTTTAAATACTGTAAACCATATAGACCATTGCCCCTTATCTTTAACCCTGGAGATAATATCATCTTCTGTTATTAAGCGATCTAAAAATTTTAGTTTCCAATCTGTTGCCAACTTCCAAGCTTCATAACGATATTTCCATCTAAAATCTTTCGGAGTGGGACCATTGGCATCCCCAGGGTATCTATGAAGTCCTGTCAAATCCAACAAATTTTGGGCTCTAACTTGAGACAACGCAGGAATACTATCATTTACCTTGACTCTTCCTGTTTCATCATAGACAAAACTATAAAAAGTATTATTCAAATGTGGCCAATGAAAATCATCATTTATCACTTCTACACCTTTAACCGTATTGCAAATTTTACAGCATAACAGAAAATTATTCCACGCAGTACGAGAACCACCTTTAGCTTTGGCTGCCATATGTTCTACTTCTAACGAATGGATCTTCTCATATCCCTCACAATAAGAACAATATTGACCGATATTACTAGCTAATGGAAATTTAGCATCGCCATAATCGGGATAGTTCTCCTGTATAATATGCTCGATCTCTTGATTATTTGAATCAGTGTAACGAACAATGTCGCCAGGTTTCTTCTTTTCAACAGGTCTCATAACTACTTCACTTTTGCCTTAAGTTCTGTTCTAATAAGTGCAAGATATGCAGGATCATCACTAAACTCAGCCTCAATTTCATCAAGCTTAGCTTTTAGCTTCTCTTTATCTGCACTGCCATTATCTGCCGCTTCGAATAAACGTGTCGCAACATCAACCATTTCGTTGAAACGCTTGCTTCTGATATCCTGCTGTAAACCCATACGTTCTGATGTGATATCTTCTAAACCTTCGCGGAAAGGTTCTCCAGATGTCAATACATTATCATCAAAACTTACAAGTTGTCCCTCTTGAAGACTTTGAACAATAAATGGGCTATGAGTTGATACAATGAATTGTATCATCGGAAATGCCTTAGTTAAATCTTGCAATACATGCTTCTGCCAATGCGGGTGTAGGTACAAATCAATCTCATCAATCATTACAACACCTGGTGTCATCTTAACTGCATTATGACCAAGACAACCATTCAGTTCAATGCAACGATGGGCAATCTCTGAAACAATATTTATCATCGACTGAAGACCATCACTCATATATGAGAAATGATGACGGGATGGAGTGTGTCCTGTAACTGTTACAACCGCTTCAATCTCACCCTTATCAAAATCAATCTCAGACAATGCAGGTATTGCTGTTTGTAAAGCGTCAAAGAAGGCTTCTCTAGTACCCTCAAACTCCTTCTTATCTTTGATATCCTTGTCGTAGTGTTTTAGCCATTCCATAGCCCCTTCGAAATCCACTTTGTCGTGCAAAGCAAATTTGTAGGCTTTTTCAATTCGTGAGGCTCTTTCTTTAACATTTGAAGTGCTTTTAGCCTGAGAGTCACTAGTTCTTTTAGCTCCAAATGCTAATACTAATGGATATACTGACTCTTGTTTCTCATCGTATCTCAGACTCTCCATCTGATGTACAGCATCAATAAGTTCTCCTGCACATGCTCGTGTGTGCGTTGTGTAGTTACCTGCGAACTCTCTATACCAATGTACTGGGATAAATGAGACCTTAGGGCAATTATCACATAAAGATTGTGTTACAGGGAAATCAGCATTAATCGTAATTCTTGGTTTCTCATCATTAGGTATATAATCTCTTAACTCCTCATCAAATCTCATAAACTTGTCAAGTGAGCTGAAATTGCGACGATATGGAGCCCCACCTGGAAGTTGTTTAAGACTTTGCAGATAAGCACCTAAACCCACTTGAATAGCTTTTAACAAAGTGGTCTTACCAGCTGTATTGTTGCCGATAACAACCGTGAGATTTCCGTTGAAAACAACAGTTTCATTTTGGAAACCTTTGAAATTGACTATGTTAATATCTTTAATCCTCATATCCTTCGGGAATTTGCATTTACAAATAGTTTAATAGCACAAAACATTCTAATCAACAATCAGATCGCTCCTTTTTACATCAAGTAATTTTGCGATTTGATCAATGGTCTGTAAGTCTGGTTGAGACTTCTGTGAGCACCACTTACTCACAGTGCAAGTAGATTTTCCCAACTGCTCTGCCAACCATTTACTTGTAAGATGTTTCTCTGTTAGAACCACCTTGATTCTATTCAGGTCTTTGATTCTGTCCATAGATAAGAAATTAAACTTTGACGCAAAGTTAATAAATTTATTCTACATCATATCATACTCTATGCCATTTTTTATTAGATAGTGGTTATTTTATCAGAAGAAAATACCTTGAAAGCGGGCAAAAACTTGTGATTTTTGGAAGTTATTGCCCGTTTAAACCGACAATATAAGGCTGATTTCCCTTTTCTCAAACAAGCCTTTCAGTCCCTCTTCCCACCCCAAAATCCACCCTCCAAAACACCCTTGCTATGACATCTGATGACACGTTGTGACGTGTATAGACCGGTTTGAATATCAATGGATTAAGTGCTATATATTCGCAGTCGAAATCACTTTTTGTATAACTAAAAAACATTTCGACGTATGAAGAAAAAAGTATTATTCGCAGCAGCTTTTATGCTCGCAACAGTGAGTGCATTTGCACAGGGTAACGGTATCGCAGGTATCACCGAGGCTACCAACATGGTAACTTCGTATTTCGACCCCGGTAACAAG
>JAFVUY010000088.1 GCA_017502465.1 Bacilli bacterium | reverse complement strand
TGTAGTGAACCCTTAAAGTTAGACCAACTTTAGGAGGTTCACTTTTTATTATGAAATATTCAAAAGAATTCAAATTAGAATGTGTGATGAAATATAAGAATGGAGAATATATTAAAGATCCACCAGGAGTTAAACACAAAAGTTTCCATCGTCAAGTAAAACGATGGAAATATATATACGATTCATTAGGAGAAATGGGTTTGGAACATAATAAACCAACTTTGTCATTTGAAGAAAGATTACAATTAATTGCACGTGTTGAAAATGGTGATAGTTATACTTATGTGGCTAACTCAGTAGGCATTCAAGAAAGTCTGCTTATTAAATGGCATAAGATTTATAGACAAGAAGGTATCGATGGTTTAAAATCTCTTAAAAGAGGTAGATCAGCGATGAAGAAAAAAACACAAACCGAAAAATCCTTAGACCAAATGACTGACAAAGAAAAAATAAAATATTATCAAGAACAACTTGAATATCTTGAAGCAGAAAATGCATACTTAAAAAAATTGAGGGCCTTAGTTCAAAGAAAACAAGACCTACAACGAGAGAAAGAGTAATCATCGTTGACGAACTAAGGTCAACATATAAACTTAAGGTCTTATTGAAAGTAGCCGGATTATCCAAATCGACTTATGGATACTATAGATCAAAGAAACATTTGAATGCTATCCAAAGAAAGGAAAACAAGGATAAAGAAATCCTTGATATCATCAAACCTACATTCGATAAACATAAGTCAAGATATGGTTATAGAAGAATAATCCTTAGTTTAAAGGGTAAATTAACAGGAATTAATCATAAAAGAATCCAAAGAATCATGAGAGATAATGGTCTTTATGGAAAACAAGCCAAAAATAAATATCATTCATATAAAGGTGATAATGGTGAATCAAAAGAAAATTTATTACTTCATAAGGAAGTGGATGAAATAAATCATAAGACAACCTATGTAAGAGAATTTGATGCTACTGGTCCTAATCAAAAATGGACAACAGATGTATCTGAATTCAAAATATCAGAAGGGAAATTATATTTATCACCAATTATGGACATGTATGACCGCTCAATCATTAGCTTTGATATATCTACAAGTCCTAATTTCGAACAAACAAAAAGAATGATAGACAGTGCGTTCAATCAATATGATAATTTAGAAGGTTTAATATTCCATTCGGATCAAGGGTGGCAATATCAAATGGCACAATACAAGAAATGGCTTAATGACAAAGGTATCAAACAATCATTTTCTCGTAAAGGTAACTGTATGGATAATTCATTGATGGAAAATTTCTTTGGTATCATGAAGAATGAAATGTTTTACGGAGAAGAAGTTACATTTGAAACACTAGATGATTTAAAAGCAGCAATGGAAGAATATATTCGTTATTACAACGAAGAAAGAATAAATACAAAAAGAAAAGGATTAACACCTTTAGAATACAGGTATCAATCCCTATCTATAACAATTTAATTTTTAGTCCAACTTTTGGGGTTCAGGACATT
>JAFVUY010000087.1 GCA_017502465.1 Bacilli bacterium | reverse complement strand
TGTAAGAAATCGCCTAAATCAATTAAAGGAATTATACTTTCACCAGTTCCATTACTAGAAGAACGAATAATTTCTTTAACTTTAATAAGCAAATCTTTAAATGTGTAATTATGTTTCTTCTCATCAATATGATATTTGATATACTTTTTCTGTTTTGTTAGAGAACCCCACAATGTAGAAAGGTATCTCCAGCAGTATAATAAACAGAATAAGTGCTATAAGTTCCATCAAGTGCAACGGCATAAGTTTTTCCATCTATGTCAATTATCATTTTGTCGCCCCATTTGTAGTCGTGCCCTGTTTCAAAATTGACACCAGCGTATCTGTTATATTGGAAAATATCATCAGTTCCATCAACTTCTTTATTTTGAACTATATTTCCGTCTTTATCATAAACAAGTTGAAAACCTCGACTATATACACCTTGTTTACCAACGCCACTATAACAATTAAATAAAAGTTCTATAACTTCATATCCAATCTTATTTGTGTTTGCGTAATATCTAGCTTCAATAACTGGCAATTCTTCACCAGTTTGTGGGTCAGTAATTGTGGTTGCATAAGTCGAAGTAACACCAGATGGAAGTTTATTTTTTCCTATTGTTGCATAGTAAGCGTAAACCAAAGAAAATACTGACATTACAACGGTTACGATTACCAATGAAACATTAAGGAGTCCTAAACCGAATTTCTTCATTTTTCCTCCAAATTTTAATAAAAAAAGCACTATCAAAAATAATAGTGCTTTTTAATCTCGACTTTTTATAATAGACCGTTCCAACCAAAGACATTGAGAGCCTTTGCAAGCCAATCAATTAACATTGTTAAGAACTCCAAGACTTTGGCTAGAATGGATAGCGGCCAAGTTCCGAATAAAACCACTAATGCAATTATTAAAATTGTTAGTAATATACTTTTCATAAACTAAGCCCTCGATTTTTACATTCCCGAAACATGGGCAATCGTTTCAGCAACTGTACCTACTGCTTGAGTTGTATTTTCAACTACTGGCATTGCAGAACCAAACCAACTTGTGATTTGTTGACCGAATGTAAGTCCGTTTACTGCACAACCAATAGCAACAGTCAAACAATAAATGCCGATAGTTGCAACAATACCAATTGCGATGCCGAGAATCCATTTTAATTTTTCTGGCATATTGTCCTCCTCGAAAATTATTTCATAAGCATATTAAGAAGAACTTTATCTGAACCTCTGCTATGCTTAACAGGACATTCATATACTTCACCATTTTCATCTACTGAACGAACGATAAAAGTGTTACCAGTGATAACATTACCATTATCATCAGTGATAGAATAAGGCTTAGCAATAAGTTCTACTTCATTAGCACCATCAAAGATAAGATCAAGAACAGTATATCCATTGATATCTTGTGGTTTAAGAGTTGCTCTTACTTCACGACCTTTAACGATACCTTTAACAAAATATCCCATATATTCTTTGCCTTTATATTCAAACTTTTCTCTTTCAACAATTAACTTTTTATCTGACATTATTTCTTTTTACCTCCAACTTCTTTTGAAATTTTTCTTGCTTCTTGGACAGATTTTCCTTCTCCAATAGCCTTTTTAAATTTGTAAATACCTGCATGGTCGTTTTGACATTGAAGGTATCCTGTTCTTACACCAGCCTCAAAATCGGTAAGTTCTTGACCTTCTTTTGGACCTCTTTGGTGCACTTTTGCTTTACGCTCATCTGCGTAATTAGACGCTCTCTTATTTGGAACAACCCAGCGTCTTTCTTTATTTG
>JAFVUY010000086.1 GCA_017502465.1 Bacilli bacterium | reverse complement strand
TGCACTTCTTACAACGCAAAGGCTGGATGTGTGGAGACCTCAACTATATACAGAATATGTTTGAGAACTCGGCATACAAGAATGATTACCTTGATTCCGTTCTTGAACCATTATTCTTCGGTATTTTGAACACTAAACCTGCGGAGCGTGAAGCCTTGTTTACCGATTATGGTTGGGATAAATCGCTACTTAATGAGTGGAAAGATATTCCATACCTCAATGGTGGTTTGTTTGAGCGTGATGAGGAAGACGAACCCGAAAGCCGTTTTCCTGCCGAATATTTCAAACGCTTGTTCCAATTCTTCAGCGAGTATAACTTTACTATTGACGAGAACGATCCCAACGATGCCGAGGTCGGTGTCGATCCCGAAATGTTGGGTAAAATCTTTGAGAACCTACTCGAAGACAACAAGGATAAAGGTGCATTCTACACTCCCAAAGAGATTGTACGCTATATGTGCCAGGAATCGCTTATTGCATACCTCGAAACCAATACAAGCGTAGCAAAGGATAAGATTCGCCAATTCGTTATTTCTCCTGAAGAAGGAGTTGCTGATATTCCTGAAAATAAGAAATCTAAACTTCTTGTAGCACTTGAAGAGGTTAAAATTTGCGACCCTGCTATCGGTTCGGGTGCATTCCCAATGGGCTTGCTCAACGAGTTATTGCATTGTCGGGAAGTGCTGAGTGGAGAACATTACGACCGAGCAGAGATTAAGAAGAGCATTATCCAAAATAATATCTATGGTGTAGATATAGAAAAAGGTGCTGTTGATATTGCTCGTTTACGTTTTTGGCTCTCTATTGTGGTAGATGAGGAAACACCATCGCCACTGCCTAACCTTGACTATAAGATTATGCAAGGCAACTCGCTTATCGAGAGTTTTATGGGTGTAGATTTGAGCAAACTGACTTATGAGAAAGAGTACAAGAAAGATAAGGGCGAAATCTCTCTCTTCGATGATGAGAAGAACCGCCTACAAAAGACTGTTTCTCACCTGCTATTGTCATACTACTCTTGTAGCGACCACGACAGAAAGGCTAAGTTGCAACAAGAGATTTCCAATACAATCAATAAGCAGTTGGAGGCACAAGCATACAATCCGTCTATTCTTGCCAAACTTAAAGCAATCAACCTTGCTGAGAATAATAAATTCTTCCTTTGGCATACTTGGTTTAGCGATGTATTCAGCCGAGATGATAAAGACGGTTTTGATATTGTGATTGGTAATCCACCATATATTACGTATAGAGGTAAAGAAAAAAACTCTATTTCAGATAGTGAGTTAAATAATCTAATAGCAACTTATACCCATTCCGCAGAGTATAAGGTAAATAGCTATGCTTTATTTACTGAAGCAGGCATTAATATTTGCAATAATAGGGGTACCATATCTTATATCATTCCAGGTACTATATTACAAAATGATTACCTTAAAAAGATACGAGAGTTTTTAATATGCAGAAATCAAATCAAAGAAATAGTTTCATTCAGCAATAAAGTATTTGATGCTGTAACAGATTCTATTATTCTTCGATGTAAAAAAGGTTTTGTTGAGAATAATACAATGTTATTCAAACGTGTTTCTGATTTATCTTTAGTACCTACAGAAGAAAAGGAATTTGTTACAGGAGAATGGGACAATTCAGATAAGTTATATGTGATAGATTTGAAGTCCACATCTGCTGATTCTGCGATATTTTCTAAAATGGAAGCATCTGGTCTGAAGCTTGAAGATTATTATAAAGTTTATGTTGGTATAGTAGCTAAAGGTATAAAGCAATTTCTGTCAAGTACAAAAGATACAATACATTACAAGAAATACCTGCAGGGCAAACATATTGCACCTTACCAAATTATTTTCAAATCTGTATACATTAATTTTATACCTGAGTTACTTCATAGCAATACAGATCAATTTGTTTATGAACAGAAGGAGAAGATACTTGTCCGTAAAACTGGTAATATACTGATGGCTTCTCTCGATAGCGAACAATATTATACAGACCAAAGCCTATATAACCTATATTTGAAACCCAATAAATGGTATAGTAATAAGGTTTTATTAGCGATACTTAATTCTAAGCTATTAAATTACTACTACAATAAAAAACTAATAACTAACGCTGATGTCTTTCCGTACATTAAAGGTGTACATTTGAAGATGTTCCCATTACCACACCTTAGAGATGGGATTGAATCCGAATTGTCTGACTTAGTTGATTCGATTATTCAACACAAAAAACAAAATATTGACACTTCAGTAATATGTAATAAAATTGATGTACTTGTATATCAACTATATGGACTAACCGATGCCGAAATAAAAATCATTGAACAAAGCATCTAAACACGACAATAGCCTGCTTGTGCAGGCTATTGTCGTACTCTCTCTTATATGACAAATGTATTTTTAAGGTTTGATAAACCCAATAAATCCATAAGCTTAGTTATATAATCCTTTTGTTCATCTTCTAGTGAATTTCCTTTCTGTTGAAACTTTTCAGCCGTTTCTTTTAATTTTTTATATGGCCCAGCAATCCAAGCAGATTCTTCTGAAAAACAAAAATAATCCCAATCAGCTTCAAAGCAATCTAAAATATCTTTTATCGATTCTTTATCTTTTGCTATTTTTATTACATATTCTTCCAAAATATCAAATTGATCTGGTTCATTAAAATGGATATTTCGATAATTTGTTGTTTCTCTTAAATCCATCATCCATTCGTAAAATATCTTACCATCTATTTCATTGGAGCACAGATAGTCAGAATCTCTAAAATGGTCAACATAATAGTTTATTGTACCCTTATGATCTGTATTATATTCTCTTGAATTCTTTTTGCTTGGGTACTGATTTTCTAATATCTTTAATAGATATAATCCATTATACCTAATTATTGTGTAGTCATTTGATGCGAGAAGAGCACGTAAACTATAATAGGTCGAATAATATAATTCAATACAAGCCCAAGAAACACTATTGTTTCTCAATGATAATAAGCCTTGAAAGAAAGACACCAATGCATTATAATAAAATCCGATACCATCATATATTATGTTACTCTTTAACTCAGCTTCCTGTTCTGAAGACAGGCACAAAGTTTCGAATTTATATTTACTATTAGCTGGTAATTTCGACTGTTCATCAGAAATTAATCTTTCACAAATTAATTGTGTTTTTCTTTTATCAAAACTTATAGCCATCTTCTGTCGGTAAATCTTGATTTATTGACTCTTCCAAAAATTCCGCAATAGCTTTGCGTTGGCTCTTTCCATCCTTGTTCTTGATGTCACTTCTCTGCAATAGCGTCGCATCTAATTTTAATTGCTTAACAAAAGATTCAAGAGTAAAATCTTTTTCCGCAGCGCATTTGGCTATTAGAACTCTATTTAAAACCTCTATAGCAGCAACAAAACCAGCATTAGTGAAAAATGGATTTATTGTTTTATTATACCATATATGTGAGTTTTCATATGCTGTTTTTAAAGCATTGGAATAAGAATATAACATTGATCTGATTTTCTAGATTGGTTATTTTATATTTATTAAATATTCCTTCTGGCTCTAACAATGGCTTTATCGAATTTACAATTGTTGACAAATCAATAAAACCAGCGCCTCTAGGTTGCCCAGGGAACTTAACTATACCTTTATAAGGTGACAACGAATTATTTTGTAATTCTGATGCAATATCTTTAGCCCTAACAATGGGAATATTTTTATCATCCTTGTTAATCTCTCCAAAAAGGTCATATATAAGACTAGGGGGTACGGGTCTTTGTTCTGTATTGATGTTCAGAAATATCTTTGCAGCATCGTCCGTTTTTAATCGATCTGTCATAATTACAATAATATTTCTATCTCCCACAGAGGCATCTTTTTCCATAGCTCTACTTAAACCAGCCAATCTATGTTGACCATCTAAAACTTGTGCTGATGCGCCTACAATAGGTATGTTTAATTCGGTTTTGTCGTTATTAAACTGTAATAAGTTATCTTCATTTGTCCAATTAAAGAAAAATGGAGAGTAAAATATATTGCCCTTTAAAACAAAATCTTCGATAGAACGTAACCTAACAGTACTTAAAACTCTTTGAACAGCGCCAGATTCTTTATCTTTTCCTCTTACTGCTACATATGTTAACAAAACAGCATCCTTAACCTTTAAACTAAATATGTTTGCAGTAATATTTCCCATCATTATTGGGAGGTTCTGTACTTTAATATAATCAGCCATAATTGATATTGGTTTTATTTGGAATAAATTAAATATTTATTTTAATTAAGTAGCAATTATCTATTTATATAATGATCTCTATCTATTTAAGCTCGCGTTTATTTAGACGAGTTCTAGATTTTTCATCAATCAATTGGGGGTATTCCTTGATAAATACTTCGTTAACATCTGCAGACTTAATATTCAGAGAATCTGACAAATATGATAACTTTTTCTTATTTTCTGAAATAAGTTCACTCCATTCCATAATGTATAGCTTTATATCTGTTCCATCATCTGTATAATCAGAATACAAGAATGGATCTGTTTCTGGATTACGTGAACGAGCCCCTTTTAATTTAATCTTTGCGTTCTGAGTTAATCTAGAAGATATTAGAATGATTTTATAACAGACTTTATCTTTAGGGAAAGCCGCTGATGCAACAATGTCATTTCGATATTTTTCTATTTGTAAGATTTCCTTATCTGAGATTGCGCATGCAGGAGCCTTTAATTCTACAATTAGTACCTCTTCCCTGCCATTACCTAATTTCTTCTTATTGTAGAAGAACAAATCAGTAATATCTTTATCTTGCAATTGCATCTCTTTTATGAGATTCCCTTCTTCTTCTGTTGGTATATAAGAAAGATATTTTGTGTGCAACTCTTCTAAATTCTTTTCCAAGCTTTTGTCGGACCAAAGTTTGGTACTTTCTCCATATTCTTCACCAAAAATCCATAATTGTTTTTCTACAATTTTATGTAATTGACTTCTTTCTTTTAGCCATTTTGATATTTCTCCATAACAAAGCTCATGTAAGAAATCCAAGAACTGTTGATGTTTCGCTACCGAGGATGAAAAACTAATTACATCGTCAAGGTCTGTGATTTCAATTAATTCACAGAATTGTCTACGGCTATTATCACTAAGACGAACAACCTTATTAACAAGAAATTCTGTATCTCCATTTTGTATTATTTTTTTAACCATTGGATATATAGTTTTTCTTGCAGGATTATTGTTCTCAATCAGTTTTTGCTCCATTTCTAACAAATAAGCTGTATGATTAAAAACGTTGACTTCCAATGTAGGACGATCTTCTACCTTTAAATTTTCATACGGGTAATTAGGGTCTTTATATAAATTTTCAACAAAACTTTTATACTTGACATTGCTCTCTCTAAAGAAACAATCAATTTGTTCCTTAATGAGTTCTTGCATTGCTTTGGCATTTTGCTCTCCAAGATCGATCAACTCAAAATTTGACATCATATCACGAGTTATAATGTCGGAATCAACCATAATATACCAAGCACCTGCGTCTGACGTATGCCATGGACTTGCATAATGATATTTTGCAATAGATGTCATTACACCTCCGTTGTTGATTTGAAAAAAGACACTAATATCTTTTTCTTTTAGGTTAACTTTATAGAAATGGAGATTTACATTATAATCATTACCTTGTACATCGGTAAATATTGCAGTTTTGATACAAGGTGTACCTATACAAAACTGTTCACGAGATAATTCGTCACCATTAACTATAAATCTAATATTTCCTTCAAATATATTGAAAGGATAGGATTCAAAAAGGGCCTGTTTAAAATTAGGTAAAGAATCAAATTCACAACTTAGTTTATTCTTCTTTTTTGTTGTCTGCTCATATTGATACAGATTACTAATTGCAACCGCATAATATGTTTTAATATATTCTGTAGATTCTGAAGTATTACAAGGTATTTCTAGTTCTTGCAACTCGCCATTCTGAAACAAGGAGGTCTCAAGAACTATGGATGTAGTTGTATATTTTTTTGCTTCTGCTTCGTATCCTACGGTGTTAATAGACATAGTTCGACCTATTTGTAATGCACCGAATCTACCTATACCTAGTCCTCCAGCTTTGTTGTCAGTAGCAACTTTCATTATTCTTTCATGAAATTGAGAAAATGGGATACCATCTCCATCATCTATGACTTGAATGGAATCAATAGGATGAAAATTTATTGAATCTTCATCACAATCAGTTGGAAGTAAATTAATCTCAATCCTTTTTGCATTTGCTTGAATGGAGTTATTTATTAGTTCCTTCAAAGCAACAAATGTTGATTTATATTGTGTCAGTACATCCTTTAGGAGACGTGGATGCGTTGACATATGCATCATTACATTTTTCATATATGTACGACTACTTATTATATTTTGTAATATTTAAAATACCGAATGTAATATTCTTATTCTCATTTTCAAAGAAAAGTATTTGCAGAACAATAATCCAACTATTGTTTCAAACATCCTATCGGAACTATGTAAATTCCATCCTCAGGACGGCGAAAGGCATGTTCGCCTGTTGCCGTTAATATCATCTTGAAAGCTGGAGCTTTCATACGTGTGGTATCAATCTGTTTGGCTAATAAAGTCAGTGTTTCTACACCTTCGTTTATCAGGGTTTCGCCTCCAAGTTTAACTTCAATAAGTCCATACTGTCCGTTGCGGAGGTGTACTACAGCATCACATTCTAAACCGCTTTTATCTCGATAATGGTACACTTTACCATTTAATGCTTCTGCAAACACACGTAGATCTCTCACACACATTGCTTCAAAGAAAAAGCCCATTGTCTTCAAGTCGTTCATTAAATCTGCAGGTCCCAAACCTAATGCAGCCGTTGCGATAGATGGGTCAACAAAATAGCGCGTATCTGCTGTACGAATTGCGGTTTTTGAACGAAGATTCGGATTCCAAGCCGGCATATCTTCTACTACAAAAATCTTCCTCAATGCTTCGAGGTAAGAACTTATTGTATCATCATCAAGTGTGGCAGTATCGTTGTTTTTTAAATCTTCCTTTAATGTTGCGATTGATGCTTGTGTTCCTTGATGTCGAGCATATGCTCTCATCAAGCGTTGCACTCGTTCCGAAGCTCTTTTGACACCATCTACTTTGGTTATATCTTCTTTGGTTACTGCATCATAGTAATCGAATGCTTGCTCCAATGCCGCCTCTTCAGGTAATCCAATAGCCATAGGCCAACCTCCACGACAAATTAGGAAAGCAATGTCTTGCAATTTAAGTTCATTCTTTTCCAGTATTTTCTCTGGAGCAGTAAATAAATTGCCAAGACTTACCTTTCCGTTTGACTCACCAGATTCAAACAAGGTCATAGGTCGCATAGTCAACCAAGCAAAGCGTCCTGTTCCGGAATGTTCTCTTTCCTCTTCTGCCTCCTTGTCTGGAACAGCAGAGCCTGTTAAAATGAATTGTCCCATTTTACGGCGATGGTCA
>JAFVUY010000085.1 GCA_017502465.1 Bacilli bacterium | reverse complement strand
CACAATTCCTTTGCAGTTAATGTTTTAATATTTTCAACGGCTTTTTCTTCGGCTATTTTGCACATTGTGCTATAAAACTTGTTATCAACTTCTTCTTTGACCATTTCCTTGATAATATTCCTGATATAAGCGTCCATTCCTATATCAGACAAATTTTTGTTATTTTCAAACATAATCTTTATTTTAAAACCTTATTTTAAAAATTAAACCTTAATTAAATTCCGAAATATTACAACTATTTCAAGAGTTAAGTCTTTTATTATTAACTTCTTAACCTTTCATATTAAATATAACAAAACTTTTAGAAAAATGACGAAAAAAGGCACTTTTTTCAAAAAAAACATGACGTTTTTTCGCACTTTTTTCAGTCCTGATAGCACCCGTATTAAATTCTCATTAATCTTTTAAGTTATTTTGCTTTCGGTGTCTTCGTGTTTATCAAGTTTCAATTTATCTCATCATAATATTAAATTGATACTTTTGCTTTATTTTGACAACCTTCATTATTTTGATACTTTTGTTATGCAAATATAAATAATTATTTTTATAACTGACTGGACCTCAAGTAGTTAAATTGGTCAAAAAAATAAAAAAGTCAAGTGGATGTCCAAATCGGACATCCTCCTGACTAAAAACGGACTAAAAAGTTTATGTTTATTGTATAGTGGTATTTAATATCACTGATTATCAACTATTTATGGTAGCAATTTATCCAATACCCTCTAATTTAGTATGTATTGAAGTTTCAAATCCTCTTCTCCCCACATCTCCTGTTCATCGTAGTCCAGTAGTATATCAGTATGGGTAGAACTGATTTGGGTTAGCGTGTGATACCTTGAAAGCAACTTCTGATAGACCTGCAACCACCCGTTATATCCTGTTTTGTAATCATCTTCTTCTAATACACAGCGAGTATTGAAATACTCTGTTGGGTCTGTTATCTCAACCTCATTCTCTATATCACAATTATCATCTACCCACCACTCGTCTATACGAAAGTATGTTTGGGTTGCAAGTGCTGCTGTGTATGAGTATAGTCGTGTAGAGCCCCAAGAATTATATATATTACCATTTGCGTCTATCCATTTATTGATGTCCTCTACTTTACCGCCGTGCCTTTGCTCAAAACACCATTTACCGATTAACCACTCTACGGCATACTCCATTAGATGCTTCGCTTTATCTTTATCGTAAGGGACACGAAAACCATATATAACCTCATCATTAAACTGTAAAGGCTTGTTAAACAATACCTGATATATCTTCATAACTCTAATTTATTTTGTATAAAGTATTTATGAGCGATTGCGATTTGCCGTGTAAGTCGCCTGATTTTTTGTTATTTTTTAATGGAGAGAGCAAGATTACGAATAATAGGTGCTGAATGAGGTTTCTTTGATGAGAAGAAGAAGTGAAGAGAATGAAGAGAGATGAAGAGTGAAAGATTGATATAAAAAGTTCTTTCTCGGAGAGAAACGGAGAGAAGGAACAGAATGCTGCTGAAAGCAGCATTCAATGAATGGTTGTAATTTAATATATAAAATAATGTATGAAGGTAAATATTGTTGTCAATAGAAGAATTGAAAGATTATATGAGGAGTATTTGACTTTAATAAAATATTTGAGAGAAAAATCAAAAGGAGAAAGATTTGAGTTATATGATAGTATGACAAAAGTTCTTTTTCCTCACGCAAAGAAAGTGGTTGATTTAGAAGATCAGTTAAACGAGGAGAGAAAAGATTATCAACGAAAGTTCAAGGAGTGGTTTTTAGTTATCTGCAAGAGCAGTTTTAGCGATGGTCGTTTTGGTGAAACTTGCTTTGAGTTGTATAAAAAGGAGATAATAAAAAAAAGTAAGAAGGATAAGGGAAGCAGCAAGATTTACGCTCATAAAGTTATCCTCGCACTTGGATTGATTGGTTTGTTAGAAGGCGTCAGGGATAATTATAGTCATTCAAGGGATGGTGGTCACGGTTATCAATACAAAATAGATTGGTTCAAGTGGGCAGAACTGATGAAGGGCGTTTCAAGGGGCAGCGTTGCATTGCCCTTGGATATAGAGATTGATTGGACTGGATACGAAAATTGGTTCGGTGAAAGGCAGTTTGAAACGATAAAGTCAATGACGGTAGAGCCAAAAGTCTATGAACAGGCGAAGACCTATTTAGAGAAGTTTGATGATTACTTCTTTATTACCACGCTGAAAACAGACGAAAAGAAGCATTTTACAGATAAGTGGTTTGCGGCGAAGTCATTGACTGCTATCGCTGAACATGATACCTATTATATGCTCCGTCATAGTGATGACAGCGAGGATAACGATGATGAGAAGTTGATATATAATGCTGGTAGATATTACACTTGTCTTACCAATATGCAAGGCGAAATAAGAAAAGAACTGTGTATAGACGGAGAGCAAGTTGTAGAAGTGGATGTTTCTTCGGCGCAGCCAACGATGTTGGGTCTTTTGCTCCGTAAGCGATATCCTGATGTGAAATCGGCGTGGTTAGAACATTGTGAGAAAGGTGATTTTTATGAATGGATTGGTGCTCTAACATTGGGTAGAGGTATATCGGGCGAAGAAAGAAAGGTTATAAAATTGTTGATTATGCGAATGCTCTACACCGCTCAAAAACCTACTGAGAAAAGGGATAACACTCCGTTCAATTGGTATTTGAAGACCTACTTAAAAGAAAAGGATGCAAGCAAGAAAGAAAATCTTGCAACTGGCAAATTATTCAAATCCTTTGACTTTATTGTTATGAATTATCTCAAAGCAGAAGAACCGAAGTTGTATGAACTTGTTTATGAGCATAGAACAAATCTGAAAGAAGTTAAACGGAGAAAACCGACAGCGACGGGGAAAACCACGAAGAAAAGAAATAACCTTTCTATTGAAATGACCAAGATGGAGGTAAAATATATTAAAGCGTGTCTAAAAGCAATCGCCCCAAATGTCAAATACTTTTACACTATTCACGATTGTATTGGTTGTAAGGCGAGCGACGCTGAAAAGGTAAAGCAAACGATGTTGGCGGTCGGAAAAGAAATGTTTGGTGTAACGCTGAATGTAAAGTTGGAAAGCGGAACAGGCGAGACTATAATGGACGACTTCAAATTCATACCCGAAGATGTGGTTATGAAGAAAAAGGGTTGTTATCAAGAGAAGAAGTTAGCATAACCAATTTACATAAATACATTATATAAAATAAAAAAAATTATTTTTTTGAGTTATGAGTGTATTGAAAGTGAAAGTCTCAGGTCAGCGTATTAAGTATGAAGTTATGAAAGTAACATTTGATGAAAGCGACTTGGAGGCAGCGAAGGGATGGAAGTGGGAATATAATGGGAATACCCTTTGTTTTTGTGAAAACAAATTGGATATATTACGAGATTATGAGACTTTTGATTGTAAAGATGTTGGCGTTGCTATCCGACCTTCAAGTGATGAGATAACCTATGAGTTGGGTAATTCAAAGGGTAAGATGCCGATGGACAACGTGCTGTTATGTGTCAATCATAGAATACTTTTTACATACAGACGAGCATTGGGCGAAGACGGTCTTACTCTTCTCGACGCTAATGTGTATGACAAGAAGGATACTATATATGAATATACTATTGAAATCGGTGATAATGAATTGTTTGATGATTCACTGTTAGAGATAATATCTATCAGATACCCAATTACGGCTGAAGAACATATAGTTGAATTGAGGTATGATGGAAAGAAAATGAAAGGCGGTGCAGATGGACTGCCGTTTAGGGGCGAACCAGTGAGCAAAAAGAGTATGCTTACCGTGTCTAAAAAATATGCCGATGCTCTTGGTCTTGTTGAGAATTGGAAACTGGATAAAATATTGAGGTTTGAAGATTTTATCAAAGAGGAGAACAAGATAGACGGAAAGAAACCTTTTAATAAGGTCATGTCGGTGAAGGACTATAACGAAGCGGTGAAGAACGGTTATGTAAAAATCAGAGAGGATTATATTCACTCATTTATAGATGAGCACGAACGAGGAATAGAACCCGAAGAAGAGGAATAACCACCTTCAATACATATAACTATCTTCATAACAATAGACCACCTTCAGATGAGGGTGGTTTTTTTTGATTAATTTGCGATTTTTTGCAAATTAATTTGGATTTCTCACGAATTTATGTTATCTTTGAAAATATGATAGAAATGGAAAGTTTTTTGAATTTTTTATAAAAGTAATTGATATTTACAATTTTTTTACAAAGAAATTTGGAATTCTCGTTTTTTGGGGTTATATTTGTATCACAAGGTTGAGAAAAAAAGTTCTCCCGCTGAAACTGATTAAGCGATAAGTCGGCGACAATGAAAAGGTAAATGGATCGCGAGCCATTTACTGGAGACGAAATCTGTTATACGGGCATATCGCACCCGTAAAACAATCTCAAAAATTTATGATTATTTGAATTTGGGCGAACAACCCGACAGGGAAGACTATGTCTTTGCTGAAAGGGGAAACTATGTCCAATTCGCAACGGGAATTAAATCCTCTAACGAAAAAAGTTTCAATATTATATGGTTGTTAATTAATAAGTTAAATGAATTAAGTGAAAATATTTTAAGAAAAATTGTAAAAAATAGAAAAAACGCTCAATCCTTTGTTATGTTTGATTACGAAGACTTTTCAGAGGGAAGAGTAAAAGAAAAAGATTGATGAATAATAACATTAAATAAAAATAATATGAAAAAGAAAATTTCAAGACCAGACGCTGAAACTGGCACAACAACAGCAAATGATAAGACATATGAGATGTATATTCTTAAATCAGATTTAAGAATGATTTCTAAATCTACCAAAACCAAAGCAGAGAAAGAGCGGATGAAGAATATTTTTGAGCCAATTTTTATGGACAATGCTATGAAATATTTTGAAACAGGCTTACCTTGCTGCTTTGGCGACATTAACATTGATGGTAAAGATTTTGGTGTATTTGGACTTATTGTGTGGTCGGATGATAAGATAGTCAGCGTAGAAGCATTCGTTGGTGGAATGGATTTAGATTGCGAGATTGAAAAGTTGTGGTATGATTTCGTTCATAACAGATTTAGGGATATGCTTGAAAACTATAATGGTGTTCGTTATTATTATCCTGCCAACAACACAGATGAAGCGATGGAGTTTGCAAGTAGAATGGTATATGATGAAGCAGCATAAAGTGGTAAGCGAGTTCCTCTTCATATAAATCAGGTCTTAATTTCGGTAGTAAGGAACCAACTATCGGAATATAATCAACACACACAAATATGATTATTGAAATCAGGGCAGAACTGCCCCGACAGGGAGGACTATGTCTTTGCTGACAGGGAGAACTACGCTCAATTCGCAGCAGGGATGACATCCTTGAAAGATAAAAGTTTCAATTCTTATAAGATTGATATTAAATAAATTACATAAATTAAATAAATTACATGAATTTTAGAATTCCCGCCGAGAGGATAAACACAGGCACATTAAATAATGGGATTTGAAAACTTATTAGAAGAGTCACGTTCTCTTAATGAAAAAATGGAACAAGCGATTATTAAAGTTGTAAAAGAAAATGGTGGTCTTGTTCGCACTGATACCACAGAAAACAGCATACCTATCTGTGGTTATGTCTTTAATGAAGAAAGTGGTCATTACGAAGAATGGAAAATTCTTGCACTTACTACATTTGAAGATAACGCATTATCCATCTTAATTGGTGAAGATTATGAAATATTGGGCGATATGACCAATGACGAAATACTTGAAAGCAGTGAATGGTATGGCGTTACGGAAGGTTTGGTATTTGCAGCCCCTACATTGGCATGTATTTGTGAATTTCTTGAAGAACATTTGGATTAAGAAATTTATGAATAATAAATAATCTGGGATTAGAAATTGATTGACAGCGGGTGATACCGCTTTCAATCGCAAAGTTAAAAGTTAAACATAGTTGCTGTCAGCCCATTGTGAAATGTGCTGGCAGTTTTTTTAAATAATAATAATTATTATTATGGGTAATAACGAACAAAATCAATATGTCATTTTTTTTACTAATCTTTGTGGTTAAAATTATAGAAATGAGTAAAGAAAAAATAACCAATCTGCCTAAATTCGCCTTTTGTTTCGCTATTTTAAAATATCAATTCATCATAGACATTCATTAATTCTTCGTGACGAAGTCCCAAATATCTGCGTGTAATCATTGGGGAACTATGATTGAATAACTCGGATAACTTAATCAATGCCATTTCGCTATTTTCTCCTGCCTGTTCTACTACTTT
>JAFVUY010000084.1 GCA_017502465.1 Bacilli bacterium | reverse complement strand
TTTCTCCTTTCATATTAACGCGTTGGTCCGCATTAATATTGTAAGGAGATTTTATTTTGGGCAAAACTATAAGTTTTAGCTCCACCCCAGACTATCTGGGGGTTTTAACTCGCTCAGCCTTTGCAGGACTGGCTCAGACAACAAAAAGCACCCGAACCGGATGCTTGATGTTCTATTCAGCTATTAATTTGATGTCTTTAATCTCCTCGCATGATTTGATTAAAGGATTGACGATTTCTTTTATCTCGCGCTCGTGTTCTTTATAGAATTCATATAATCCATAAATCGCACCTGCGAACGTAACAACCGCCATCAGTACTTTCTTTGCGTTTTCCATAAAAGTCCTCCTTCTACAGAGAACTTTGTATTTTTTGCGAGATTTATTTTTTAATTGATTTGCTTAATGCTGATGCGATTATGCCAACAACACCAAGGACTGTTAATCCACCAACGCCGGCAATTGCAATATCTCTTTTATGTTTTTGGTATGTTTTGTTAGAATCGTCCGCCATTTCCATGACTTCGTTTATTCTCTTTTGAATTATCAACCTTTCTTCTTCGCTTATTTGTCCATCTTTTAATGTGGCTTCACAACTTTCAATAACTTTATCGCACAAAGCCAAAAACTCTTTTTGTCTTTCACTTTTGCCTTTTACTGACTCTTTGGTAATCTCAATTAATTCTTTACAAACCGCAACGCCAAGAGGAGCATTATTGCTCAGATATTCCGGGAGTCTTTTTTCAACTTCTTCTTTTCCTTTTTTGAGCATCGATTTTACAATGCTCTTGGCTTCGGAAACCAATTCTTCTTGTTTTACGATAACTTGTTCCATTGTTTTTCTCCTTTAATACTTTGTATTAATTCCTTTTCTATGACACATAACTAGGATTATTTCTCATTGATATGGTCACTTCTTTCCCACCATCTTCTCAACGATTCTTCTCATTCCGTTGGTAACTGTTTTGTAGCAGAAGACTTGTTAGTTCTGCTTTAATTATGTCACAATTCTTTTACTTTTTAAATTGTTTGAACATATTAAAAGGTATCCATTTGGATACCTATATAATATTAATTGTTGTATCAATTAATAATTTCTATTTTCCGTCTCCGTCAAAACGTGTGACTTCTTCTCCGTAGCACATCGCACCGATAAGGCCTGGACCACATGTGATACCAATAATTGGACCTGCCCAGTTAACAACAACCTTAACGCCTAATTCGCTTTCAAGTCTAGCTTTAAGTTTGTTCGCAACTTCAGGAGCGTTTCCGTGACAAACATAAACAAGATCACATTCATCTTTATGGATTTTTTCTTTAACAGCGTCAAAGACTGCTTCTACCATTTTTTGATAGCCTCTAACTTTTTGGACAACAAGGTTATTACCATGTCTATCAGAGATAAACATAGGTTTAATACCAATGATGTTACCAATAAATGCAGTAGAGGCTTTAACTCTACCTGCTGCTTTAAGGTAGGTAAGAGTTTCAACACCGGCGATTTGGTTAACTTTGAATTTGTGGTTTTCAATCCATTCAATTGTTTCATCTAAAGATAAACCTTTTTCGATTTGTTTAGACACTAAGACGGTTAATAAACCTAAGTTCATTGAAGCAGTTAATGAATCCACTCCAACAATACGACGTTCTGGATATTTTTCTTTAAGTTCTTCTGCCACAATGTGGAAGATGTTCATTGTTCCTGTTAATGCGCTTGAACAACCTAAATAAAGAATATCAATACCTTGTTCTAAGAATGGGGTCATCTTTTCGATGAACTCTTCTGCAGAGACAAGTGTTGTTTTACAGTTATTCTTAAGATCAGAAATCCATTCATATAATTGAGTAGGTGAATAAGCTTCCCAATCTAAATCAGCAGGATATAATTCTCCTCTGACATAAATCCCCATCCTAAAATATTCGATGTGGTGTTCCCTTCTCATTTCCGTGCTTAAATCACATGATGAGTCGGTAAATAATTGAAATTTAGACATATAATCGTCCTCCATGCCTTACTTTATTATATTTAGAAAATAAAGAAAACTATTTTTTATTTGGTTTTAGAATAAAACCATCATTACGAGAATTCTCGTCTTGGATATATTCTCCAACGGAGAAAATCTCTAATTCTCCCCTAATAGGGTTTTTAATAGAAATAATATCGCTTTTAATATTTCCATTAACCTCAGAATATTCAAATGCAAGATCTGCATCTTCAAATGTGCAGTCAACAAGTTTTAAGTTTTTGCAATAACATAAAGGCTGTGTCCCTTTGATATGACAGTTCACTAATGTGAGGTTTTCTGAATACCAACCCAAATATTCTCCAATTAATGTTGAATCTTTGACAATAACATTCTTCGCATGCCAAAAAGCGTCTTTTGTGTCTAAATATGAATTAACAATTATTGAATCTTCAATGTATTGAAAAGAATATTTTCCAAAATATTTAAGATTATCAATAGATATTCTTTTGGATTCAAAGAATCCATATTTAGATGTAATCTTAGAATTATTAATAGAGAATGCTTCACATCTCCATCCGATTTCATCGCTTGTAAATTCTGAATCTATTAATAATACATCTTCACATTCTCTAAACACTTTCACTCCAAAAGAGACTATATTCTTAATATAAATATCTCTACAATACCAAAACGCCGCGCGACAATTTTCTGTCGCTTTAATATTTTTTAAGACTATGTCATAACAATGCCAGAAAGGATATCTTAAATTAAAATATGAATCATTAACTTCAATATATCGACATTCTTTAAAAGAAGACTCTCCGTCTTCTATTCCATCAATTCTGATATTGATAAATGATGTATGATCTAAATGATAAAATTCTCTTTCTTTACCGCTTGTTATATCTTTAATGACATTATTAAATTTCATAATTAAAGAAGATTAGGCTCCATCGATATGTCTATCTGCGATAGGAACATAATCTTTTTTCTCCTTTCTTTCACGCAAGATTGAATAATCTTCTCCGTAAAATCTATGTTTTCTACGCCTTCTTTTTCTTTTAGTCTCTTCCATATTATTTACTAACTATCTTATAGAAGTTATTAACTTCACTTTTACTTTTGAATTTCGCCATAAAGAAGCGATTACCCATAATACCAGAAAAGACATCTGGATATCTTCCAAAGTGACAAATATGACCATGGAATCTAGAGATAATCTCTTCATCGCTATAAAGATATTCTTTGTTATCTCTACGAGATGCACAGGCTGCATAATATTTCTCATGATGCATATATTCTTTTGTAAAATCATACATCATCGAGTCCGCATATATTTGATACGAATTAACAGAGTTTGCAAAATTAATCAAATCAGGTGTGAATCCACCTGGAGGTCTAATATTAACTTCTAGTCCGACAATATCATTAATTTTGCCAACTCCTTTAATATTTTTAGTTAATCTAAAAAATTCAAAATGGAAATATCTATTTTTAATATTAAAAGAAGATACTGCTCTTCTACCTATTTCTTCTAAGTCTTTTGGAACCTTAGGGAGAACATAATAGAAAAAGTCATCATTTCTTTTAAGAACATCTGATACAGAAGGTGGGAATATAGAGGATGATTGAAAAATAACTTCTCCTCTTGAATTAGATATTCCATCATAGGAGATAATATCTCCAGTTATATATTGTTCACATATATATGTGACATTATTATCTTTTTTAATAAAGAATTCATCTAAATCACTTAAAGATTCTATTTTAAAATCTCCGCTTGCCCCGACACCTAAATCAGGTTTAATAAATATAGGTAGACCAACTTCATCAATAAATTTAAGAACTTGTTCTTTATCCTCTACTAAGATATATTTCGCGGTTTTAATCTTCGCCATTTTATAATATTTTTTCATTTTGGATTTGTGATTGAATTCTGAAATTTCATCACCTTTAATCCCATTAATATTAAAAATTTCGCGAAGCTTCGCGTCGCTTCTAAGCCAATATTCATTATTGCTTTCTAAATATGATATAGGTCCATATTTATATTCATAATATTTAACCGCATTAATGAGGTTATTAATATTTTCCATATTATGACAAACATAATATTCATCCATGGAATTAATAATCTCATTTGAGAGTTCATGAATAGGCGCATCGCCTATTCCAAGCACTCTAAATCCATTATTTTTAAGCGCTTTTGCGAATTGGAAATAAGACGAAGGAAAATGAGGAGATATTAAAATAAAATTTTTCATAAAGAAAAGATTTAATTAGATTCAAGTATAGATTCGCTTTCGTTATTTTCATCCCCGCAGTTAAAGTCAAAAGAAGGGATAGAAATATAAGCATCGTAATTAATATCAAGGTGAGTTTCACCTTTTGTTTCACTGACATAGTCAATGTTATAGAAATGGTTCAAATAAATATCATTAAAGGCAAATGAATACCATGATGTCATTTGTTTTCTACCACTTAAAAGAACATCATAGAAAGTAATATCCGCGGATATAGAATGATGACCATATGATTCATATCTTTCACTAACAGTCACATTCGCATCATGATTGCTTTCATTATTTTCAGGAGTTGCAATAGAATCGAGCAAATCAATATAAGGTTGTGTTTTATTATATTGCTCCACTACTTTGGAAGCGATATTGATTAATTCAGTTCTTTTAGAAACAAAATAAGCATCAATTAAGTTATATTCTCTAACTTCTTCACAAACCCAATTATCGTTATTGCCATCTATTTTTTCTTTAGAATAGAAAACGTTGTTTTCAACATAATAATAAGCTTCGAAATATTCTAAATATTCTCTTCCAACACCTTTATATTGTTTGATATATAAAACTTGGTCTTCTTCGTGTCCTGGATTAACAGGAGATGCGACTACTTTTAGATATTCTTGAACTTGTTTATTAGAATATAAAGCTTTATTCGAATATTGACGTCTAAAAGTCACGCTATTGGTTTTATCGCGAGGGAATTCAAATTTATATGGTTTTCTATCAGGATCAGAACTGTCTACGTTCTCACCTCTATATAATTGAATACTTTCTAAAATTTGTTTTGCCTGTGCTCTTGTAATCGTGTCCCAGGAACAAGAAGACAAACTAATTGATATAATTCCTAGAAAGGATAATAAAAATGTCTTTTTCATTAATTTCATACTTCTATTTTAAGTTAAAAAACTAAAATAGCAAAGAAAACAAATTATAAAAGCGAATTATAATTTTTGTAATTAGACCAATCACATACCTTAGTAATTGATTATTGTGTTGTTTTACTACTAAAAAAGAAAAAAATCAGAATATTAAAGCAGATCCATATCAACGATTATGATTCGTCTAAAGGAAAAGGGAGTGAACAAAGTAAAAAAGGGACATTTATATTGAATATTTGATTATGGATGGTATCTAAATTCGCTATTTGCTCCGCTATCTGCTATTCAATAGTAGTACGAGGTGAAAATAATGCAAAATTATTGTCAAAATATTTGATTTTCTCCAGCAACTGCTATAAAATAATAGTACGAGGTGAAAATAAATGATTTTGAGCACGAATGTTATTTTAGATCAACTAAAAAGTTATGCCAACCCTTACGGAAAGATTGGTCGCCTTGTGAAGGAAGGAAAACTTATCCCTCTAACGAAGGGATTGTACGAGAACAACGCAAATGTGTCCGGGATATATTTGGCCAACGCGATCTATGGTCCATCCTATATTTCTTTCAATTATGCTTTGGCATACTACGGTTTGATTCCTGAAGCAGTGTATGAGTTTACAAGCGCAACCACCGAGAAGAAAAAGAAGAAATCGTTCAATAATCGTTTTGGGACGTTTTCGTATAGAGATGTACCTGTTGATGTATACCAATATGGGATCAACATCATTGAAGAAGGCGGTTATTCATTCA
>JAFVUY010000083.1 GCA_017502465.1 Bacilli bacterium | reverse complement strand
ATATTAAAGGAGAGCCGAAGAAAGGTCGCTGATGAGAGTCAGAGATCGGTCATGATAGGTTATGAAAACAGAATTTATGGGAGCGTAGCTCAGTTGGTTAGAGCGCATGCCTGTCACGCATGAGGTCGCGAGTTCGAGCCTCGTCGTTCCCGCCATTTACAATAAAAAGCAGACCGTAAGGTCTGTTTTTTTTATTGTCAGATTGCTGAACGCATAAGAGGTGAGTACAAAATCTTAGCGATTGGAAGTGAGTGTATTTTAATGAGTAGTTTGCTCGGAAGCAAACAATTAAAATGTCATCCTGAATTTATTTCCACTACTGTCCCGAATAATTTGATAATAAAAAAGCAAGGCGCAGCAAATATATGCTGTTTATCCTACAATAAAGTTGTCAAGACAATAAAATAGGAGGTCACCTTGCAAGAATATAATACCATAATTGGAAAACTTTTAGCAGGCATTAATCGCAAGAAATTCAAGAGTATTGTCAATAAATATCGTGGCGATTTTGCTGTTAAAAAATTGAATTGTTGGGAGCAATTTGTATCAGTTTTTCTTGGACAAATTACTCAATCAACTTCTTTAAGAGAAATAGTCGATTTAATTAAATTCCATTCAAATCAACAATATCATTTGGGGATTCGCAAAGATGTTGCTCGCTCAACTTTAGCAAAAGCAAATGAAACAAGAGATTGGCACATTTATAGGGATTTATTCTACTATCTAATATCAAAGCTTAAAAATTCAAACTATTACAAAACAATGGAGCTTGTTCAAATAATCGATTCAACTCCAATAAATTTAGATTTAATCAAACATCCTTGGGCTGAAACAACTATGAAAGTAAAAGGTTTGAAAACTCACGTAGTTTTTGATTTGACCAATAAAGTTCCTGTACTATTCGATATTACAGGGGCAAGGACAAATGACATAACTTGGGCTAAAACAACCGAAATACAACAGGGGGTAACATACGTGGCTGATAGAGGTTATACAGATTACAACTGGTGGTTTGATATTAATTCAAAAGGAGCATTTTTTGTAACAAGATTAAAAAAAGATGCCAAAATTAAAGAATTAACAAAACTTCAAACAATAACTAATGGCATATCTTCGCAAATATTTGTTTTAACAAATAAACGTCCTGGAGGTAGTAGGATTAATAATTATGCTAATATTCCACTAAAACGAGTTATTGTAGAAAGAGAAGGAAGAAGTCCTTTAATATTAGTAACAAATGATTTTAGTCGTTCTGATTCAGAAATAGCTGAATTATACAAACAACGATGGCAAATAGAATTATTTTTTAAATGGGTAAAACAGAATCTCAAAATTAAAAAATTTCTTGGCAAAAGTGAAAATGCGATAAGAACTCAAATTTGTATAGCGTTAATAAGCTTTGTTCTTTTACGTATGGCAGAAGAATTGAAAGAAGTTTGTAGAGAAATAACAAGCAAAAATCTGCTTAAAATTATTGGAAATAGCTTGTTTAACTGTTTAAAATTACGTGATTATGGCAGAAAACGATACAAAAACCCTAATCAATTACAGTTTGAATGGGTTTTATGAATCTAGATTTATCATGGACAGTAGTGGAATCAAGTTCAGGGTGACGAAATAAAAATTGCTTCCGACCAAACTGTAGAGAAGCTGGCAATTCCATAGCAAATGTAATTAAAAGTTAATTGGCGAAAGATTTGATTTGTTTAGGTTTGAGCTTAACTTCCGTCAGTACCATAGCAACTTTTTTAGATTTGCCACTTTT
>JAFVUY010000082.1 GCA_017502465.1 Bacilli bacterium | reverse complement strand
TCGGCCGAGGTTTGAGATCTTCTATAGGGAAAGAAAAGTGCTTGTTCTTGGATAATGTTGGGCTATATAATCGTTTCGGCCTTCCATCTGCCAATAGAAAGTGGATGTACCATTTCTTAGGACATGATGAAGAGTATAAAACTGGCAAGAAAAAAGGATGTAATAAAAGACCACGAAAGGAAAGAGATTTAGACGAAGGCAATGAGCAAGTTCTCTTGATAGAGACGACTACTGGATTAAAGTATGAGAAACAGCGAGCTGTTGAACTTTTCAAAAAAATTTCTCATTTGAATGACTTGCTTATCCAGCGAGATAATATTGCTCTACATACTCTTGAAGAAGAATTCTCCAAAGAGGGCAAGAGTGCTTTATGCTTTGATGGGAATAAGGTAAGTGTATGGCAAGATAGAAACAATGATAATTTTTGGAAAATAGATTACTATCTTAAGAATTTCCAATTCCGTTTTGAGCATGAGCCAGAAACAAGACATCTGAAGGATGAAAACGAATTCAACCGTTGGTTAACATTTCGATTCATAAAAATCAGAGAAGCAATTGAATCAAAAGAGATTTATGCTATAAAGAGAGAACTTCAAAATACCAATCAAGATCAAAGCTACATTCTTGATATGTATAATCGTTGGTATGATAATGAAACAGACATCCCATTTGATAGAAATCCTATATTAGAACAACTTTTAAGTCAAACATATGATTTTATGTTTGAGAAAGACAGCGGTAATAGGGTCTTTCAGATGATTGTCAAGATGAATATGGAAAGGCGTTTAATTGCATTAGGACGCATCCAATAGTCTGATTTTTGCTGATTTTACCTATAGATAAATTAAATATTATCTATATAGATGCTCGATTTGAAACTTATTCACTATCTTTGCACTTGTAAATTGGGTATATTGTATGCAGCAAATGACGGATAAAAAAAAATATACGGTTATTGATTTGTTTGCCGGATGTGGTGGACTTTCCTTAGGCCTATATCAGTCTGGGTGGGACGGTCTATTCGCTATAGAAAAGAATTCATTTGCATTTGCAACTTTAAAAGCTAATCTGATAGATAATAAGAATCATTTTAATTGGCCTGATTGGCTTCCTCAAACACCACATGATATTAATGAAATTTTAAAAAAATATTCTTCTCAATTAAAAGGTTTAAGAGAATCTGTCGATTTGGTCGCAGGAGGACCTCCATGTCAGGGTTTCTCTATGGCAGGAAAAAGAGTTGAAGAAGATATAAGGAATAATCTTGTCTTTTCTTATATCAAATTCATTAAGTTGGTTCGTCCCAAAATGATTTTATTTGAGAATGTCAAGGGTTTTACTTATGCTTTTGATAAGAAAAATAAAGAGGGAGCTATCCCTTATTCTCAAAAAGTTATTGAAGGTTTAAAGCGCTTAGGGTATAATGTTAAACCTCATATTATAGATTTTTCTAGATATGGAGTACCCCAACGACGTAATCGTTTCATTTTGGTAGGTATTCAAAAATCAATAGGTTCACCAGATTTATTTGAATCCCTATTGGAGGCTGGTAAGGATGTTTTTTTGCAAGCTAAGGGAATCTCCTCAAGTACTACTGTCAAAGATGCTATATCTGATTTATTGCAGTCAAATGGAGAACTTCCGACGCCCGACAGAAAAGGGTTTAAATCAGGTTTGTATGGTAGTGTAGAATCTAACTATCAAAATTTACTTAGAGGGAAATATCCAGAAGGGCATTGTATTCCTGATAGTCATAGCTTTGCAAAACATACAGCAGAAAAGACAGAATGTTTTAGAAATCTCTTAGCCAACTATAGTATAAGAGGTAAACGAATAGATGGAGATGCAAGAATAAAGTGGAATGTTAAACAACGAAGTATAACAATTCTAGATGAGAATTCCATTTCTCCGACTATAACAGGACATCCTGATGATTATTTACATTATTGTGAGCCTCGAATTATGACTGTTCGAGAGTGTGCACGCATACAATCTTTTCCGGATTGGTATGAAATAAAAATGAAATATACAACAGGTGGGAATATGCGTAAAATTGAAGTCCCTCGTTATACTCAAATAGGTAATGCCATTCCTCCATTATTTGCAGAATTGGCGGGTACTGTATTAAAAAATATGATCTAATGGAACATATGCAGTTTAAAGTTAGTTCAGCCTTGAAAGACCTTGTGGGAAAGGATCTTATAACAAATGACAATGTGGCAATATTTGAGTTAGTAAAAAATTCATATGATGCATATGCCACTAAGGTTGAAATCAGATTCAGTGATAATGAGATTATTATAGCTGATAATGGAAAGGGAATGTCCTTTGACGATTTGAAAAACAAGTGGCTATTCTTAGGATATTCTGCAAAAAAAGATGGAACCGAAGATGCAGACAATGAAGATAAACAAAAATCTTATCGAGATAAGATAAAGCGTCATTATGCTGGTGCAAAAGGGATTGGACGTTTTTCTTGTGACCGTTTAGGAAAACATCTTTCTTTAACGACAAAAAGTGATAATTCGCAAACAGTAGAAACCATTATTGTTGATTGGACAGATTTTGAAGTTGATCAAAAGAAAGAGTTTGCCCAAATTGACGTTGAACATATATCTCAAGAAAAAGTCACCCCTATCTTTCCCTTAGATAGCGAAACTGGAACTATTCTAAAAATATCAGATTTAAATGATGAGAAATTACCATGGAATAGAAAAAGATTGTTAGAGCTTAAGCGTTCATTAGAAAAACTAATAAACCCATTGTCAGAAACAAATGATTTTGTTATAGAGATTATTTGTGATAATGAAATTGATGAGGATAAGAGAGTAAGAGATAACAATGGGCATGAACGAGATATTGTAAATGGTATTCTTAAAAATAGTATATCTAAAATATTGAAACTCAAGACAACTCAAATTGATGTTCGTCTTGATAAGAATTATATTTATACAACAATTTCAGATCGAGGTGTTGATATATACAAAATTCGAGAGAGTAATACTGAATTTACAAAATTAGAAAATGTAAAAATTAATTTATATTTTCTAAATCGTTCAGCAAAGAATAATTTCACTAGATTAATGGGTATAGAACCCGTAAATTATGGGTCAATATTTTTATTTAGGAATGGCTTTAGAATAATGCCTTTTGGTAATACTGGTGATGATAGTTGGGGATTAGATTATAGGGCACAACAGGGTCACAGCCGTTTTCTTGGTACAAGAGATTTATTCGGCCGAGTTGATGTTTTGACTGATAATATTAATGAATTAAAAGAAGTTTCTAGTCGAGATGGAGGTTTGATAGAAACTCAAACATCCAAGCAACTTTTTTCGTTGTTTGAAACAGCCCATAGACGATTAGAGCGATATGTTTCTGGTGTTTTGTGGGGAGAAGCATTCTTGCGTAAGGAATATTTCGCTAATGAGGCTGAAGGTCTACGAATGCGTAAAGAATTATTAGAAGTCGACAAAGATGAAGAAAATCCCAATTATATTTTGTCATCAAGTATCGGTAGTAAAATTGACTTTGTCCAATTAATAAAGACATTGACAAAAGATAAAAATATTGAAATTTTGTATTACAATACAGAACTAGCCAATTTAGTTTCGTCTAGTAATACAATTGATTCCATTAAACCTCAATTCATAAAAGATTTAGAAAAAATAGCGGAAGACACTCAAGATTCAAACTTATTAGCGTCAATTGACGCTGCGAAACATCGTATTGCGGAGTTGACTCGCCAAAAGGAAGAAGCCGAGAGAAAGACTGCGGAGGCTAGACAGCTTCAACGTGAAGCAGAGGAAAAAGCTATAAGAGCAGAGAAGGAACGTCGTATTGCAGAAGAAAAGGCAAAGGCAGAAGAAGAGCGTAGACGTCAAGCTGAGTTAAATAGATTGCGTGCAGAGAACGAAAAAGTTAAAGCAGAGAATGCTCGACTTGTTGCAGAAAAGAGAGCGAAGGAAGAAGAACTAAAACGAAAGCAAGCAGAGAAAGAAAAGCGACTAGAAAGCTTGAAAGTCGAATTTTATAAAAAAGTATCTAATCCAGATACAGAAGCCTTAATTCATCATGTTAAAAATAATAACAGTAGAATTAATGATGAGATTGATGAACTAATATCTCAAGTCGTAAAAGGGAAATTCGAGAATGAGGTAAGTCGTTCAATTCTTTTGGGGTTATACGCTATTAAGCAGTTATCACAGAAGGCTTTAGCTGCGACAGATTTAATTCTTAATTGTGATCTTGCAAAAGCGGATTCACAAAAGATAAATTTGCCATTATTTATACAAGGATATTTAGCAGAAGAAGTGAAAAGTTCAGTGAAGTGTCATTTCTCTTCTGCTATTGATATGTTTGCTATTTATGGCAGTAAACTCGATTTAGCCTTGTTAATAGATAATTTTATTAAAAATTCAGAAGATTGGCATGCTAAAAATATTTGGTTCAATTGCTCTAGATATGCAAATGCTCTTCAACTTGATATTTATGATGATGGAGATGGATTATTAGATTCCTTCAAACAGGATCCTAATCAAATATTTGCTTTTTCAATCTCTGGCAAATCTGACGGTACTGGTTTTGGTATGTATTTAGTGAAAGAAACCTTGAAGACATTACACGCTTCAATAGAGGTTGACAAACAGATAAATAATGCAGGTATTCACTTTAAAGTACTTTTTAAGTGATGGTTTTGAGACATTTAATATTAGTTGACGAACAATCTCAAAAAGATCGCCTTGAAAGGATCCGTAAAAGCCTAGAAAATGACGGAATTCAGTTGGTATATGAGGAAATAAATCCGAATGATTGTTCGAGAAGATTAGAGAATGGAGATCTACGTTTTGACAAGGATGCTTTAAAGAACAGGTTGCAATCAATACCATTTATGTCACATCTTGACATATTTGCTACAGATTATAATCTTATAGAAGATGAGCTAAAAGGTATTGATTTAATCGAAATGCTCTACGAACTTTTGCCATACTATCGTGGTCAGGTCGTTGTGTATTCTGCCCAAATAGAAGATGTTATTAATAATATTATCACTAAAAGAGCGGTTAGTTTTGAGCAACAAATAGCTATGTTAAAGTTACTTGCTCAGAATGAAATCAACTATCTTAGTAGTGAAGGTGAGTTTGAAAATAAAATTAAACATCTAATAATTAAGGAACCAGAACTAACGATTGACTCAAGATTGGCGGATTCATTATGTGCAATAGACAACGAAAATTTCAAATGTTTTATACCTGGTTATACAGACAAGAAAATTTGCGAAATCGGCAAGATGCTTCTAATGAAAGGTGAAGAAGCAATAGCATTGAAAAGGTCTATTACAGAGCATATAATGGCAAATATAACTTCAATACTAGATTATGAGTAAAGTATTTGCTATTTACCCTATAGACAAGAGCTGCTCCACTTCGTTTCTTAATCGTATTAATACATTTGAAACTAGAAAACTTGGAGATATTTGGCATTGCTATAAAGTTCATTTTTCAGATGAAGATCATGAAAGATGTATTCAGCAATCTAAGGATAGTCATTTTATCTTTTATATGGGACACGGTGGGGAAACCCAACTACACGGAGCTTGTGCAAAATATGGAGAAATGTCTGTTGATATTATTGCCGCCAAAGAAAATAAGGATTTCTATAACAAAGAAAATTTTATAGATGCCAATAATATCAATGCTTTCAAGGGAAAAATCTTTTTTTGTTTTTCTTGTAATTCCAATAGAAATAGCTCCAAAAGCCTTGCAAGACTATCTAGAAAATTTGGAGTAGAAACATTTGTTGGATTTGGCGATATACCGACAGACTATATTGACGGAACTCGATTCTCCAAAAGATGCATTGCGATTTACAAAGGTAAGATTGTTAAGATAATAAAGTATTCCTTATTTTATGCTGTTCAAAACAATGAGACTGCTGATAACTTGGTTAGGATAATAAAACTTTTAACATGTAAGGAGATACAATCATTGCTAAGACAAAGAAACTTTCATGGGAGAGATTTAGTCATTAAACAGTTGTGTATGTTCAAAAATGAAATAAAGATATTTGGGAATATGTATTCCATACTTTAATACTTGACAAGTTATTTCATATAAATATACATTTCTATTAATAGAAAATCTCACTATCTTTGCAGTCGGTATGCGTTCTTTTCAATTATGTAGAATAAGACAGATAAGGGAACTTCGCTTGTTTCTAAATCGTTAGCAGTCTAAAATTTGAATTCTGTAATCATTTAGTTTTCAATAGATAAGAAAACTTACTATGTCTTGCTACGTGTGTGGTTAGATTCTTGTCAATATTGCAAAGTGTTGCAATCTGTTTCAAATATGAGTTCATTGTTTGGTTACAGAATAAAGGTAAGCAGACATCTTTTTCTATGCAAGCCGGATGATTCTCATATTTTTCAAGTATTTCTATTGCTGGATTGATAAGAGGCACATTGCTGATACATCTTGCTTTCTCCTTTTTCATTTTGTGACGACCTTTTCTAATCCACATTTTGCCATTGTTGTCCTTGATGATCTCTGTTCGCTTTAACTCTTTGGCATCTATAAAAGCAAGACCGGTAAAGCAACTGAATAGGAACATATCCCTAACAATGTTTAGTCGGGCTACAGGAAATTCCATACTTGCTATTGTCTTGACTTCTTCTAGAGTCAGGAATGTAGGGTCATTCTCCTGTTGGCGATATTGTATGCCGGCAAAAGGATTGGCCTTCATCCAACCCATATTTAGTC
>JAFVUY010000081.1 GCA_017502465.1 Bacilli bacterium | reverse complement strand
GTCGTGTTGTCATTATTTTTCTTAATCTATTTTAGACTCGGTCTAGTCTAATCTACCTGGTCTAGGTAAAATACTATGTAAAATTAGGAGAAAGTGCGAGCCAGTGAAAAACTGACTTTTACAGTTACCGTTTGTAGACCGGGTTAATGGTCTACTTCAAGTAACGAGTATGTAATTGAAATGTGGTTGAAGATAAAAATATGTGGGGGAACAGTTTTGTTTAAACAAAGATTTTTGGGGCAATATTACATTTTTTATATTTTTATAAATGGTAATTGTTTCTAAGAACGCTTTGAACTTAGACGCAAGCAAACAAAATCAAAACACTGCTTCAACGGCATCGACGATCACAAATAACATCAATGTTATATCTAGAACTACAGATGAAACGGATGTTATAGAAGTTCAACAAAACGATTCTGTAAATGAAATCCAACAACAACAACTGTCGGATGTGAACTTACAACATCAATATGACGCATTAGTTCGTGAAAATCGTGCTCTCAGGTTGATACTAGACATAAACAAATCAAATCCATTGATCGTTAATGATTTTATAGTCGCACAAGAAGAAAAGTTAGGAGATTTGATACAGGCATTAACGGGTGCTGATGAAGTAGAGATAGTTGCAGACGAACTTGGTGTAGGTTGTATATCTAAAAATAGATATCGCAAAGTTCAATCGATTTATGTAAAGAAAGGTGATGTTTCTGAGAACTTCAAGTACTCGCATGGAGATGCGAATAGATTGTTGAATGATGAGAAAATCAGTATCAAGTTCGTGTTTTAAAGAATTCTAGTTCCAACGGAGTGATTCGATTAGGAAATTGTGCTCGTATATTTCTTAAAGAGACATACCAATATCCAGGAGAATCTTCGTAAACCACTTTATATCTTTCATTTCTAGGATCGTAGTCCACTATTTTTTTGATAATCCCACGCGATCCGTCACCTATTGTTTTTGCTTGAGTTAGAGGTGTAGATTTAGGGATCAGCACACAATCAGATCGGGATACGGTTTTTGTTGAACCGTCTCTAGCACTAACGACAATTCTATTTTTGTCAACAGATCCGACAATGTAATAGTGTTTTGTTATGGTTCTTCGTTTCTTGGTCAGTTTCATTGAGTTTGTTACTTTTTCTTTGATCAACCTTACATAATCACCTTCATGTAGTTTGTAATCAACCGCGTTCTCTATACCATTCTGTTTACGGATGGATTCAATGATATAATTAATCTCTAATCGTTTATCATTCTGCATTTCTGATGGAGTATAACCGAGCGACGAGTGAACCGTGTTATTGTAATCGTTGATAATTTTGTTCATCTTATTAACAGATATTGGCGTGTTCGAACCATGCTTATCTCTAATAGTCCGAATGAATCTATCAATGATACATAAACTTTTATGGTTTTGTTCATCATTTATTTGCACATCAATTTTCAGTTTCTTTAATGTATCTAGTACTTGTTTCGATGTAAATGCTGCTTCAGCATCCGATATCAACTTTTTACACTTGTTATCTTTTAAGAACTTCGTTAAAGTGTTATACGCTTCTGATGCTTTCTTGGTCTTAACAGGATAAACACAAGCAAATCGTGTGTTTACATTAATAAACACATGAAAATACGGGTACTCAGACTCTTCAACAGGCTTAAAGTTCATATACAAATCATGCATCCAACAAAACCTAGATTTGGAAAACGTCTTATTGTAAAAAGATTTTTGCTTAGTTCTTAATCGCGAATTTAATTTGTCTAACACGTTTTCATTCATGTTTTTTGATAAGTAAGAATTATTTTATTTTAGTTTAAAAGGCAATGGGATTCCTTGATAAAGTAAAAGGATTCGGTAAGCGCGTTTGGAGCGGAATTAAGGGATTTGGCAAAAATGTGGTTGATACGGGAAAGAAGGTTTTTAAGAAAGTTGGTGAAGTTGCAGGTAAAGTTATATCGCCGGTAGCAAAGGTTTTGAGTTATCTCCCTGGAACACTAGGAACAGTTGGTAAAGTTGTATCAGGTGTTACCGACGCAGTCAAGACCGTAACAGATCAAATTCCAAACTCTGAAGCTAAAAAGAAGATTAATGATTTCGTTAGTAAGATTGATGACACGTCGCAGAAAGTAATCGGTAAAATTGGGGAAGGAGGACAGAAAGCGCAAGACGTTATAAAACGAGTTGAAACGGGGATTGATGTAGCCAAACAGATTCCTGGT
>JAFVUY010000080.1 GCA_017502465.1 Bacilli bacterium | reverse complement strand
CAAAAAACGTGGTGAAATATATGCAAACAAAATTTTTCCACCTATTAGTTGCGATATTAAAGAATACGCAGAATGCTATGCAAGGTGCATATAAATATGTACCTCTTCAGGATTTTACGAGCGATTCAGATATAGATTGGAGTAAATCGGTTGCAGAAATAGACCAACAGCTGTATGCCAAGTATGGACTTGATGAATCAGAGATAGCCTTCATTGAATCCAAAATCAAACCAATGTAGAATGTCATACAATCTCATATAGCAGATGGTAATGCCATTTTGAATAATGCGAAGCACATCTTCTTCGTAGCCGAGACTAAAGGTTCAATGTCGTCAATGGACTTGTCAGCCATCGAACGAGCCAAAATTGATTGTGCAGAGAAGTTGTTCAACTCCATCTCCACCGCCAATGTAAAGTACCACAAGGTGGCTACCTATCAAGACTTGATAGATGGGATGAATGCGATAGGCTGATAAAATTTCGGCGTTCACTTGTTGAGGGTGAACGCCGAAAGCTTTTAACTTTGAGGTGGAAGTATAAAGCTATATTTCCATATTCTTGCAATTCCTTCAGAATTATCTGTTAGATAATTTTTACACATCGGGTATATGATACTAATGTTCTTTTGGTAGCCCTTTTCCCATAAAAAGAATAGTGCGAGGCCTAACGCTTGTGGTTTACTTGATAAAGGGGCTAGATATAAATTTGTATACGGATTATTTTGCACATACTCCTTTATAATTTGAGCTGTAACAAAAGGATCATATGCTGGTGCATATATATTCATATCCATATCTCTAAAGCATTCAGACCCTAATGCAGGTTCTGCTCCAAATGCTCTGTACACATTTTCTTGAAACATGCCTGGACTTATTGAGGGGAAGCCATATAACAGAACCTTTTTTGCAGTTTTCTTTTTATTCGCAACATCAACAATACGGCTATGGTCATATCCAGCAGCAATGATTAGCATATCATTGTCCATTTTTGATATATGAGTTCCAGACATACCATAAATCTGTTTTACTTCATAAAAGTTATCAGAAAACTGGGTATCCTCAGCTTTTTTATATTTTAATGGTTCTGTATATATAATATCAAGATGGTTAACTCCTTTTGAGTTTAGATATCTAATTAAAAACAGCAAATCTGGAATTAGAAATCCTGTGGCATCAATACATATTTCTTTATCATTAACATCGATATTATTGACCATTTCCATCATAATATCGTAATTCTCGTCTGAATCAATGATAATCTTACAATAACCTTCTAAAAATTTATTATTCTCTTCTTCTTTGGTTACAATCCATATGTTCTTTTTGGTTTTTATCTTTGTTGGAGGAACTATAACTCGTTCAGAATTAATAAATGAAGATATGTAATAGTCATATTCCTCTATTGAAGAAAGTTCATCAAGTGAGGAATAACTGTGCTTATATAAATATGTAAAATTCATTTCATTAAAATAGTTGTAATCCCCAAAAGTCTGCCTGTTCCTCTTGTTGACTAAACGGATATATGTATTGTTTTACTTTTTTATTTATATAGTCTTTATAATCCATATGCTTTTCTGGATTAAAAATCATTTCTGCATCTTCAGAAGAAAGAGCAACTAGTCCTCTTTTTGCCAAAGACAATTCCCACTTGGGAATTAAAATGGAATTTAGCATATATACAGAGTTTTTTATGTTGGTATTCTTTACTCTTCTTTCATCAGTTTTAACAAAATATGAATACCTTTCTAATAATTCAAAAACCTCTCTTGCTTTCTCTGACATACTTTCTTTTGATATCGAAAAGATATTGATAGAACACTGTGGTGGAAGATCTGTAAATCTTAATGATTGCAGATAATTTCCTAAACGCACAACAGCATCAACAGCTCGACTTTGACTAGATGAAGGTATTCTGTTTTCCTCAAAAAACCAATTATAAGTTGTTTCAATAGCAGCCTTTTGAGATTTAACGGTTAATTTGCGATTTTCCACGAATGGGATTTTTCCACTTTCAAAATATTGCGTATTATATGCAGCCTTTAATAAACGTAATATTGTACGAGGTATACCACATGAAAGTTTTACAAGTTTCTTAAATCCATAATAAGGTATATCAACACGTCCTTCTCTAGCAATAGCATCAATAATATCTTGTTTATATTTATCCAAATACTTGAATTGCTCAGTCTCTTTTGACTTTGTTTCATAATAAAGTCTTGCAGATGTATTTATCGCTTCGGAATCTTGAATCAAACTTTTGCTTTTATCTTTGATACGTCGATAAATCAATACAACATTTGTTCTTTCAATGATATAATCATCAGTGAAAGTTATATTATTGATAATTGTATCAATATCCTTTTCTGACAAACCGCTATTTCTTATATGTTTTAGATTGCTACGCAATCGATGTATGTAAGCACGAGATTGGATGTCTTTCTTTTTATATACTTTATCAAGAGTGTTTTCATTTGTTTGATCTTCTATGAGCTCTTCAATCTTAAAATCCTTATACAAAGTCAATCCGCTATTGTATAGTCGTCTTTCACAAATTTCGGTTATATATTTTTCGTAGTCATCTTCCTGTAATTCGCGTAAAAAGTCATCTAGAACAACTTTCTCAAATTCTGAACCATCATGATTTTCCTCTACGCCTCCTAATGTCTTATATGTGCGTATACCATACGGGCGTGTTCCTACACGGAAAGTGCAGGCGACAGGTTTTTCTCTTAACAGTGTTTGAATTAGTTGTTGTTGCGTCTCAGAAAAATTTTCTAACTCATCAATTAAATAAAGTATATATTTGTCTTTAAAGAAGGGAACTTTTTCTTTTAAAAGAGCAGGGTATTCATATGATAGTTTTGCAATGGGTAATAATACCTCTACAATAGGGGTTTTCTTCCCTTGAAAAATAAAATTTTGTACCTCATACTCTACATTCCTTTGTAATAGAAGGAAATAATCGCTTAATTCTGTGAGAGTATTGAATTTTATCCCTTGTTTCGAGAATAATTTTAACACACTATCAACAACGTCTGATTCGTTAAAATCAACTATCAGATTATTTTGTTTTAAGTCTATCAAAATAGATGTTATTCGTTCGCCAATCCATAATTCCCAGTAATACGCATATAATGTAGCCCAAATGTCATCAGATACACCTTTCCCACTGAATTTATCTGCATTAAATCCACTACACCTAATATATACTCCTATAAATTTATCCTTTGCTAAACCCTCATTAATGGGTTTAGTTATCTTTTGGAGTTCATATGAGAAATATTTCATTATATGAGTTTTGCCACTCCCTTTACTACCAACTATAATCATTGGCATAAGAGTTTCTGGCTTTATTAAATTATAAAAGCCATGTTCCTTTATATCAACCCAATAACGATATATTTCATCATCTGTATAATCTACAGCTTTTGTAATATCAAAAGGATTATTTATCATATCAATATACTTTATTATATCGTTTGAAAATTGGTTTCCAAATTGTATTGTCTTCATCATACCAAATAATCGGCAAGGTATTATCTGGGGTATTATGATGCATACTTAATAAAAGTTGACAATCACCAAACCCTAATGAAATTTGCGGATACCCCATCAACTTATATCCATGCTTATATGCTATAGACTTTGCCTCTGCTCGTTTGTATTTATCATCGTCAAAAAATCTAGATTGTTCACTAAAGCATCGATAACTTTCATCGAGTTCTACAACTGCATTAGCTTGATTGTATAATCCGCTATTTCGTATAACTTGAATACCTTTAGACATCCCAAAAATCATGAAATATGAAATTTTAGCATCTTCTACTATATTACGCAAGTGTTGTACACAACGCTTGACATTGGAAGTATTTGAAGTCGCTTGATCACCACTGCCACATAAATCATCAATAAATACATAATGTTTAACATCTTTATATGAATCCCTCAATTTGCAGTTCCCATTTTCATCATATTCAACAATGTCATCCGTATTTATGAACAAGTTTTTAGGAATTTTGTTTTCTTGTCTAAAATAGTATAATAAGTGTACTCCACTTTCAGAGGGATTGCCAACTCCCAAAAAACGTGTCGCCATTAATTCTTTTTCAAAAGAAGGCTCTATAATATTAGGATCCAATGTGTTGTTGTTGTCCTTTCTAATTTGTTCAATAATGGGATATCTATATAGATCTCTATACAGAGCCTTTAGTAGATTTCTAATACTTGACGAGCTAAAATACATTAGTCTTGACAGCATATACAAAGCGTAGTTTTTCTCATTGTCATCGTCAAAGTTATCTAACCATTCCATAATCTTTGGGCCTTGAACTCTGTTTTCCCATATTGTAGAGTTCAATACCTCAATTTGTTTGCCATATTTCGAATTTAGGAAATCCATAGATATAATTATTTCTTAAAAACCAACACCCATTCACAAGAGATTCGGCTTGCTGTTTTATTTCTTTTTGTCATTAAGCCATATGATTTAATGTCATCTATTAACTTAAATTGTAACCTTAATCCTTTTGATGTTATGTATGTTGTTAAATAGTCTTGTGTATCGAATGGACGACCGCATACAGTGTTATTCCCTATGACAATAATCATATATCCACCTGTTTTTAGAACTCTAACAGACTCATCAATGGCAGATTTCATTTCATTCAGATAGTTTCCCACAATGAAAGCTCTTTCATTTTTCCCTTCATCATATAGGGAGGTTAGTACATCATCTGCAGCTTGAATACTGGTTATGACTCTAAACATATCCGCTTTATGATAATCTTCTCTACCTATATTTTGCTTATTTAAGAGACGAATGTCCTCACTGTTCTTTGTGCCAAGCCAATATAAATTAAGCCACGATGAACGAATATATTTTTGAGCACCAGCATATGGTGGTGATGTTAAAATCAAATCAACACTTTTGTCTTGTAATATTTCTGTGCTTCCAATCTCTTTTGTTAGTAATCTTGCATCGTTAGATATAATCTCAGATGTTATTCCATTAGAATATATATCCTTAAGAGATTCAATCCGATTTATATTTAATTGACATATATTTTCAAACTTATCATATACATCAATATTTTCCAAGGTCTTTAACTTAAATTTTGCAGACTCCATTCTTTCTGGATTTTGTGCAAAACGTTCAGGATTTAATTTTACGGGGACCGAAATACTTGGGTCAGCAAAGCTAACTTTCTTTACTAAATTAGAAAGACACATCATAAAGAAATCCTGCTGTTTTGTATCTCTTACTTTTTTTATTGCACATTCCAAATGCCATAATTGCGAAATTGTGCTTTTTGAAAACCAGCGAGATACAGACGATGTATCTATGCATTCATTAGTATTAAATCGTTTTGCTCTAGATATAATAGTCCCGAGTGTTTTTTGTAAATCTTCTTTTTTTATGTAGGTCGTTTTTACTTTAGAGATTAAACATGCTAGGGGATTAGCATCTGCACCTTTAGCATTTCTGCCACTAATATTTGCTTCTAACATGACTGTTCCTGTTCCACAAAATGGATCTAGAACAACTCCATTTTCAGGACAGAAATAGTCTGTTTGTAGAAAAAAATATGGAATATGACAAAGTAACTTTGCAGGATAAGAATGAATTAGATGAGAATAACGTTCAGTTGAACTTAACTCTGTTACGATCTCTCGAAAATTGATACGAATAGGCTCTCCATTCTGAGTGTATTCAGAATGAAATGTTTCTATGAGTTTTTTTATTTCATTATTCTTATCCAATGCTTATCTATTCGGTTAGTATTTGATAAATTACACCTCAAAGTTAACAAATTTTATTGGTTATTTAGTGAGAGATTAGTAAAAATAATATTTGTAGACGCCTAGAAGACTAATAATAAAGTAGTTTGAATACGATTTTGCTTTCTGGAAAGCGCCCTATTATATAATGCAGAAAAGATAGATAAAGAAACTTCATTATTTACCTTAAACTGTTTCTTTACAATAAACGACATCTCCATTTTATAAATTTAGTGCTCATGAACTGCTCATGAACTGCTCATGATAGTGCTCATAAAGGCAGTAAGTTAGCACCCAGTCGGAACCTAGTCGGCACCCAGTTGATATAAGTGTGTATAACTTAGTGCATAAGTGTGTATAAGCTAATTTAATGATACTACCATGCAACTGACTATGCAAGCCCCCATGCAAGTGCTCAACCTATCATATAATATATAAAAACCGCACTTTTTCTATATTTTATGATAGGTTATGATGTCGTGGAAACTTCTTGTACCTCTCGATTTGATTATTTCTCTTTTGAAAATGAATATGGTGCATCTTCGTCTGCGGTGCCGCGTGAGAGGTTGGGCTGTGGGGTCATGAACATCTTCATCCTTGTTCCTCCGGTCAGTCGCTTGTGCGTTATGTAATTGTGCCTGTATTCCTTGCTGTCAAGCAGCATTCGCCCAATATAAATGTTGCTGTCGCTGTTATCTTCTGCTTCAATCACTATCTGTTTCCCGTTCTCAAGGTGTATGACAGCATTCTTGAACAGCGGTGCGCCAAGCACATATTCGTCGCTTGCGGGGCACACGGGGTAGAATCCAAGTGCCGAGAATACATACCATGCCGATGTCTGCCCGTTGTCTTCGTCACCGCAATATCCATCGGGGGTGGGGCTGTACATGTGTTGCATTACCTGACGCAACCGGTATTGTGCTTTCCACGGTTCGCCTGCATAGTTGTATAGGTAAATCATGTGTTGTATCGGCTGGTTGCCGTGTGCATAGT
>JAFVUY010000079.1 GCA_017502465.1 Bacilli bacterium | reverse complement strand
TTCTCCTTTCATATTAACGCGTTGGTCCGCATTAATATTGTAAGGAGATTTTATTTTGGGCAAAACTATAAGTTTTAGCTCCACCCCAGACTATCTGGGGGTTTTAACTCGCTCAGCCTTTGCAGGACTGGCTCAGACAATTAAAAAGAGCGATTTGTTCGCTCTTTCATTTTATTTAATTTCGATTTGAACAGCTTTCATAGCGTCTAAGGCTATTTGATGGCTCTCTTTGCTCACGCCCGCGCAACAAGATGAATCAACTTTCACTTTCGCTTCAGTAAAATTAGCCTTTAATATCATCGCATTAGATATTACGCATATATCCGTGCATAAACCTACGAGTTCAATTTCTTCCACTTCTTCGTTATCCTCTTTAATAAGTAACGGAAGGTCAACTGAACCGAATGTTAGTTTATCTATAACAGTGTTAACATATGGTTTAAGTTCATCACAAATTTCATGTCCTCTAGTTCCTTTAATGCAATGAGGAACTGGGAGTTTTCTTCCCTCTTGAGTTTCTAAATAATTTTCGTGATGAGTGTCACGAGTGAAAATAATTTTTCCTTTAAAGTTTTTAACCTTTTCTACGACATTATTAACAATACTTTCTGCGTCTTTACTTCCAAGACTACCGTTAATAAAGTCTACTTGCATATCCACCACAATTAAGTATTTCATATTAGATTAATCCTTTATTAGTCTTCGTAAATTTCATTTTTAAGAACCGCAATATAAGGAACATTTCTATAAAGATCTTTATAATCTAGGCCATATCCAACAACGAATTCATCAGGAACAATGCCCCCAACATATTTTGGAGTAAATTCCACCATTCTGCCACTTGGTTTATCAAGTAAGCACGCAACTTCAATAGAAGCAACTTTTCTAGTCGCAAATAATTTCATAACTTCAGCAATTGTTCTCGCGCTATCGACGATGTCATCAACGATAATGACATGTTTATCACAAACATTTAATTCAATATCTTTTTTAAAGACAAGATTTGTTGCCACTCTTCCTCCGTGGAAAGAACTAATTTGCATAAAATCAATAACTAATGGGAGTTTAATTTCTTTAATTAAATCCATCATGAAGGGCAATCCGCCTTTAAGCATACCAACTACCACTAAATCTTTTCCTTGATAATCTTTGGTAATTTGTTCCCCAAGTCTTTTGACCATAGCCTTAATTTATTCTTCGGTAATAAGAATTTTTTTGAAATCGTTTTGCATAAATAACTCCTATCTAACAAATAATTTTTTAGTGTTAGGGACACTTTCTTCGCTAACTTCAATGCCAAGTTTTTTAAGCGTGGATAAATCTGCTTTTGAGATAATGACACTACTATGGGCTTGGCAACCCTTTAATTTTTTAATTTGTTTTAAAGCAAATTCACTAAGAGAATTTGTAGTAGCTTGAATCGCTAAAGCGATTAAAACTTCTTCTGCGTGTAATTTTGTCGAATTCGCGTGAATTAATTGACCTTTAATTTTTTGAATTGGTTGAATAACATTTGGAGAAATAAGTGTTAAAGAATCATCAATTTTTCCAAGCACTTTAATCGCATTAAGAAGTAACGCTGCGCTCGAAGAGAAAGAATTGGAGCTTTTTGCAGTTACAATTTTTCCATTAGGAAGTTCAATTGCCATTGATGGAGCGCCTGTTTTTTCTGCCTTTTTTAAGGCAGCAGGAACACATTTTCTATCATTGACAGTAATTCCTAAATGATTCATGAGCATTTCAATTTTTTCTAAACATGAATCATCATATTTATCATAGAAATTATTTTTCTTCGCTTGGAAATATCTTCTAATAATTTCGTCTTTACTCGCTTTAATCGCAGCCTCTTCATCTTTGATTGCAAAACCCACCATATTAACACCCATCATTGTTGGGGAAGAATAAGGGCTTTCTCCATAAATCTTTTCAAAAATAGCTTTTAATAGAGGGAATACTTCAACATCCCTATTATAGTTAACTGCTTGAACATTGAATTTTTCTAAATGGAATGGGTCAATCATATTAACATCATGAAGATCGACAGTCGCGGCTTCATAGGCCAAATTTAAAGGGTGTTTTAATGGCAAATTCCAAATTGGGAATGTTTCATATTTCGCATAACCCGCGCGGATGCCGTTTCTATTATCGTGATAAAGTTGAGACAAGCATGTTGCCATCTTGCCACTACCAGGACCAGGTGCGGTAATAACTACTAATGGTCTAGTGGTTTCAATATATTCATTTTTTCCAAGACCGTCTTCACTAACAATAAGAGGAATGTTTTGAGGATATCCGTTAATTTTATAATGTTTATATGTTTTAATACCGTTTTTATTAAGTTTTTTAATAAATGTTTCCACTAATGAAGTCTCATAATAAAACGAGAAAACAACACTGCTAACATATAAGCCAGAATCTTTAAAGGCGTCAATTAATCTTTCGGTTTCATTTTGATATGTAATTCCGATATCGTTTCTAACTTTGTTAGAATTGATGTCGTTTGTGTTAACAACTATAACAATTTCAACTTTATCTTTTAAACCTAATAACATTTGTAATTTTGAATCAGGTTCAAAGCCAGGAAGAACTCTTGAAGCATGAAAATCATCAAACAATTTGCCACCGAACTCTAGATAAAGCTTGTCATCAAACATTTTGATTCTTTTGTTAATTTCTTCTCTTTGAATTTTCAAATATTTTTTATTGTTAAACGCTAACTTTTTCATAATTTTCCCCTAAAAATCAAAAAACTCCCCCTATAAATTTACTTTTAAAAATTATTTTTATTACATGAACATGTCGTAAACGACAGTTAATGGTTTTCCAAATTCAATGTGTTCAATGATTTTCGCAAGCATTGGAGCAAGAGATAAAACAGTAACTCTTGGATCTTTCATTTCTTCTTTTAGAAGAATGGAATCCGTAACAACGATTTCTTCAAACACGTCATTTCCTAACATTCTTTCATGAGCAGGATTTGAGAATATTCCGTGTGTAGCGGCAATAGAAACTGATTTTGCTCCATTTTTTAATAAAGCATTCGCACCTGCTAAACATGAACCAGCGGTATCAATAATATCGTCAATTAATAAACATTTTTTACCTTTAACATCGCCGATGATATTCATAACTTCAGCTTGATTTGGTTTACTACGTCTTTTATCAATAATCGCTAAAGGTGTATCTAAAATTTCAGCAACCTTTCTCGCACGATTAACTCCGCCGTGATCTGGAGAAACTGTAATCCAATCAGAATTCACTTTGTCTTTAAAATGACTTGCTAATAATGGGATAGCGGTAACTTCATCAACTAAGCAGGAGAAGAAACCTTGAATTTGAGCAGCGTGTAAATCAACACAAATAACTCTATCAACTCCGGCAGCGTATAAAAGGTCCGCAACAAGTCGAGCAGTAATTGGTTGTCTTGGTTTATTTACTCTATCTTGTCTTGCATATCCATAATAAGGCATGATGACATTAATTGATTTTGCAGATGCTCTTTTAAGAGCGTCGACAAAAATTAAAATTTCCATTAATTTTTCATTAACTGGTTGAGATGTAGACTGAACAATATAACAATTCTTTTGTCTAACAGAATTAACTGGTTCACAAAGAGTTTCGCCATCTGCGAAATGAGAAATTGTTGTTGGAGAAACTTGACATCCTAAAATAGAAGCAATTTCCTCTGTTAATTTTTTATTCGCTGTAAGAGAAAAAATACATGCTGTTTTATCTATCATTTTTAAAACCTCTACTTTGTTCCAAAAATACGGTCTCCAGCATCACCAAGACCTGGAATGATATAGCCATTCTCATTTAAATGAGAATCGATAGACGCTAAATAGATGTCAACATCAGGGTATGCCTTAGAGACAGCTTCAACACCTTCTGGGCATCCGACAAGACACATTAATCTAATATTGTTGTATCCTCTTTTCTTAATTGCAGAAATTGCAGCAATCGCACTTCCACCAGTTGCGAGCATTGGATCAACAACGACAACTAAAGGATTTTCAACTTTTGGTAATTTAAAATAATATTCGTGTGGAACTAAGGTTTCTTCGTCTCTATACATACCAATATGGCCAATTCTTGCGGTTGGAATCATATTTCTAACTCCATCAACCATACCGATACCTGCTCTTAAAATTGGAGCTAAGACGATTTTATGATCTAATTTAACTTTTTTAAGTTTAACACCAGTAGGTGTGTTATATTCTTCTTCAATTTCGTGAGTCCCGATATCTTTAAAGACTTCGTAACACATTAAAGATGCAATTTCATCAAGTGATTCTCTAAATTCTTTTGATTTAGTTTTTTCATCTCTCATAATTGCTAATTTGACTTGAATAAGTGGGTGTTTAACTACTGTTACCATATGTTTAATGATCCTTTCTAATATAAGTATGAACTATATTTTTATTAATTGTAAACAATTAAAGAAAAAAACCTCGCATTGAGGTTTCAAAAACTGTTAACTAAAGAGAAATGGTATTACAAATGTTGGAGCTTCTCTAAAAAAGATAAGTTTAAGAAATTCTCCAATAAGCATGATGACAAAGACTGCTGCCCCGATAACTGCTGCCCCCATAATAATCATTCCGAACAAACCAAGAACAACTCTGAATAAGAAGCCAAGAACCGCGACAACTGCGCAGAGAGCTAATAAGCCAAGAATTAATTCCATATCTATTTCCCCTTTAGATATAACGACATTAGCATACTTGATTAAAACGTAGTTTTCAAGGCCAAAAAGGTTTTTAATCGATATTTTACACTCATTTCCTTTTTCTTTGAAAAAAATAAAAACGAGGCGTTTCGTTTTGCCTCGTAATTTTTGGTTTTGGCGGAAGCACAGAGATTCGAACTCTGGCGGGTTACTCGCCCCTATCGGTTTTCAAGACCGACCCCTTCAACCACTTGGGTATGCTTCCATTTATTGGTGGACCAGGAGAATTACGATATCCCAACCATCCCGTTATGAGCGGGTAGCTCTTCCTTTGAGCTACTGGTCCTTCTTCGCGTATAAACGCATTATTTATTTTATATACTTTGTTAGACTATATCAACGAAAAATTGACTTTTTATCTTTTTAAGTTGTTGGACACTTAAAACTTGAAATTAAATAATCTATCCCTATCATCTTTGTTTTAAACAAAGTAAAATAATTATGGAGGTAGAAATATGTTTAAAAAATCCCTTATTAAATCCACTATCTTATTGTCATCACTTGCGTTAATTCTTGGTCCTAATTTCAAAAACACTAATGATTTTATATTAGTTAAAGCTGAAGGTGGTTCACCTACTTATTCTTCTTCTTTAACCACCAATATTAATTTAAACAAAACAAGCAACGACGAAATTAGAAATTATTATTCTTCTTTAAATTCTCTTTCTAACGAGGAAAGAAGTAAAACCAACTTATTAAAGAATTTAAAACCAATTCTTCAAGATATGAATTACTTTTCATATGACGCAGTTTGGAAAATATATGAAATCACAGATAGAGAATGGGAATTATCTCCTGCGAGCGAAACAACATATGGCACATATGATTCTACTTCAAATGTAATTAATAATTATGAATACGGTTCATCTAGCGATAAGAAAAACGACCCATATGTTAAGACACTATATAGAAATAAAGATTCTAACGGAATCACTGTAAGTGATGCCCAAATAAAAGAATGGGGGAGTCATGCGAGCGACGGAACGAATAGGGAACATATATGGTGTCAATCCAGAGGCTTTAAAGCCGATTCAGGCGCGAAAGGACCTGCCGGAACCGACCTTCACCATCTTAGAAGCGGGGATGGATATATTAACCAATCTCTTCACAATGATAATCCTTATGGTTATGTTGATAAAACGAGCGTTGAGAAAGACGGAAAAGATAAACAACCGTGGTTAGAAGGCAACTATTTAGGTAGACCTAAAAACTCATCGAGTGAAGATGAAGGAAACTTAGTTTTTGAACCACAAGATTCAGATAAAGGCGATATTGCTAGAGCTGTCTTTTATATGGCGGCTTGTTATAACAACTTAAACGGAAAAGGTGGAATTAGCGAATTTAATCCTAATTTAACCATCGTTGATTACGTATACGACGCAAAAAGCGCAATTACTTCCACTAATGACACCCCGGCCTCAATGGCGAAATTAAGCGATCTTCTTGAATGGCATAAATTAGACCCAGTTGATGAATTTGAAATCTATAGAAACGATTTAATTTATAACAACTACCAACATAATAGAAACCCATTCATCGACTTCCCAGATTGGGTTGATGTTGTTTGGGGAAATGAAAATAAGGTTGCCTCTCCAAATAGCGACACAATTCATGGAAGCGCTTTAAATATCTCAAACACAAACATTAAATTAAATATCAAGGAAAATAATACCTTTACATTATCCGCGACTTCTTTAGATGAAAGCGATATTACTTGGAATATTTTAGATGAAAGTATTATCACTAGTGATAAAACAACTTCCAAATCAGGTGAAAGTGTCACATTTACCGCATTAAAAGAAGGACAAACCACTATCGAAGCTTCCGCGACAATTGATGGAAAATTAATCAAGGTTTCATGCGAGGTTATTATCGAAAGTCAATTTGTAATTGAAACTTGGATGTATATTGCGGTAGGTGGAGTCGTTTTAGTTATTTTAATTATCGTTTTAGCAAGCTCATCCAAAGCGAGAAAGAAAGCTAAAAAAGAAATCAAAAAACAAGTCAAAAAACAAGTCAAATCAAAATCTAAAAAGAAATAATTCTAAAGAATTACAAAGAATAATAAGAAAGTAAGTCCGTAATAAATAAGGACCGCAACAATGTCATTCATTGTCGTAATAAATGGACCAGAAGCAACCGCTGGATCAATTTTAAGTTTGTTTAAAATTAACGGGAACAAAGTTCCGATTAATGAAGCGATCGCAATTGCGGCGAACATAGAAATACTTGTAATACCTGAAACAAATAAAGCATCGGTGTAAGAGAATGTTTCACTCGCGTATATTACAGGTTTTGTAATAATCAAATATAAAAACACAAATACAAAAGAGAATAAACCAATAATTAATCCATTAGATAAGCCAATAAGCAACTCTTTTCTAATTGATTTATTTTGTTTTTTCTTATCTTTGATAAAATCAGGGTCAGTTAAATTTCTGATCGTGACAGCAAGGGATTGCGTGCCAACATTACCCGCCATACCTAAAATCATAGATTGGAAAAAGACGATAACTGGAAGACTATCAATAACTTTTTCAAAAGAGCCAATAACGCTTGAAACAATTAAAGATAAAACAAGGAGAAATCCTAACCAAGGAATTCTCTTTTTAATAGACGAAAAGATGGATTCATCTAATTCTTCAGATTCACTAAGACCACCTAATTTCGCGTAATCTTCTTCAAATTCTTCTTCGACAACTTCTGCGATCGAATCAATGTCAATTGAACCCAAAAGAGTTCCATCTCTAGAAATAACTGGGAACATTGTTTCTTCATATTCTCTCATTTTGTTAACAACTTCACTCATGATTTGATCATCATAAAAGGAAGGGTAGCTTGTCATAATAAGAGAGGGGAGTTCGACATCTTTTCTTGAAATAATTAAATCTTTTAATTGAATTGCTCCCACATATTTTTCGTGATCGTCCACTACAAAAAGGGTGAAAATATTATCATGTTCGCCAGCTTGCTTAACCATTGATGACATCGCGGTTTTGATAGAATCTTTTTCGTGGATAACTAAGTAGTTATCAGACATGTAAGAGCCGACTAAATCTTCGTCATATTTATCAACTTGAAGAATGTTTTCTTTAACTTCATCTTCCAAAAGTTCGATAATTTCTTCTTTGTCTTCTTTATCTAATTCATTAAGAATATCGAGAGCCTCATCACTATCCATCTCCTCGATAATATCGAGTGTTTGTTCTAAAGAAAGTTCTTCAATATAATCTTCAACATCATCATAGAAGGACATGATTTCCGCGATGAATGATGCATCAAAAAGAGAATAGACTTTTTCTCTATCTTCTTCGCTTAATGTTTGTAATGCGTCAGCGATATCTTTTGGGTGGTAATCGCTTAATCTAGTAGCAATTTCATCATCGCTAAGCGTGTTGATGATTTCTAAAATTTCATTAATATTTTGTTGCACGGTTAAAATCTCCTTGAAATTATTTCTTAGAGAATATCAATCTGGTCAGATGGATATTCATTGTTGGTTTTCTGATAACTTCGCTCGTCCATATGACCATCTCCTTTCGTGCTAAATACAAGTAAATAATACTCTTGATTTCTAGAAAATAACAACCTTTTTATTATCAAAAGATTTAATACTAAATCTATATTTCGTTATGTTATAATTTGTTTAATCAATGAGGTAAATTATATATGGCTAAAGAATTCGAGAATTTAGAATTGTTTTATAGAGCGGAGTTATTAGATGATGTCATACCTTTTTGGATGAATTCGGATTTAATTGACTATACCTATGGTGGTTTTAATTCCAGCGTTGATAAAAAAGGTAAAAACTATAATTCTGATAAAAGCGTTTGGTTTCAAGGAAGATGTTTATGGTCATTTTCGAAACTTTGTAACACCTATGGTGTTAAACCAGAATGGAAATTAGCTGCGGATAATGGGGCTAAATTCATTAAAGAACACTGCATTGACAAAGACGGCAGAATGTTTTTTATCGTTACTGAAGATGGTTCTCCATTAAGAAAAAGAAGATATTTCTTTTCTGAATCTTTTTTAGTAGTTAGCTTCGCTGAATATTATTTAGTGTCTAAAAACAAAGAAGATTTAGAACTTGCTGAAACATATTTTGATTTAATGTATCGCTTATATAGACACCCTGAAACCGATCCTTTTAAAATTACCCCAAAAGAAAATAGTGAAGTTAGACAAATTCATAACAATTCCAACCCAATGGTGTTGGTGAGTTCTGCTCAAACTCTTAGAAGAATAAGCAAAAATTACGAAAAATACGACCCGATCATTAAATCCATCATCAAAGATATGATTGATCTTCATTACAAAGAAGAACATAAATGCGTCCTTGAAAATGTCGCGCCAGATGGAACTATCCTAGATAAAATCGGCGTGGGAAGACAAATTAATCCAGGTCACTGTATTGAGAATTCTTGGTTCTTAATGAATTACGCACATATCACAAACGACAAAGAATTATTAAATAAGTCCTTAAATATTTTAGATTGGTCACTCGATTTAGGCTGGGACAAAGAATATCAAGGCATCAAATATTTTGTTGATTTATTAGATAGACCAAGAGAAGAATTAGAACACGATATGAAGTTGTGGTGGGTTCATAACGAAGCTTTAATTGCCACTTTAGTGGCCTATAAACTTACCGGCGAAGAAAAATATCTTATGTGGCATAACAAAGTCAAAGACTACTCCTTCTCACACTTCTCGGATAAAGAAGATGGAGAGTGGTATGGATATCTGCATAGAGATGGCTCAGTCAGCCACACTCAAAAAGGTTCTTTATGGAAAGGGCCATATCATTTAGTTAGATGTCTTTTACTTTGTGAAGCAATTTCAAAATCAATTAAAGAAGGAAGCGAACTTCCTGAACTATTATAATGAAAAAGGAGTTGTCTCCTTTTTTAAGTCGTTGTTTATAAACTTCCCAACGGCCATAACGTTTGCCATTGACTCTTTTATTTTTTTATTTGTTTCTAAAACTTTTAAAACATTTTTAATCGTTCTTATTGAGCAACCTATATCTTTAGATAGCTTATCAATTGTAATAGAAGGGTTTTCTGTAATAATAATTAAGATTTTTTAATTCTCTAGAAGTTTCTACCTTAGAAGCAGATACATGTAGGTTTCTATTTTCTAACAGGTTATTTTCTCCTAAAAGAAGATTCCTTAAAAAAGAATTAAAAAAAATTTTATCTTCAAATATACCTTTAGGGAGATTGGTGTAATTCGCTCTAACCAATGCGTTTCTAAAATGCCAAGCGTTTTTTGTGAAGGTGTCATTCATGACATCAAAGGCTAACTTCGTAAATATTTGATAAAAAACACCGCGACAGTTTAAATGTTTCCTTCTTCGAACACATGGATTTGCATCATCTTGGAAAAATTACAAATATTTTAAGTTTTTCTAAATTTATTTATGCCGAAACATTTTTTTATAAATAAAAAGACATCCTGTATATTCTACAAAATGTCGACTTTTTGCGATTGCCTTAGCGTAACGACGTTAATAGTAAATTGTAACGAGTGAAATGACATTAATAGCTACAATGAAATGACATTACACTATGTGTAGAGTTAGATCGATTAAAAACTGTGCTTCAAATAACTTATCTTATATACAGCATTCAAATTGAGAAAAAATTAATTTAAATAGGCTTCAAAGTCACCAAACGAAGTAACCTTTTGTAATTTTGCATCTGGAAATTTGGTGACAACTTTAAATGTTGCTTTTTGTCCTTAGAATTGTGCTAAATAGCTTTTGGAACATCCTATAAACAGTCCTCCTATTGATAGTTTACAAAATCGAGAGCCTGTATTTACGGACATTAGTCCTTATAAAGTTTCATTTCTTTTAAAGCGATGTGAATTTTATCTTTTATTTGTTTACCAAATGCCTCTAAACCAAGTTCTGATGCTTCTTGATATTCCCAAGCGAATACTATTGAAATCTCAGGAATTATTAATATTTGATTTTTCTTACCTGATAATCTTCCTTTTATATAATCCAACTTCTCTTTTTTAATCTTTCCATCGTCATACATTTTTTGGTATAGAGAAATAGTTTCTTCAGGAGTCGATGTTTTGACTAAATTAATATTCTTTTTCCAATAGTTGATGAATTCATCAATGTCCCATTCATCAACATACGAACCACTAATTATTCTTCCCCTATGGTATAAAAGGTGGAAGCCCTGATAAACGTGTGAGAAATGAGAATCATTAATATTAATTTTATCAATTGAAGATAACATCCATTTTGCTGTTTGCTGAGTTGGTCCAAAAGAAAGCCAAAGTTCTATTTTTTCATCTTTAAAACTCAAATTAATCTCATGTAAATATGGATAATTAACATGACATCTAGCTGTTTGATAATTTCTAAAGTCTTTATCCCCTGGATGAGCGATTTCTAATATATCTTTTCCAAAATTCATCAGAAGTCTTCTTCTAATGCTTTCATCAGCCAAACAAGCCATAGAGAAATCATCAACCGGTGTGTAGTTCAAAATCGCTAAATACTCTGTAAATTGATTACATAGAAAGGTATCTAAATCTTTAAATAGCACTAATATATCATCATATTTTCTATATACAGGTTCTGGTTTATTTTCAGTTAACAATAGACTCTTTTCGATATGGTTGTTTAATTGATATGGATCTAAATCATATAATTTGTTTTCCATTGCCACCACTAGGGTTGGAACATTATCAATATCAACAAATAACCACCCATCTGGAATTGAGCCTTTGTTTTCCCTAACATGCATTATCTCAGCAAGAGTACTTTCAACGAATTCTTTTTGCTCTTCCTCAAATTGACTTCGCTTTTTTGCTTCTTCTTCTAATGCTTTTCTAATTTCGTGTTCATTTTTATTGTCCAAACCTTCGATGCCCCACGATTTTCCAGTTGGTGAGAAAGCAAACATAATTCTGTTAGGGTATTTTTCAACAAATTCTCCGTTTGGTTTCTTTTGAAGAAAATAGGAAACATGGTATTTTCCATCGTTTAATTTAAACCCAAAAAGTTCTTTAACTACTCTTTTTAGTTGATTTTCATTCAAAGACTCTAAGACATTAACAAAAGCTTTAGTGATGTTGTTTTCAAGATGAGCCTTATCACCATAAGCATAAAAGACATTTAAATGTGGATCTCTTAGTCCAATATAATTGATATCACTCATACTTTTTTACTATCCTTTCTGCTTCTTTTTTTACCCTATCAATCAAAGATTGAGGAGATACAATTGTTACGCACTCACTATATTGCATATACCAATAAAACAGAGCGCTTTCGTTACATTTGATATCGGCGTAAAGTTTACCATCTTTTTTATAAGTTCTAGAGTTTCTTCCGAACCAATCAATAACAAATTGAACATAATTCGGATTATCGATTTCTATTGTTGCTTTAATAACTTCACCCTCTAACAAGTAAATATTGTCATTTAGATATTTGGCTATATCGAAATCTTTTGCTCCTTCTAAAGACTCAATCGGTTTAATTGGCCATTCTTCCTCAATTTTTGGATTAATCATATAGTCAATTCTAAACCATGTAATAGCGCGATACTTTTCTCTATAATTACAAATCAAGAAATATCTGCCATTGCTATTAACGGAATAATATGGAGAAACAATATAACGGTAACCATCCATTTTGCGTATGGTTTTCCATTCTCGTCAAATGTTTGATATTGGAACGAGATTCTTTTACCTCTTCTTTTAGCTTCTTCAATAAGTTCAAGAGTATAAAAGAGCTCTTTATTTGCAGATCTATTTATTTCATTGCTTTTATAGATGAAGTTATAATCTCTTCTTTGATATTTGCTTAAGCAAGAATTTAACTTATTTGATAATTCTGCAGCTTGTTTGCCACTAATTGATTTGCTAGAAAACAACGAATCGACAATATATCGAATCTCACTATTATCAAAACTACGTGATAATAATGCATATCCTCCTCTAGGCGACTTATTTATGTCATAGTCAAGTTCTTGTAAGAGTGATATAGAAAACGCTACTGATTTGCGTTCTAATTCAATTCCATATAATTCATCAACCTTATCGATGATCTCTTGTTGCGTTAAAAAGTGTTCCTCATCAGAGTATTCTTCTAAAACTTTTAATATCAATAGGATTGAAGCTTTTTTATTTACGATCATCCTCATCATTATAACTCCATATTGAAGACACTATAATCGTGAATTTCAAATTTATATGGCCAAGTATTGATTTCTTCTTTGACTTTTTTCCAGACTTCCTTTGCTTTTTCTAAATAATCACAAATTGCAATATAGGTGTATTCAGGAACTTCATCCATTATTTTTAATAGATCTTCCTGTGATGGGTTGCCAGTTTCCCTGTTCCTCGGGTATTTTATTTTCTTAGGATCGTACCACATAATCAATTTGCCTCCTTATGTAGTTTGGATATTGTCTTTGGATAATCCATATGACACACCTTCTTCGATTGATTCAAAATAAACAGTGATGATTGGATCTTCGGGTTCCCTGTACAAATCATATGTAAAATCATGAATAATTTCGCTGTTCCTACCATATGCAACAGCTCTAAAAGTTATTTTTTCTTTCGTCACTACCACATTTGATATTTCAAACACATACCATATGGCATCTGGTTTATCACAATCGTCCTCATCAAGTATTCTCATTCCATCTTTGAGATCTTTTGCGTAAATATCAGCGTTGTATTGTATTTTCTTTAAATCTTCTATTGTCATAGTATTTCTCCATCAATAATTAGGAAGCGTTCTCATTATGCTTCTTATTTTTTCAGCTTTCTTAAGAACCTTTTTCTTGTGACATTCTTCAGGATTATAAAATTCAAATAACAAGCACTCATATGCATAGCGATTTCTTTCTTTTAAACCTTTTTTAATCCAATATAAGAGATGACTTTGGTGAGAATTGAAGAAATCTTTAGCAAACCAAAAAAGGTTGATTGCTAGCTCTGTAATATTCATTTCAAATTCTTTAGAAATATATGATATTGCCTTAATAAGAGCATTTAATTCTCTAATTGTAATATCGTCATCGTGAAACACGTGATTAAGAATTGCTTTTATTCCTTTGTATTTAAATACAACACCATTATCTTCGTGCCTTTTAAAGAAAGAGATGCTCTTTTTTAAACCCCATCTTTCAACCATCTTTTCCAAAAGTTCGATTATATTCTCAAGATCGGGTTGTTGAAGCGCTTGAATGTATAGTCCGCATTTAGAGCAATATTCGTAATTGTATCCTTTGTTTTTATTATTCTTTTTGCAGTTCCAACATTTCATAAGTTTCCCTCCGCAAAAATAGAATACAATAACTAATGTCCGTTTTTTCGTACATAAAAACCCACCACTTTTGAATGGTGAGCTCTGATTAGTTCTGATAAGTTGTTTTAGTGTTGTAGTATGTTCTGAATACTTAACACTTTATATAACCACAGATAATTAATTTGAACAAACTAGTACTCTGGAAAGGATTCGAAACGTTCTCCGAGTCTACTACCACCATGCACTGATTCTCTCAATTATTCATCTATCTCTTAAAGAAAATATAAAAAAACGGGATGAATACAAAGTATTAATCTCGAATCTAGGTTTATGTCTTTCAATAACTCAAATAATACTAGAACCGCTTTTTGAAAATAAATGAGTGATTATAACAAACTATTTTCAACCAAATACTGTTCAATTTCTTTAAAAGGGAGAATCGCATCATACACTTTAGCGTTTTCTTCATTTTTCATGAATTTTTCGTTGTTTTTAAAGTTATATAACTGTCTTGCTTTCTTTGTGATTTTTCCTTGGTTTTCACTAATCCATTTAAATTCGTCAGAAACAATGTCTTTATATGCTGCATCTAGTTCATTATCGATTGAATAGCCTTCAACATATTTCATTGGAATTGGAATCATATTAATCAACTTAATCGTGCCCAATAATACACGACTACCATTTTCACCATCTTTAGTCATATAGATTGAGAATATGGAATTTTTCTTAATTGATCCATCTGCTTTTAAATCTTTTTCTTTAGGAGAGGAAAAAGGAGCATAGTAGTTGAAATTCCCCACAGTAAAAATAACGCCAACATATTTTCTAGTATGAGAACGATGAAAACGTTTCTCATCCATTATCATAGGAAATTGGTTTCTTAATAATTTTATGTAGTCATCATTAATTTGAACGATTCGCATAAAAAATGCTCCATTATGGCGGAGCGCACCTAGTCATAAAGCTCCTGCATTTACGGCTGAGGGTCACCGGCTTATTTCTAAGCACTTATATTATCACTTACTAGGCGATTGCTGTCAAGAAAATAGCATAGATATAGTAATTAAACTTAAATAACAAACGTCTTAAAATCACCATCACTCGTATCGTTTGTAGCATGAAATGACGCTGAAATAGTAATTAAACAAATCTTCGACTCATTAGATAAAATCAACAAAGATAACATCGAGGAATCATTCAGAATTCTATTTAAAAGGATGATTGTTAAAAATAGATTAGAGCTAACATTCATTATTGGAAACAAAAATGTAACTAATCTAAATCTTCTAGATTTAAAAAGATACTAGTTGGCTCCCATCAGATAAAAGTTAGAGCCCAACACTACACAGTTAAGTTCGGAATTTTTATAAATAAATGAACTACCCTTGAAAAGATTTGAAACGTTCGTCGAATCTACTACTACTTTTTTTTATGAAAATTATCAGAATAAGCAGTCTGACAGTTCGAACTGCTTTTTATCTAAACTCGACAATTTCGTGGGGTGAATTTTATCGAATTTCCCTATTAGGACCTATCTGACCCCACAAAAACCCCACACTTTTGTTGAGAGCCGAAAAAAGGAGACCAATATCACTATTAATCTCCAATCTCGCTAAATGGTAGCTGCGGGGGGACTTGAACCCTCGACCGACCGGGTATGAACCGATTGCTCTAGCCAACTGAGCTACACAGCCATAAAAGAAATGGTGGATCTGAAGGGAATCGAACCCTCTACCTCCTGAATGCAAATCAGGCGCTCTCCCAGGTGAGCTACAGACCCACAATGAATGGTCGGGATGACAGGATTTGAACCTGCGACCTTCAGTTCCCAAAACTGACGCGATACCAAGCTACGCTACATCC
>JAFVUY010000078.1 GCA_017502465.1 Bacilli bacterium | reverse complement strand
TTCAATGTTCCAGGGACTTGGCTTGGCTGGTGGTCGGATGAAGCATTTGCACTATATCTCATCATTGATGCTCTGTTAATTGCCCTTTATTGTGCCATATGGATTATTTGTTGGAAGAAAAACAGTGTTTTTAGAGCATTGACACTCTCCATAATCCCATCAGTAATTTTCTTGTTTAGTGGATTTTTGAGCAGGTCAATATTACTGATTATTACATCAATACTATTTGCACCATCTCATATTTTGATTTCGTATAAGAACGCCAAATGCGTTGCTAAATAAGAATATGTCAAACAGTTAGGAAAATTTGAATTTTCTTAATGGATAATGTTGTGAGACATTAAGTGTCCCATTAAATAAAATAGGACATTGCTCGCTTTGTGTCCTGTACTTTTTAGTGGGTAGTAGATACGATGTTTTTCAAGGAGGTTAGAAATATGAATCAAATAAAAATTGGAGATTTCTTGAAGGAACTTCGTAAAGAGAAAGGACTTACTCAGGAACAACTTGCAGAACAGTTTAATGTATCTCGAAGGTCTGTATCAAGATGGGAAACAGGTAATAATATGCCTGATTTGAGCATGTTGATTACACTGGCGGAGTATTATGAGGTAGATGTTAAAGAAATTATTGATGGGAAGAGGAAAAGCGAGAATATGAATGAAGAAATGAAAGACATATTAGAAAAAGTTGCAAGCTATAATGAAATGTTAAACTTAAAGTCTATGCGTAAAGGCATTATAACAATGTGCATAATTTTTATTATATTGGTGATTATTTCTATATGGAAGGAACTTTCACCAGCTCCACTGGTTAGTATGATTTGTGCATACAATGGGGCTACTTTTATAAGTAAAGCTAGAGACGACAAAGATAAATCGGATTTTGTTACAGGTAGTATATTTTTTGTCGCAATGATGATAAACACAATTGCTTTTATTTTAAAGTGACAAATAAATTGGTATAATAAAATTGTTTGTATAGACATAGCGAAAACTTTCAGTCTTGCGGAAAGATTGAAAGCAACAGAAGATTTGAATTTTACGCATATCTGACAATGTGTTTAGGAGTTATTATGAAGAAGGCTAAAAGGATTATGAAGATTATAATTATTGTATTAATTGTGTTTATAGTTGCATTGTTGGCAATATACATAAACCATAGGATTCAACTAAAAAAAGAAGCAGAATTAAAGGTGCCGATGGGTGAATTTGTTGAAGTTGATGATCATAATATGAGTGTTTATACAGAGGGAAATGGCGATAAAACAATCGTTTTTATGTCAGGCGGCGGAACTTGTTCTCCTATTCTGGATTTTAAGTCGTTATATTCATTACTATCTGACGAATATCAAATTGTTGTTGTAGAAAAGTTTGGATATGGGTTCAGTGATGTTGTCGATAAGGAGAGAAATATAGACTCTATACTGGAGGATACAAGAACAGCATTGACAAAAGCAGGCATCGAAGGACCTTATGTGCTATGCCCTCATTCGATGTCGGGGATAGAGGCATTATATTGGGCGCAACGATATCCAGAGGAAGTAGAGGCAATTATTGGACTTGATATGGCAGTGCCGGAAGCGTATGAAGATTATAAGATAAATCTTTCAATGCTTAAAATCAGTCAGTTTGCAGCAAGAGCTGGTATTACAAGAAT
>JAFVUY010000077.1 GCA_017502465.1 Bacilli bacterium | reverse complement strand
TATATAGTGATGAAAAATATATAAAATATAAAAACAAGTATTGAAATATTATCATATTTATGGCATACTCCTATTATAGGAGGTAGATATTATGAGAGCAAAAGAGGTATTACAATTACTTCGTATTACAAGACAAACACTAACCAATTATGTAAAAGAAGGTATCATTCAAGTAAAAGTACTGCCGAGTGGTAGATATGATTATGTAGAAGAAAGTGTGTATGCTTTTTTAAACAAAGATGTACAGAGAAAAACTTGTCTGTATGCTAGAGTGTCCACAGCAAAGCAAAAGGCTGATTTAGAACATCAAATTGATTTATTAAAACAGTTTTGTTTTGTCAATGGCTATTCTGTGGGAGGAATTTATTCGGATATTGCGAGTGGAATTAGTTTTGAAAAAAGAACCCAGTTTTTTGAGTTACTGGATGAAATTTTAAATCATCGAGTGGAACAAGTTGTCATTACTTATAAAGATAGACTATCGAGAGTAGGATTTGAATTATTTGCTCATTTGTTTGAAAAGTTTCACTGTAAGATTATTGTAATGAGTGAAGTAGGTTCAGAGAAATTAGACAGTCAAGAAATTATGGAAGAAATCGTTAGTTTATTACATTGTTATTCGATGAAATTATATAGTAAACGTAGAGTACAAAAGATAAAGGAGGCGATCGAAGATGAAGAAGCTTGAGCGAAGTGCGATTCGTGTAGAACAACATCAAATCGACACTCGTCATGCTTCGTATGCTTTGTTAGCTTCCTTTTGTCATAAAGCAAAGAATTTATATAATCATGCGAATTATCTTGTGCGACATGCTTTTTTTGAAGAAAAACAGTGGTTACGCTATGGGACTTTAGATAAGTTATTAAAAGAAGATACCGAATATCCGGATTATAAGGAGATGCCAACCGCACAATCAGCACAACAAATATTACGGGCGTTAGATGGCAATTGGGCTTCTTTTTTTGCTAGTATCAAAGACTATAGTAAAAATAAGCAGAAGTATTTAGGGAGACCGAAACCACCAAACTATTTGAAAAAAGATGGTTTTTATGAATTGGTGTTGACGAATCAAAATTGTAAGATTAAGGAAGATAAGATACAATTTCCCAAACTATTTGAAGGATTTTTTATTACGCCTAGATGTATTAAGAGAGAAGATTTCCTTTCGTTGCAACAAGTGAGAATTGTGCCCAAAGGACAATATTTAGTGGTAGAAGTGGTGTATAAAATACAACTTCCAAAGAAAAAAGAAGACAAGGGAAGATATGTAGGGATTGATATTGGAGTATCGAATTTAGCTACCGTAGGAAATACGATAGGGAAACCTGCGTTTATTTTAAATGGAAGACCATTAAAATCGATGAATCAGTATTATAATAAAAAAATAAGCTATTATCGAGAAATTGTAAAGCGGATGAATCAAAAAGACTATTCGAAACGAATGGCACAATTGACGAAGAAACGAAAGGCAAAGATAGAAGATTATTTACATAAAGCGAGTCGCTATTTGATAGAATATTGTAAAACAGAGGATATTAGTAAGATAGTGATCGGACAGAATAAAGAATGGAAACAAGAGAGTCCGTTAGGCAAGGTAGTGAATCAAAGTTTTGTACAAATACCTTTTGCAAAGTTTCTAAAGATGATACAGTACAAAGCAGAAGAAGTAGGTATAACAGTAATATTAACCGAGGAACGTTATACGAGCGGTACAAGTTTTTTAGATGGAGAAACACCAACGAAGGGGAATTATAACAAAGCAAGACGAGTACATAGAGGACTATTTGTTTCGAATACAGGAATTCCTATTAATGCAGACTTAAATGGAGCGTATCAAATTTTAAAGAAAGTAGTCCCAATCGAATGGGATAGAGGGTGGGCGTTACACCCAGTGGTAGTAAACATTCGTTGACCCATAAAGAAAAATTAAATTTAATAAAATATCAATATATATTTTAATAAAATTAATATTTTTTATAACGTGAGCAACCTGTTGTAATAGATAAGATAGAATATGAGGGAACAGTAAAAATTATCCGTATGTGGACGCATTATGATAGAATTAGATAATAGAATAGATTATCTTTTCTTGACAAAATAGTTATTAACGAATAAAATTAGAACAACTGTTAAATAAGAAAGCCAAGTATTTGGCGGAAATGAGGAAAGTAATGGCAAAGGAAAAGAAACAGGTAGAGGCAATTACCTCTATGGAGGTAGATTTCGCACAGTGGTATACTGATATTGTAAAGAAAGCAGAATTAGTAGAGTACTCGGGTATTAAAGGTTGTATGATTATTCGCCCAACTGGCTATGCTATCTGGGAATTAATTCAAAAGGAATTGGATGCTCGTTTTAAAGCAACTGGTGTAGAAAATGTATATATGCCAATGTTCATTCCGGAAAGTCTCTTACAGAAAGAAAAAGACCATGTAGAGGGTTTTGCTCCGGAAGTAGCATGGGTCACAC
>JAFVUY010000076.1 GCA_017502465.1 Bacilli bacterium | reverse complement strand
TGTCTCCATTTAACCATTTTGATACAATTGCACCCAATCACTATGTGAAGTTGCACCCAATCGAGGCATTTGCACCCAATTTTTGCACCCAGTTTTGAAGGGCGGGTATGGAGTTTCGAACCATAAGTTGATGGAAATTCTAATATCAACTTTTGGACTTTATTTATTGTATCATAGCCACTACCGAGGTCAAGAAAAAAGGCCCACCACCAAGTGAGCCTTGTTTGGTTTTGCCTTAATACTTTACATTAAGTTAATTTATATGTCTGTGAATAAGAGTTATCTACAGTAGGAATTAATCACTTTCCGGATAAAAAACATCAGGCATATTCGTTGGTGTAGAATCAAATCTGAATTCCTGATATGAATTAAAATCTCTATAAATAACATGGCCATTATTTATTGTAATTTTGTATTCAGCACCATTATTAAGAATGTATGTCACAAGTCGATAAGTGCCACCATCGATATATTGGTTTTCGGTCTTGATAAGAGGTTCTGTTTCTAACACCATCAAATTATAATCAATATCTCTTTCGTCTTCGCTATATTTGATAGTTGGATTAGCAGTTTCAGGATTAACGCCAGCGTATCCATCTTCGATACGAACACCCTTCAATGTATCCTTTGTAATAGCATTAACCCAAGAGAATACCTCTGCAAATGAATATGGTCTATATACATAAAACTCGTCGCTTGTTATCACCAACGTCGAATCCTGAGAGGGCATTTCAAATTCATAGTATGAATAACCGCCTAATGTTCCATCATCTTTAACTGGTGTTAGCAACTCTTTATTCAAATATGCATAAAATGTTAAATCAGTGACATGTTCAACTTTAAAACTGAATTTGTGTCCAGGAGCATAATGTCCAGTCTTTGGCAAATCAGGAGATGCGCTTGAATTGCCACTAACTCTTAAAAGATATGCACCATCCCTATTCCTTTGGTCTTTTAACAAGCTTATATATTTATCAGATATTCTATTTTTGGAACGATATGCATTAGTAGCTCCTTCAATTGTGGATCCATAATATAAATGATAATCCGCGTAACTAATGTACATATTAAATGAATAGTTTTGAGTTGGATATGTTTCTAAAAGAATATCGGTCATCAAATGTAAGGTTATTGCATCGCCACCATCGGATGGTTCTTTATCAAATATTTCAGCCTTGATACTGAAATTAATTTTTTCATATTATGTGTTTAAAAACGAATAATCGTCATATTGATATTGCCATGCAAATGACGTGTAAATGCTCTCGCTAACCTTAAAATCGATAATATTTGAGGTTTCGATACCAGCAATATCTTTAAATGAAGAATAATCTCCATTATCAATATCAACAGTGCATCCACTAATAAATAACACAGATGTTATTAAAGTAATCAAAAATCTTTTTCTCATATTCTAATATCAGTCTATTCCTAATAAGATACGTTTTCAACCGAAATCATTGTTGCAAATGAAATAAAGAAAAGCACTAACGAAGCAACAAACACAATAATTGAACAAAATCTAATTATCTTTAATGGTCTCTTGTTAAAGTTCAAAAATGATAGTAAAGAAAGGATTATAGAAAGCAACAATAGCACAATGCTGATAACCGAAATTGGATTCCCCGCCCTCAAGGTTGCACGAATAATTGATGTATAGCCTGTCACATGAGCAGGTGTTGGGTTATCGGGATAAGATACTACAGAATAGTCATAGCTGCTATATTGATAAAAAGGAATAACTGATAGCAAGAGTAAAATAACACTTATTGAAGCAAAACAAATACTCAGAATCATCCAAAACCTTTGGTTAGTTTTATATGATTTCTCCACTATTTCATTCTTTTCTTTATCAGATAATAAATCTTCAACCTTCACATTAAGAGCGATAGCTATCTTCTCTAAGTTTTCTTGAGTAGGAAAAGCACTACCACTTTCATATTTAGTAATAAGTGTTCTAGAGACATATATCTTGCCAGCAAGATCTTCTTGCGATAATCCCGCTTCTTTGCGATATTTTTTTATTTTTTCATTTAATTCCATATTGTATTCCCATTATAAAGGAAATTGGCATGACATATTTACTTCTAAAACATTTTCCTTCTTGCTAGAGCGAATATACATGTAATGAGTCTTGTCCTTTTTCATGTTTCCATAATAAGACATATGATTAAAAACACTATGTGAATTTATGTGAAAAACAATTTAATCAGAGGAAATTATCAAAAGAAGACGAAGAAAAAATAGATAATTTATTGAAAACAAAGAAAAAATGACTCAAAAAGTCATCATTTCATAAACGCTCACTCATCCTAATTGAGTATGGCTATTAGCCTTGCATACCCGCTTCCGCGTTTATATTGTGCGATATTATTTCATTAGGAATCGCGCATAATCAATTGGAGGATATTCCTTTTTGGCTATATATATATCAGTATTGATACTGTTTTAAACACTTGTCATTCTCATAAAGAAAAAAGTTAAGGCCTTAAACCCTAACTTCTCTACCATTATAGAATTTAAATGTTATCGTTTTATCCTTGTGGACCGCAGCTGACTCCACCATCAATCGCCACGTTGATTCATTCCATTCAAGCAAATGGTCTGGGTGGTCAATGACGTATTTTAGGTGGGTTTCCATTTTAGTTTTCTTCGCGATTCTTAGTTGCTTTTCTTTTAGAAGACTTTCTATTTTAGTTCTGGCAGTTTCATGTCTCGCCTGATATTCGCTATAGGTTTTATCGAAATTGGCATCGTTCTCTTTGCTCTTGGCTTTGCCATCTATTAACTTTACTGCTAATTCATGAACAGTATCTAATTCAACTTTCCATTTGATTAAACTATCATCAATTTCACTCGTATCGGTTAATAGTTCAATTAAGTCTTTTAGGTCTTCTATGATGAACTCTTTATCGCCCATAACTATGTTATAGGCCTTAACAAATTTATCTTTGATATCGTTTTCGTATAAATGTGGAGTTTGGCACTTATACTTTTTGGTACTCTTATCAAATTTTCTGTTGCATTGATAGATGAAGGTTTGATACTTGCTACCAGAATGCCATACTTTTCTGCCATAGAATCCACCACAGTCTTCACATATTAATTTAGCGGCAAATATATCACTGGCGGAATAAGCAGCACCTATCTTATTTCTTCTTTCAATCTCCAGCTGAACTAATTCCCACATCTCTTTTTCAATGATGTAGGGATGAGAGTTTTCTACGTAGTATTGCGGTAGAACTCCATTATTCTTTATTGTTTTATGTTCTAGGAAATTTTCAACATAACCTTTTTGAAGAAGGGCATCACCTTTATATTTTTCATTGGTTAGTATCGACATTAACCCAACTTTGCTCCAGGAATCTTTCTGCCTAGCAGTTTTAATTCCCCTTCTTTTAAGCTCTTTAGCAATGCCACCTGGAGTCATACCTTCTACTAGGAACATCCTATAGATTTCTCTAACTGTTGCAGCTTCATTTTCATCGATTGCTATTTTGCCATCTTCTCCTTTTTTATATCCTAAAAAAGAACCATAGGGGATAGAGAATTTACCGTTTTGATAGCCCCATCTTTTACCCATCTTGACGTTATCAGAAATTGATCTTGATTCTTCTTGGGCCAAAGATGCCATAATGGTAAGAATGAATTCGCCCTTGCTATCAAATGTTGATATATTCTCTTTTTCAAAATAGACTTCAATGCCTAATGATTGGAGCAGTCTTACAGTATTGAGTGTGTCCACCGTATTTCTTCCAAAACGCGATATTGATTTATTAATCAACAAGTCGAATTTACCGGCTTTGGCATCTTCTATCATCTGCTTGAATTGGTCTCTTTTCTTAATGCTTGTACCACTAATACCTTCATCAGCATAGATTCTAATAAACTCCCAATCAGGGTTGTTGTTTATCATCTTTGTATAGACTCTTTGTTGAGCCTCGAAAGAATTCTCTTGGTCTTCCTTATCAGTTGATACCCTTGCATACGCGCATACCCTTCTTTTTTTCTTAATAGATAGAGGGGCTTTCGTTAAGGCATCAATTGTTGATGGAATAACTGTTACTCTTGGCATGTCTTTTCTCCTTTCTTACTAGCTTTAGCACCATCAATATGTGCTTTGGCTTTCATTTCTTCTGTCCATGATTCGCTTCTTGAGCGATAAGCCCATGTTTTATTTACTTCTGAACCATCCCTTAATTTGAATACCAGAACGTTATCATCGTGAACCACTATTTCGATGAGTTTATCTTTGATAACTTCCTTAGTTAGCTGAGTAAGACTAAGAACCTCTTTAGTTACTTCAATAAGCGGCTCTTCCCTAACTTGCTTACTAGCGCAGTATCCCTTTCCTTTCTGTGAGAAGGTTGGACAGATGTAATAGGAACCATATTTATTCACTTTTTTGGTATAGTGCTTACCACAGTGCGAGCAAGTTAACATCCCAGCGAATAACGAAGGTTCCTTTTTTGAAGTGTGTTTAATAAGGGAGTCTCTTCTTTTTATTTCTTCCTGAACTTTGTTCCAAATCTCTAAAGGAATGATCGACTCATGGGTATCTTCCACGTGGTATTTATTGAGTTCTCCCTTATTAACCATTCTTTTCTTTTCGACGTTATTGTTTTTATAAGTGGTTTGTAAAAGAAGATTCCCAGTATAGGTATAGCAAGTAAGGATTCTTCTAATGGAATTGATGTTCCAGTGTTCAGTATTTCTTTTAGAAATAGCACCACTTTTATCCAGCTCTTTTGCAATAGCCGGTAAGCCAAGCCCACCTAAATAAAGCGAATATATCTTTTTAACTATTTCTGCCTCATCAGGGATGATTTCAAAGCTTCCATTAATAAACTTGTAACCAGTGATGCTTTGGTTCCAGGCGTAGCCATTTTCAAAGCCTTTTCTGATTCTCCACTTTAAGTTATCTGATGCACTTCTGCTCTCTTCTTGAGCGAAGTCAGCAAGTAAAGTCAAAACAAACTCACCTTGGCTTGATAAAAGGTTGAGGTTTTGAGCTTCAAAATAAATATCGACATTAAGGGACTTTAGTTCTCTAGTAACATTAAGTAGGTCTAAGGTGTTTCTGGCAAATCTAGAGATGGACTTAGTGATTATTAAATCAATGTTCCCTTTACGGCATTCATCAAGCATCTTCTGAAATTCTTCTCTGCTGCTTTTAGTGCCAGTAACAGCGTAATCAGCATAAACACCTACATAGTTCCATTTATTGTTTTTAAGAATAAAGGATTTATAGTGATCCACTTGATTGTTTAAAGAATTGAGCATCGCTTCTTTAGGAGTCGACACTCTAGCGTATGCACAGACATTTAGCAATCTAGGTAATTTCTTATATGGATTAATAGTCCTAATTTGCATAGCAAATTCCTTTACTTTCTTCACATATATTAATCACTCTTTCAGGGGTACATATCAAGTTATTAAGACGGTATAAATTGTCTTTATTAATACAATATTTTTTAGCCAAAAAAGACTCGGATTTCTTATAATCCTTTTCATCTATAATTCCTTGTTTAAATAGGCTTAGCACCATCATCATTGATGCTTGATATTTTTCTAAGTTAACTCTATCCATTTTTGTTCCCCCACTTTCTTGATTCATTCTGTTGAAAGCAAGTCCTGGAGCAGAATCTTCTTTTACCACCATAAGAGGTAAATACCTTGTGACATTCCTCACACTCGCATTGATAGGTAGATTTCCTATCAGCGATTTTGCGATGTTTATTCCAGTAGTCGCGATGGCACTTCAATGAGCAAAAACGCTTAATTCTCCCATCAGAAAATTGACTGATAGCAGCACCACAATTCTTACAATGATGTACTATTTCTAATTCTGATTTTGGATGTCTTAGTAAAAACGATTTAACACTTGAAGGAGACAAAGATAAAAGTGTCGCAATGGCGTAGTAGCCTTTTCCTTCTTCTTTGAGTTCATAGATTTTTTTGATTTCATTTTCCGTCATAGAGTTCCACTCCTTTCGCTAATCCATATGGGACCAACGAGATGAGCAGTCGCACCGATAAAGGAAACTTTTCAACTTTGGTCGCCTAATGCTCTAGGGACAAGTGAGAAGAAAAAAGACGGCGTCCAAAATAAAAAAATCCCCAAATTAATGGGGAGAAGAAGACATTTAATACAGTTAAGCTTCTGGAAATTTAAACGGATTAGCTTTCATATCCTTTAGCATCATCTTAGAGAGTTTAAATTGTCTCCATGCACTTCTTCTAAGACACTTCATCGACCAATCATAGTATTGATCACCTAAGTAGGCAAAAATACCACTAGCCTTCCAAAGCCCAAAGCCATTCGAATGATAGAAAAATTTATTCCACCATTCTTCCGCGGTTTTCTCATCTTGCTCATACAAAAGGTAGTATAAACCGTAACTGAATTCGCCAAGAGGTACGCCGCCTTCTGCTCTAGCTCTTAAAAACTCAATTTCATCAGGTGTTAATTGCTCGGTTGTTTTGAGCATTTTCTCTTCAATTCGCCACGATTCTTTGAGATCAGATTCAAGATGATTTAAATCTTTGTTTTTTAACTTTTTCATAATAAGTCCTCCTACTATATATAAGGAGATACAAAGTATCTCCGTAGGCGACTTTTTCGATTTTTTTCCAAACAAATTTTATTAATATTTTTTAACTCTTTGAGTTATTTGATATTAAATATTTTTCATATTTCGATAAATTTCTGATTTTATAAACTTTTCTCTTATTTTCTTAAATTGTTTAAAAATACTTGTTTTGGAAACATTTTCTCTTCTTGCGATTTCACTCAATTTTAAAGATGGCTCATCGTATTTCATCTGAAGTCGTTGCTTTTCTTTTTCAGTCAAATTATTTATAAAAGCATCAACATTATCTTGTTCATCTTGAAGGTTAATGATGTGAGGAGGAGTATTTTGGTCCCAAACTATCGCGCCTTCAAATAACGAACTTTCTACATTAAAGGCTTGATGATAACGTTCCTTTTTATCATTGGCCCACATCTCTCTAACATTTTCGACTAATACAACAAACCATTCTTCTTTAATATCACTCGGATAAAAGACAGATTTGGTGCCATCATCGAATCTCCATTCAACACCTATTACTTCTTCGCTCTTAGGGTTTTTTAACAATTTAATTCCGCCATAAAAATCATACATATATTCATATAAACTTATTTCAAAGAAATAATGAAGAAAAAAATCCTTAGCCATAATGCAAGGAGAAATGCAGCTAAGGATTTAGTGAGGGTGTATAGAAAGGAGGTTCCTAATATTTTCTTTTACCAATCATCATCGTCTTCATCGTCGTCATCGAAAGCACTGCGGTCGTAGTTATAGACGTATTCGCCTTGGTCCCAACTATAACCACTTTCGTCTATCCATTCGTAATCACCAGAGTCATAATTCATGCACCACTTTGGTCCCATAATTATTTCTCCTTTTTAGGGGTGCCTTTAACCATTTCAAACATTTGCTTCTTAAGAAGCTTTCGTTCTTTAGGATCCCTCATACAATTAGATTTAGTAGCACAGAAGTCAGCCATTTCACAGGTTTCGCAAAGTATACCATCGATTGTTTGCATTATTAAATCATCATCAGATGGCAAATCATATTTGCTTATTATCTCTACGTCTTCTGGATTCCTTAAACCATAATCAAGTCTTTTTCCATTGCTCTTTTTAATGTAGCGGTAAACTTCCGCAGAGAAAGAAACGCAATCGCCTTTATTCAATTTTCCGAATCCTTCGGAGCTCATCCAAACATGATCTTCCTTACCCATTTCAATGGTTGTGTCAGGAAGCATATATTCATCGAAAATTCGTTTAAAACATATCTTGTCTTTGGCAAAAGTTTCTACTTCACCTTTAAATCCCATTGGGCAATATACCCAACACATAAAAAATGAACCTCTAAAGTCAGTTTTGGTTTGAAACTGCAAATCAAGGAAATCTTCATAAGTGAGCTTTTCCCCGCCTACAATGCCTTTAGAAAGTTCCTTATCAAAGAAAATAATGCCTAAATCAGGTATCTGAAATGACTCCTTTGTACCATAATGGGCATTGATTAAATTATAAATTTCTTCGTTGCTTTTATATTTATTAAGCAGCTCTTGTTTAGTTTTCATGTAACTCCTCCATTAATAAGTGCCACATCATGTGTGACCCGACATGTTAACGAGGATTAATAATGTTATTTTACACCAATAAAAAAATCCCTGCTACTAGGATTTCTCCGTTCACAGGGATAATTTAATTCTTTAATTTGTAAATAGTTGCTTC
>JAFVUY010000075.1 GCA_017502465.1 Bacilli bacterium | reverse complement strand
CGGACTTAAGGAGCTTTATTTGGAATACCCATGGACTAAATATATTAATATGGACAATCTTCCAAACGAAGATATGAAGATCGTTGCTAATGTAATAGGATTGGAGGCAACGATCAAAATTATGTGTGAATTGCAGGGGGTAAATATTTCAGTTCCTCAAAACGCAACTCTATCGGCTAAAATTGCATATATTCAAGATGTATATGACGGCTCAAAACAAAGTCGTGTAAAATTATCAAAATTATGTGGTCTTTCAGAGAATTATATTTTTAGAATGTATCGTAAAAAGTTGCAGGATAACAATCCTCAATCTTGACTTTCACCACCTTTACCTTTATGTTCGTTCGTGACTTAAAAGGAGGCATTATGAAGGTTATTTTTGAATTTGATACAGATAGTGAAAATTTTGATAAATTCCAACTACAATCACATTATCAAGCTGAAAAAATGACTTTGTGTTTATTGGAAATATTTAAGCAAATTAGAGAATGGGATAAATACGATAGCAGAAGCGAAATTCCTGCCGGCGAGGTAAGGGATACGATCACTAATATTATTTATGAATACACCCATCCTGAAAATTTAGGTATTCAATAAATCATAGTTGGCGAAGTCATAAATCCCTGTTTGTTTGGAACGTCTTTATTAGTAAAACCAACCTTTATTTTATTACGACCGAACCGTTCTTCAATTCTATCGATAGCCTTACCAAGCCGTTCGCTTTTTTCTTTTTTAACCTGATCCTCAAAGAGATTAAGTTGTTCATTTGCAGTTATATTAAAGTCTTCTAAAAGAATTCCAACGCTCCTATAAAGGATACTCGGAGAGTACATCATCTCTAAAAGTTCAAAGGCTGTTTTAGATATGTTTAATTCAAAGTCTGTCGGATTTTCAAGTTTAGCCTCTAAAAAACCGCATTTAAAATCTTTTGTTTTTACAATAACCCCAATCGTATTACATTTGCACTTTGCCTGACGAAGTCTCCGGCATGCAGAGTGAATATGAACTTGCAGTTCATTCTTAATATAATCAAAGTCTGATGTAAATTCAGAAAACGACTGCGTGTCGCAGATAGATTTTGGAGGTGGTGGATCATTTACAATCGGAATTACGGAATGACCTAATAATTCATATTTAGTGGTTAATCCGTTCTTGCCAAAGTTTCTCTTCATCCACTCGTCATCTTTGCTTACGAATTCGCTTGCAGTTCTTATACCGAACCTTTGAAGTCTTAAAGTTAATCTTCCTCCAATTCCCCACACCTCTGATGCATCTACATCTTGCAGGTATTTTTTAGATTTTGATTTACCTAATAAAATAATCCTGTCTTTTGTTGTTTTAGCTCTATCAGATGCAAGTTTTGCAAGAGTTTTTGAACGGCTTATTCCAATACTAACCGGCATACCAACTTCATTCCAAATTCTGTCCTGAATGTATTTTGCCATAGTATAGTAATTTTTATTATAAACTTTGACCAGTCCCGTCACATCAACAAAAGCCTCATCAATAGAATAAATCTCTACATTAGGACTTAAATCTTTTAGAATATACATTATTTGTTTTGAAATAGATAAATAATTATGGTGATTTGCGACCATATAAATACAATTCGGATGTTCTTCAACGGCTTTAAATAAAGGATCGCCCATCTTAATCCCCATGGCTTTTGCCTCTTTGGAACGAGCAATAACACAACCTCTCTCACTTGATACAACGCAGAGAGGTTTGCAATTTAATTCAGGATTTAACTTTCTCTCGCAACTACAAAAGAAACTGTCGCAGTCAATGAGAGCAATATATTTACCCATAAGAATATCTCACAGATTTGGTTCGCCAGTCGTAAATCTTTTTCAATAAGGAAACTTCTAATAAAAGTCCTCGTTTATATTTTCGGATGTGCCATTGAAGATAACCAAGAGCAGAGTCTATGCTTGCAGTTTTGAATTTAACAATCCGCTCACAGTTTTTCATTTGTATGAGTTGATAAAGAGCATCAACTTTTTGTCCATGGGCATCAAACATATATTTCCTTTCTTGAGATAGTTGAATAGTTTGCATTAATTTTTTAATTGTTGTAAACTATTTTATAATAATAGTTTACAAATTTATTTTTTAATGTCAAGAGGAAGATTATGCCAAAGTACTCAAATTCAAATAACACAACGATTTCACTAAAATATTGTTATGAGGAATTACTAAAGTTAAATCCTCAAATGACAAAAACAGAGTTTGCAGTTCTTATCGGTGCAACAAGACAGAATATATGCCAAAGATTAAACAGAGACAGTAAATTAAACAGAAAGGAACGCATACACTTAAAGGAGCAACTTGAGGAAAGAGGAATATCAACAAAGTTTATCAGTTTTGCAGTTGTTAATGACTCTATCGTTCAAGTTCCTGTAAGAAGTAATGTTGAATTAAGTTGTGGCACAGGAACTAATGCCAATGCAGATTTTATTTCTGATACGATCGGACTCGATATAAATTTTATAAGAAGTTTTGGAGGGAATCCTAAAACCGTTTCCGTTGTATTTGCACGAGGTGACAGTATGGCAGATAAGATTGAATCCGGGGATGCTTTAATTGTTGATGAATCTAAAACTTATATAAATAGTGGTAAAGTTTATGCCTTTGTTTATGATTCTGAATTATTTTG
>JAFVUY010000008.1 GCA_017502465.1 Bacilli bacterium | reverse complement strand
GATAATCTTTGTGCAAAACGATTGGCATTACGTAAGGCTTTGCTACATCGACTTTCGGAACGGAAGCGACCTGCGACTTTTTCTCTTTTCCATTATCACAACTTAGAAGAAACATCATACTTAAAGTCGTGATTGATAATAATATAAATTTAGATGTTTTCATATATTATAGATTTAATGTCAATAATTGTCAGTTGACGTATTTTAACATCAAACAAAGAAATGAAGTAAAGGTTATGTTAAAAAATATTAATGAATATTATTATGAGAGATGATTGAAATCCATTAACTTAAAAACTATCTCCTTTGACTTATTTGTTATTGTTGTTTTATAATTTTGATTATATATTTGCATTATAATTTTTAAAACCAAAATATTATGCAAATGTTAGATTTTACTTTAAGTACGAGGTTGGATATGCCCATAGAAGAATTACAGAATCCAATTATGAAGAAAGAAAACTACGAAGGGAAGCAAGAGATCTTTCAAAATGATTATCAACCAAATGAAGAGACTTTGGAAGCTATGAGAGAGCTTGAAGAAGGACGCGGTGTGGTTTATGAAAGTTTTGAAGATTTTAAGCGAGACCTGTTGAAATGAAACGAAAAGTTGTAATCTCAACAAAATTTAAGCGAGATTTGGAGATAGCACGGAAAAGCAAAACGTTTAAAGTGGAAGTATTTGAAGAAGTTTTGGAAAAACTGATTTCAGATATTCCTTTAGACGAGAAGTTTAAGGATCATCGGTTACAGGGAAAAATGAAGAAATATCGGGATTGTCATATACATCCTGATTGGATACTTATATATTCCAAGATAGACGATAATGAAATAAAAATTCTGGAACTTATTAGATTAGGAAGTCATTCTAATTTGTTTTAGCAATTATTATAAATCTCATTCAAACGTGGAGTTTATAGAAGTTCCTATAATTTAATTTTCTCTTTTTTGCCGCAAAAAGAGAAATAGAAAAGCTCGCCGCTGCGACTAAATCCGCTAAAATTATGATTCTTACGCTAAACAAAAAGAACTCGCTTTGCTCAGACAGCTTTTTGTTCCTAACGCTTCATCATCATAATTTCTTAGCGCTATTTAGTCGAGGCGGCATGAGGACGTCTCTGACTTTAGATTCGTGATGTAATAATAATTTTAAATCTTATATCAAATACATTTTATTTTAAAAATAATTCAGAGGATAATGATATTGTTTCAAATTATCTCCTACTCTAATGTTTGAATTGAGGCGACTCTTTCTGTTACAAAAGATTATATAAAATATATGAAGGGCTTGTTTTGAAACGAAACAACGTGGAGTTTATAAAGTTACAATAATATAATTTTTCTCTTTTTTGCCGCAAAAAGAGAAACAGAAAATATAATCATTTCGACTATGTTTCAAATCAGCCATGATTTATGGTATTACATTTTTTGTAAAATATCGTATGGAGAAATATCTTTCATCAATGTGAATGCGAACCATTTCTTACCTAAATCTTTTATTGAAGCTCCGATATGGTATAGTTCATCGTCTATTATCAAGAATCTATCATGTGATTTGGCAAAACATTTCACTATAATCTCAGGGTATTGTTTATTATGTCGCTTGATGTCAAGTTTTAGCTGCTCGGAAATTTTTGGAGTATATATTGTTGCAGAAACATTATCATTACGCTTGTCAAGCAATGTTAATACACTATCAT
>JAFVUY010000074.1 GCA_017502465.1 Bacilli bacterium | reverse complement strand
GTAAAACTGGAGATTCTTTTGCTGTGTTTTGGATATAACATCAATAAACTGCACTCAAAAATCCAGAATGACCGGCTTCGAAGTTATCTGTTTCCTCTAAAAACAGCTTAGATAAAATAGGAAAAAACAGACCTTTATTAAGGTACGCAAAAAATCAGGGCTAAATTTCAAAAACTGAAATTACCCCTGATTTTTGTCGGATAAAAGAAGGAGCCTCGCTCCATAACTAAGATTTAGTTATTTTGCGACATTCCCCATGTAAAAAGATTTGTTTTATATTTCCCTCTGTTGTTCCCGGAATTGTCTCGGTGAAATTCCATATTCACTCTTAAACGCCCGGTAAAAAGAAGAGTAATCTGAAAATCCAACTTTACCGGCAATAATTTCCATTGGAATGTTTTCAAGAATTAAATTTTTTGCAGCCACCAATCGCCTTTGAGTTACATATTGGTAAAAACTGATACCCATTTCTTTACGAAAAGTATTGCTGATAGTGCTGCGACTGACATAAAAACGTGTTCCAGTATCATCAAGTGATAAATTTTCAGCCAGATTAGATTCTATAAAGGTAAGAATCTTTTCTAAAAGTTCCGGTTTCTCGGATTTTAGTTGCGTTGCTCTCTTATCTACGGTAGCGCGATAGAGCATGGTAACTAATTCCAAAGTATTCCCATAAACACAAGCATTCCAGCCCGGTCTTTTTTGTTCAGATTCCAAGATTCCTGCATGAAACTTGTCTTTTAAAACAGCCCATTTAGTTCCCGCAGTACGAAGCAATCGTGGTTTCGTAAAATCATAATCCGGGAATAAAGGCATTGTAGCTTTCATAAATAGAGGACTGAGCCAAAGCACATATCGGCGGTAGTTGGTATTATATACGTCTGTTAAAATTGGCTGATGTCCAACTCCCGGTGGAACAATGATAATATCCCCCGGTTGAATCTGGTAACGTTCTGTTTTAATCAGATACTGGATGTTACCGCTACATATATACAAGATTTCATAAAACACATGACTGTGAAGATTGATGCCTTCCGGTGAAATACCCGGATCTTCATGAGTATCCACATAAGTATCATCCATCTCCATTTCCTGATAAACATTATCAAGTTGAATTCCTGTTCTTTCGGCAATCAATCGGATTTGATCTGCCAGTTCTAAGTTTGTAGGAAGATTTTTTAGTTGTTCGTTTAGATAATTAACCTGAGATAATTTCATATTTAGACGTCCTTTATATGACTTTGATAATACTTCTGAGCAAACCTCTAACGTTCATATTTTATACTTCTAAACAAATAATAATATTATTTCAACCGATTTGCAATGTTTTGTGGTACTTTAACAATCAAATTTGTAAATCGCTTCTGTTATAATTACAATAAAATGATAAACTCAAAAGAAAAGGAGATTTTGTTATGGCTAAAATTGATACTTCTGTCCGCAAATTTAGCGGCAAAGATGAATGGGGCTATATTTTTGGTGATATGGCCGGTAGCTACGTTAACTTATTTGTTGACGCTTACTTTTTAACATTCTGTACATATGTACTTGGAATCAAAGCTACATGGATGGCAGGTTTATTCTTATTTGCACGTCTCTGGGATGCAATTAATGACCCGATTATCGGTTCTTTCCCTGACCGTTGGCATTTAGGAAAGAGTAAAGATAAATTTACTCCATGGATTAAATTATTTATGGTTCCTTTAGGATTATCCGGCGTTCTTTGTTTCGCAAATGTTCCTTTTGAAGGAATCGTGCTTCATGCTTGGGTAGCTTTTGCATACATTTTCTTTGGTATGTGCTATACAGGAACAAGTATGCCATTTGGTGCTATGGCTAACGTTGTAACCGTAGACCCATTGGAACGCTCTAAATTATCCCGTGCACGTAGTGTAGGTGGCGGTATCGTAGGTGGTGTTGCACTTAGTATGGTTCCATTAGTTT
>JAFVUY010000073.1 GCA_017502465.1 Bacilli bacterium | reverse complement strand
TTAATTTTTGCCAGATTTTTACCATGGCATAGGTATCAAGTTCACAATATTTTAATAAATTACGTCTTGCGACGATTTGTTCATCGGCAGGCATGTCCTTAATGAGAGGGAATAAATTCATAGCTTCTCCGCCATTATGTACGCCTTCTAAATTATGATAATCAAGTTCGGGGTCTTTTGGGAACATTGCAGGTAGAACGCTTTTAATAGAGAACGAACCACCGATTGTTTTATTGTAATAATATCCTTCGTGGAACGGGTCAATTAAGTCTTTAACGTTATCCCTAATTTTCATTAAACTATTAGATAAATCGGGAAATAATTCTGCAAGTTCTTTTATTCTGCCTTTTTCAAAACCCATATTGTATGCTAAAACGCAAGCGTCGGTTGGGATATCTTTAACAAGTTGTTCGGCGAGTGCCCTTCTTGGGTCTTCACCAGAAACACCCAAGAATTCTTTATGTTTAATTTCGCCACCTTCACTTTCAATATAGTGGAGTGAGTATTGGAAAGTAATTTGTTGATAAGGTCTGCTATTTGGATATTCTGGGATAACAAGTTGCATAGTTTCAAAATCCAAAAAGTAAAGGGGATAGGAAAGTGTATCTAAGAATGATTTAATCCCGTCTTTATCAATATGCTCATCTATATTTTTAAGTACAAAATCAAGTTGGCGTTTTTGTATTTCGTTAAGTTTAACGGCTTGTCTAACGTCGCCAAACTCAAAGTAACCATTTTGGTATGCTTCCACTTTTTTGCCAAAACTCATACGATAAACGTCAAATACGTTTGGCTTAGGTAAGTGGCGAGAGCAGTAATCCCAATACCCACAAGCATAAGGTTCACGGCATTTAATAGATAAATCAATATTAGGCTCGGTTTCACTGTCGCAAATTTTTGTCGCTTCTATTAAATCGGCTTCAATATCGTGTTTTTGAGATTCTTCTTCAACGAGAATGGAAACATCTTTTATAGCAAATAGTTTTTGGACGTCAAGTTTGCCGTCAAAAACATAATCTGTATTTATATGAACGATATAAGTGCCTGTAACTTTAATTCCACATTTTTCTAAAACGTATTTTTGATATGTAATATCGGTTATATAAACAGCCGAAACGTGGGATGAACTTTTAACTTCGTAAATAGCGTAGCCGTCCTTTTCTTTACGCAAAATATCGCAAGAGCAGAAAAGCCCACCGCTACTAAAAGATGCTTCGCAAATGTTTTCTGTGCCATTTTTTAAGCACTCATTTGTATTTTTTATCATTTTTGAAAGGTTTAAAGCGCCGTTTGCGTCATAAGCCGTCACTTCGGTAAATTCACCAAATAACTGCATTGCAAGGTCGCCAATAATATTACCTTTCGTCATTCTATCCTGTACAGAGGAATCTTCTATTGCAAGTTCTGGATGGTATGTTTTCAACCAAAGCATTTTGGGGCATTGAATAAATGTTGTGTATTTAGATTTGCTAAAGTAAAACATAGATTGTTCATCCTTGGTTATATTTGTTATATATTATAGCATATTTACTAAAAAAAGTCAATTTAGATAGTTGTACGTATAAAATATTAAATAGAAGAATAATAAAAGATTTTTTTGATTAAATATTGATGTACGTTTTTTCGAACAACTAAATTGTTATTATTAGGTTGCAATTAAGAGTTGCAACCTTTTGTTTTATTATAAAACTTTTTTTCAAGAAAATTAAAAATATTTTGAAAGAACTATCAATGTCTTATTTTTCGTACATAAAAATTGATATTATTAGGTTGCAATTAGGCGTTGTAAATAAATTTTTTGAGAGGTTACTAAAATGAAAGTAAACAGAATCTATGAAAACTCAACAAGGGTAGGAACAAGGGTTGACTACAACAACGGTAATAAAACATGGAAAGATAATTCCGGTAAAACCGTATTAACATATCGTGCAAACGATAACTCCTATAGAGATGGAACAGGGAAAAGGGTAAGATAATGAAACAAGAAAAGAAAATTATTAATAGTATTTGCAATAATGTGTTACATCAATATTCGCCGAGCCAAATGAATGACGTTATGGATTTTATTGAAGATAAATTTGGTGGGGGCGGGAAGAGGCCAGATGATGGATGGTTGGTTCATGAAACGAAGAGCGAATATATTCATACTGATGTGGTGATAACAGGAAATGAAGATTATCAACACATAGTAACTTGTGGCATGGGCGCAAGACAAATGAATAACTGGATGATTATGATAGATGAAGAATTAAAAAGATTGGAAATTCTTTTCGTTTTATCACCAAAATGTAAGTTGACGGATAAGGATAAAATGCTTCTTTCTTGTGAACTTACTCGTATTACGAAATATCCTTTTGCTAATGATACGTTTTTTGGGCCAGGACACACAATCAATGCATCTAAGGAATTTACGGAAAGATTCGGATATGATTATTTCTTGTTTTATTTTCCCGTAGAAAAAATTAACGTCTACGGTGTCGGTGACGTCCATTTCATTCCATTGGTTCCTATTTATAAGGAAGAACGTGAATGGATGGTAAATAACAATAGTATTGAATGGTTGTATGAGACAATTGAAACGAATGATGAAATTGTTTTAATTGATAAACAAAGAGAGAAATTTATTCCAACAAAATAATAAAGGATTATATTGTAATGAAGGATAAGGTAGAGAATTTTAATAAAAATTCTGCAGATAAAAAAGTAAGCGATAATGATTCTAAAAAAAGAGATTTCTAAAAAGGATTTAGATATTGCTATTGTTGCACTTAGAATAGCAGCACTTGATGAGAAAGCAAGAGAGATGATTAAAGGTAAATAATTTACCCACGATAAAAGGACTTGAAGTATGAAAAACATAATTGCACAAGAAATTGATAAACAATTTGGAGATAAAGTAAAGCTCGCCAAAGAACACGGCGATAATATGGCAGATTTTTTTGAAAATCTTAAAAATCTCGAAAAGTTTTTGTCCGCAAAAGATATTGACATTGCAATGCATGCACTTAAGGTGGCTGCTCTTGATATGAAAGAAAGAGAGGCTAGAAAACGTGCGGAGGAAGAAGCAGCTATTCAAGCTAAAAAACTTGCTGATGAGCAAAAACGACGTGAAGCAGCGGCAAAACGCGCTGCGGCAAGAGCTGAAAAAAAGAGATTGCAACACGTTGCAGAAGTAACGGCAATGGACCTTCCAATGGATTATGTGAATGCATTTGCTGATGATGAAAGAGCTACTGCGCAATTTGATAATGTTTCAGACGGTCTTTTGATGAGTTTGGATATGCTTGGTATTGTTGATATTGAGTTTATTGCATCTGTTACAGGAAAAGATTTAGAGTCTGTTATTAAAGAATTGAAGGGCTCTATTTATCAAAATCCTTTACACTGGAATGAATGTTTCTATAAAGGGTGGGAAACGGCAGACGAATATCTTTCTGGAAATATCATGCACAAGTATAAAATAGCTAAAGAGGCGAACCAAGCTTACAATGGTTATTTCGCTGCAAATATTAAAGCTTTAGAAAGTGTTATGGAGCCTGATATTGATCCGAAAGATATTTATATCACATTGGGCTCTCCGTGGGTACCTACGGACATTATTGACGATTTTATCATCCACTTGTTAGGAACAAAACCTCCCAATGTGGAGCAATATTACACTGATGAATTTGCTGTACGCCATGATGAAACGACAGGTATTTGGGAAATACCTAGAAAAACTCGTTTTAGAGAAGCACATTGGTATGGTAAATATGACAATGTAAACTTCAAAACTTGGGGTACGGATAGAATGGATATGTTGCATCTTATGGAACGTATTCTTAACATGAAGACGATTGAAATTAGAGATGCTATTGATGACGATGGTAAAATTAGGGTTATCAATCAAGCGGAAACGGTTAAAGCATTAGAAAAGCAGGACCAAATGATTCAAGAATTCCAATCTTGGGTTTGGAAAAAGCCAGAAAGAAGAAAGAGGTTGCAAGCTGCTTATTGTAGAAAGTACGGAAATATTAGAAAACGTGTGTTTAATGGTGAGTTTTTGATGTTCCCTGATATGAATAAAGAAGTAGAACTTTATCCTTATCAAAAAAACTCTGTAGCAAGAATTATTTTCTCGCCAAATACTTTGCTCGCTCATGATGTTGGATGTGGTAAAACCTACGTTATGATTGCAGCAGGTATGGAATTAAGACGTTTAGGTAAATCAAAAAAGAACTTATATGTAATTCCTAATAATATCGTAGGCCAGTGGGAAAGTTTATTTTATAAGTTGTATCCTAAAGCAAATATTTTAGTAGTAACTAATAGAAATTTTAACTTGCAGAAACGTAATGAAACGTTACAAAGAATTAAGGATGAAGATTTTGATGCAATAATTATGGCATATAGCTGTTTTGATATGCTTTCTCTTTCAGAAAAATATTATATGGAGCTTTATGAGGAACGTATTAAAATGCTTCATAATGCAGAAAAAAATTTCTATTCTGAAAAACAACTTTCTCGTAGAATTGAGTCCGTTAGAAAGACGATGGATAAACTCAAAGAAACTTATAAGGATAATGTTTGTGATTATCCGTTTGATGAACTCGGTATTAATACTCTTTTCGTGGATGAAATTCATAATTATAAAAATGTAGGTATTGAAACGAGTATTAGAAATGTTTTGGGTGCTGGCGGACAAGGGTCGAAGAAGTGTGATGCGATGATGGATAAAATTCACTGTATTCAAAGGCAAAATCATGGTGGAAGAATCATTCTTGCAACAGGTACTCCGATTACTAACTCTATAACTGATATTTTTGTAATGCAAAAATACTTGCAAGAAGGCGAATTAGAGTTTTTGGGCATCCATAACTTTGATAACTGGGCGGGAATGTTTGCACAAAAGACAACAGAATTTGAAATAGGTGTTGATACTAATAGTTATAAACTTACTACAAGATTTGCTAAATTCTGCAACGTTCCAGAACTTACAAATATTTTGTCATCTATTGCAGATTTTCATAAAGTAGAAAAAATATTATCAGACCTTCCTGATTTTGAAGGGTATACAGATTCACTTTCAACTGGCTCTGAAGACTTTAAGGATTATTTGAAAGATATTTCTAACAGAGCAGATGATATTCGAAATAAGCGTGTAACACCTGTTCAAGATAATATGCTTAAGATTACATCTGATGGAAGAAAAGCAGCACTTGATATGCGTCTTATAGATACTGCATTTGGGCTTGATCCTGAATCTAAAGTGATGAGATGTGCAGAAAATATCATGGATATCTACAGCAAAACTCGTGATAATAAAGGCATTCAACTTGTGTTTTGCGATATTTCTACACCTAAAGAAGGTTTTAATATTTACGACGAACTTAAAGAGTTGCTTATTGCGATGGGGCTTGATAGAAATCAAGTAAAATTCGTACATGATGCAACTTCAGAAACTCAAAGAGAACTTCTTTTTGATGATTGTCGAGATGGTGAAGTTTCTGTTTTAATAGGTTCAACGTTTAAAATGGGAACAGGTGTAAACGTGCAGAAAAGGTTGGTTGCAATTCATCACTTGGATGTACCTTGGAGACCAGCAGACATGGTGCAAAGAGAAGGAAGAATTCTTAGACAAGGTAATATGAATGAAAAGGTTCATATTTATCGCTACATTACAAAGGAAAGTTTTGATGCGTACTCTTGGCAACTTTTAGAAACAAAACAACGTTTTATATCTCAAATTTTGTCCGGTATGGTAACGGAAAGAACAGGAATGGATGTTGATGAGGCAGTTCTTAATTATGCCGAGGTTAAAGCGTTGGCTATTGGTAATCCTCTTATAAAAGAACGTGTTGAAGTTGCAAATCAATTGGATAAACTTCGCATTTTACAGGCTGATTATGTAAGTGAACGTAAGAGAATGCGTTTGGAATTAGATGAACTTCCTGAACATATTGAAAATCAAAAGATGGTAATCGAAAAGTGTAAAAAAGATATTCAGGATGCCGAAAATGATAAAACGGATTATAATGCAATTCCTTATAAGGAACAAAAAGCAATGCGTGAAAAGATTTATAAAGCATTAAATGTTTGGGTTAATTGTCCTGAAGAAAAATTTATTATGAAATATCGTGGTTTTGATATTTTTGTTCCTTCTTATATGGTTCCCAAAAAACGTAAAAATAGAATTGGGGAAGAATGGGGTGAACCTGTGCCATACATTATGATTAAGGCTAATGGTACATATTTTCTTGATATTGAAAGCGAGTCGGGTATCTCTATTCGATTAAATAACTTTATTGAAAAACATCCTATACGTGATAAAGATACTAAAAAAGTAAAAGAAATTGTACCTAGTGGTCTTGAAAAAATGTTGGAAATTTATCAAAATGCATTAGAGAAATTCTTAAACAAACAGAAATCATATGCTGAAGAACTTTCAAAAGAAGGCGGATTTATCGCAGAAATTCAAGAGGTTCAAGCAAAACTTTCAAGCATTGATGAAGAATTGGGTTTAAATAAGGAGGCAGCATAATGAAAGAAACAAATCTTAATATCCCGGTTTTATCGGTTGGTGAAGCAACAGATATTTTGTCGGAAACGTATACTATTGCTATAAAAAATGGAGTAAGCCCTAAACTGATACCATCAGTAATGATGTGGGGGCCACCGGGGGTTGGTAAGTCGCAGGCTGTAAGAAAAATAGCTAAAGATATTGAACGAGAAACAGGGAAAACAGCAATAGTAACAGACGTTAGACTTTTACTTTTTAATCCTATTGACCTTCGTGGTATTCCTACAGCAAATGCAGATAAAACGCTTGCCATTTGGTTAAAACCACAGATTTTTCAAATGGATCCTAATGAAGACATTGTAAACATTTTGTTCCTTGATGAAATCTCAGCTGCGCCTCAATCAGTACAAGCTGCAGCGTATCAAATAACACTTGATAGGATTGTAGGTGAGCACAAATTACCTGACAATTGTATAGTAATAGCGGCAGGCAATAGAGTAACTGATAAATCAGTATCATTTAAGATGCCTAAAGCGCTTGCTAACCGTTTGTTACATATCGAAATTGAAGGTTCTTATGAGTCCTGGAATACGTGGGCGGTCAAAGCAGGTATTAATGCAAAGGTTTTAGGATATTTGGCGTCTCACACTGGTAGGTTGTTTGGTTTTAATCCAGCAAATGATGATTTGGCTTTTGCTACGCCTCGTTCATGGGAAATGGTATCAAGCTTACTTAACAATGTGAATGACGATGTGAAGAAAATGTATCCTCTTGTTGCGGGGCTTGTAGGAAGTGGAACAGCAATTGAGTTTATGTCATGGATTAAGGTTTTTGATAAGGTTCCTAAGATGGATGATGTTTTTAGCGGTGTTGCAAGTATTAAACCAACTTCTATGGATTCGCTCTATGCAACGGTATCCGCAATGTCGGTATATGCTCGTGATGTAAAGAATGATGCAGTTAAAATAGGTCATTCACTTAATTATGCTCAAAACTTTCCTTCTGACTTTAGGGCTTTGTTGCTTGCAAACTATAAGGCATTAGATAAAGAGTACGAAAATTTCTTACGTAATATTCCTGAATATTATGACCTTGCAAGACAAGGTGGAGTGATTCGAAATGGTTCAGTTGACTAAAGATGAAATCATTAAAATAACGATGCGATTACAAAGTGTAAGACAGGGGCTTGTTCAAAAAGCCCCGTTTTATGCTATTCTTTTGTTTGGCCTGAGATTTTCTCTTGATGATATGGTAGAACGTGTTTACACAGATGGTGAGCGTATAGCCTTTAATCCTGATTTTTTAAAAGAAATTACCGATAAAGAGTTAGAGTTTATTATGCTTCATGAAGTTAGCCATGTTGCGCTTGGTCATCCTTTTAGATGCGTAAAGGATTTTGATATTGAAATTTTTGATGAGGCTTGCGATATAGTTGTTAATTCTAATATTTATCATTATATGGGTGATGATGAGTCTTTTATTACGATAAAAGGGTTAGGAACAATGCCTCATAAAAATTATAACAATGAAGAAGGATATAATTTTACAGTTGAACAGGTTTATGAACATCTTTTTAAGATAAAAGGGAAAAAGAAGAAAGATGAAAATGGTACTACGCCTGATTTTAGTGATATATTTGATGAGGAAGATTTCGACGAAGATGAAACTGAAGAATATAATGAACCTGAATTAGATGATGAAAATGTTGAAGATGAAGAAGAAGTCGAAGAGGTAGACGTCAAAGGTAGTTCTCTGTCTAAAAACAAAAAGAAAGCTAAAAAGACCAAAAAGAAAACAAATAATAGTTTAGATGGAGGTGAGGAGTCTGAAGAAATAAATGGTGAAGAAGAGTTGTTTTCAGAAATGAACGAGGATGACGAAGGTGATGATGAGTGTGATGAGCAGGGAACTAATAGCAAATCAAAGGATGCTGAAAACTCTAAAAATAAGAAAAGCAAAAAAGAAAATTCAAAATCACAAATGAGTGAAGAAAATTCGGATTCTGAAGAATCTGACGACGAAAGTGATTGTGGCGGTTTTCAAGGAGATTCTCAAGGGGGAAAAGGTGCGTTAGGCAAAGGAAAACCTAAAAAAAACGGTGTTGGAAAATCTGCATGTGAATTGGATGGCAACCCTACAAGTTTAAGCCAAGGTTGTGTTCAAGTTACTAAGAGTCAATTTGGTAAAACAACTAAGGGAAATGGTAAAACCGTAGGAAAGGGATATGGAAAAGCACTTGAAAAATTAAAATCATCTCAAATAAAAGAGTCAAATATGCGTCCAGTTTTAAGATTTGATGACCATTCTTTCTGGAAAGGAGAAGACGAGCATAAAACATCGAGAGTAATATGGGAAAATCGAGTGTTGCAAACATATGAAACGGTACAAAATCTAAAAAGAATTTCTATTGGTAAAAGAGGAACTAGTTGGGGAAGTTCTCCATGTTTTGCTGAAAGAATTTTTCAGGAAATTGCAGAAAGAAAATTAGATTGGAAAACATTACTTAACGATTTTGTTCAAGAAAACGTATGTGATTATTCTTTTTCACCTCCTGATAGACGCTTTGACGATGGAGATTTCTTCTTGCCAGACTTTAATGAAAAAGAAGAATCCGTAGAAAATCTTCTTTTTATGATAGATACATCAGGCTCTATGAGCGATGGAGCAATTAGTGAAGTGTATTCTGAAATAAAAGGCGCAATTGAACAGTTTAATGGAAGAATAAAAGGTTGGTTAGGTTTCTTTGATGCAATTGTAACGGAACCGCAACCATTTGAAGATGAAGATGAGTTTAAGGCGATTCGTATTAAAGGTGGTGGAGGAACGGCATTTTTACCTATTTTTCATTATGTTCGTGATCATATGAAAGATAAAAATATTACAAGTATTATTATTTTAACTGACGGATATGCTCCATTTCCTGAAGAGCATGAAAGAATGGGGATACCTGTTTTGTGGATTATAAATAATGAAAATGCAACGCCTCCTTGGGGTATGATAGCAAGAATTCCTGAAAAAAATAATTAAATCATGATGTTATGTCTAAAAAAACGTACATAAAGTTTAGTACAATGGAGCCATAAAAGGAGATGAAATTATGTTAAGTGCAAATAAAGTTTCTCAAATGAAAGAACTTATCTTAAAAATTAAGGATGCCGATAAGGCGTATTTTGTAGATGATAATCCTATTATGACTGATAAGGAATACGACGAATTGGTAGAGAAATTAAAAAGTTTGGAAAGCGAAACAGGTATTGTTTTTTCAGGTTCTCCATCAAAAAGAGTAGCTGGGGAAGTAAAGAAAGAGTTGCAAGAAATAAAACATACAAAACCTATGCTTTCTGCTCAAAAAACAAAATCTGTAGACGAGATTGGACGTTTTATTGCCGACAAAGCAGTTGTAGTATCTTGGAAACTTGATGGACTTACTATTGTATTGAGATATCAAGGCGGGTTCTTGTGTAAAGCAATTACTCGTGGTAGAAACGGTTTGGTTGGTGAGGATGTAACAGGCGCTGTTAAATATTTTAGAAATGTTCCTAAACGCATCAAGGAAACCCGAACAATCGAGGTTCGCGGGGAGGGTGTGCTTTCATGGAAAGATCATAAAATTTTGACGGGAAATAGTGAAGAAGCATCCAATCATCCTAGAAACGTTGCTGCAGGCTTAACAAGAACTGTTAATCCAGATAAAGGAAGAACTAACCATCTTGACTTTTTTGCTTTTGACTTGATTGAAAGTCCAGAAGAGTTTGAGTTAAAAAGTGAGCAACTTAAATATATGTCAGAACTTGGTTTTTCTGTTGTGCCAAATCAAGATTTTGGGTTGCATACGGGAAGAACTTTAGAGGCTACGATAAAAGATTTTAATCCAGAGGAATTTTATTATCCAGCTGATGGCTTAATCTTTGAATATGACGATCTTTCTTATGGTAAGAGCTTAGGTGCCACAGAACATCACGAGAGACGATTAATGGCGCTTAAATGGGAAGATGAAGAGTTTGAAACTAAGTTCACTGGGGTTCAACTTATTACAACAAGAACAGGGATTGTTAATATTATAGCCCAATTTGAGGAAGTGAACTTAAACGGCTCAAAGGTAAGTAGAGCAAGCATACATAATCTTACGAAATTTGAATCATTTGAGTTTGGTATCGGTGATACAATTAAGGTTTATAATGCAAATATGATAATTCCTCAAGTTGCAGATAACGTTACTAGAAGTGGTTCGTTTGAATTACCGAAGTACTGCCCATGTTGTGGCACTGTTTTAGAGGTGAATCTCAATAAAAATGGTGTAAGAAATTTGTATTGTCCTAACGAAGATTGCATGGCAAGAAATGCACAAAAAGTGGCTCATTTTTGTGATAAGGACGCTATGGGCATGGATGGGTTATCTGCCGTGCTCTTGGAAAAATTAATGGCGTATGGATGGATAAAAAATTACGTAGATCTTTATCATATTGAGGACCATAAGCAGGAAATAATTAATACGATTGGGTTTGGACCTGCTTCTTATAAAAAGATATATAATGCCATTGAGGGGAGTAGAAAAACAAACCTTGGAAGATTTTTGGTTGGTATGGGAATACCTTCAATCGGGACTGAAGTTGGGAAAATATTAAATGAGTTTTGCGAAGGAAGTTTTGAAAAGTTTGAAAAACTTATTCAAGAAGAATACCATTTTTCACATATCGGTGGAGTATCTTTTACAGCGGAAAAAAACATTTATAAATGGTATAACGATAAGTCGGAACAAAGATTATTTAGACCATTGCTTCGCGAACTTAAATTTGTGGATGAAAGTAAAACAAAAGAAGTGGAAAAAAATGCTTTTACTGAAAAACAAGTTGCTATTACAGGAACAATAAGTACACTTTCAAGAAAAGACGCTTATAGGCTGTTGGAGTTATTAGGCGCAAAACCTTGTGAGACAGTAACTGTGGATACTGACTTTTTAGTCGTTGGTACTGAACCTGGAACTAAAAAGATAGCTAGTGCTCTTCAATATAATGTTAAAATCATATATGAAGAAGAATTTATAGAGATATTAAAAGGATAAAATAAATTTAAGAATTCTCTTAGAAATATATAAATGTCTGTTTTTTCAAACATAGTAGAGTGTATTATAGAGCTATAAATTAATAGATGAGGTAAATATGAGAAAGGAAGTTGTTGAATACGCAAAAACTGTTAAATCAGACACTTTGTTGTCTGATATACAAAAGCATGTTGAAAATATGGATGAACTTAGATATGTATTTAGAGTTGCATATGCTAGTGAAAAGGACAAAACGAATTCTATACAAAAGAATGTTGAAAGAGGCAATAAGGATTAAAATTGGTGAATAAAATGAATGAACAAGTTAAATTATGTGAAATTGAAAAAGATTTTGAAAGTGTTATCGGCTATAATTCAATAAAAAAAGAAATGATTAGAATCTGTGATATCATGAGAAATACTGATTTCTATTCAAAGCTTGGAGTAAGTGTGCCAAATGGACTACTTCTTTCTGGCGAACCAGGACTTGGAAAAACGCTTATGGCAAATTGCTTTATTAAAGCAAGTGGTAGGAGGGCTTTTACCTGTCGAAAAGATAAGCCAGACGGGGACTTTGTGAAACATATTAAAGAGACTTTTGATGAAGCTGTTAAAAATGCGCCTTCAATTGTATTCCTTGATGATATGGACAAATTTTCTGCTAACGGAGATGAATATCACAGAAATAGTGAGGAGTTTGTTACAGTCCAATCTTGTATAGATGAGATAAAAGGAAAGGATGTGTTTGTCTTGTCTACAATCAATGATAATAATGCAATACCAAAATCTTTGCTTAGAGCAGGAAGATTTGATAATAGAATTGAAGTAGAAGCACCAAAAGGTGAAGATGCCGAAAAGATTGTTGAGCATTATATTAAGAGAAAGAATTTTGTTTCAGAAGTTGACGTAAGGACAATTACGAGATTATTAAACGGGGCATCATGTGCAGAACTAGAAACCGTTATTAATGAAGCTGGAATGCATGCAGGATTTAAAAGAAAAGATAAGATTGAAATGGACGATATTGTTCGTGCCTGTTTAAGAATTATCCATAAAGCACCTGAAAAAGAAAATGCATACGATAAGGAAGTCTTGAGAGCTGTTGCGTTTCATGAAGTGGGACATGCTGTAATTGCTGAGTGCCTTGAACCTGGATCTGTGAATTTTGTTTCTGTACGTTCTCATGGGGGTAGTACAGGAGGATTTACAAATTATTATCAACCTGAAGAATATTGGATTAAAAAACAATATATGGAAAACAGGGTAATTGTTTTACTTGGCGGTAAGGCATCTACCGAAGTAGTATTCGGTGAAACCGATATTGGTGCCAATAATGATTTGCATAGGGCATTTGATATTTGTGAGAGATTTGTAGATAATTACTGTTCCAACTCATTTGATAGATGGGTACAGGATAGAGAACATTCTAGTGGCGTAGTAGAACGACGTGATATGCAAATGGCTGTAGAGATGGAAAAGTTTTATGCAACAGCAAAAAAGATATTGATAAACAATCGAGAGTTTCTTGATAAACTCGCATATGCCCTTATGGAAAAAGATATTTTAACAAATATCGAAATTCAAGATATAAAGGCTACCTGTAAAATGGTAGCCTAAAAGCAAATATGAATAAAGAAGAAATAATAAAAGCTGTAATTGAAAAATTTAGAACTGAGAATATACCATATGGCCCAATGTATATTTTACCGGATGGAGATATTTTGGATTTATCTACTTTAGAAAATGGACATATGGATTTCTGGGATTATTTAGATACTTTAATTCCTATTACAAGTTATCCTCAGTACGATATTACAAATTACTTGAGAGATTTGGGATGGATAAAAGCTAATACAAAGGTTGAATATATAGAATCTGATTATATTCCAACAGAGAAACAATTAAATAAGATTTGTGAAATCTTAAAAATGTATCCTATTACAGCAAAAATTAAACTTATATAATCTAATGAGGAGAATTATTATGAAAAAAATATGGACACTTATAATTAAAACGTCATTGCCTAATACGGCAGAAGACGTTACGGAACTTGTAACAACGGTAGATGCGTTTAGCGATTTTGAAACTGCTAAAATTTCTTTAAGAGAAAAACTTAAAGATTTTGCATTTAACAAAAATTCCATGTTCGATGGTAATGGTGGAATTATTCAATTAGAAGATTACTGTGGGAAATTAGATAATGAGTATGATGATGACGAGGGCTGTATATCAGAAAGAAAAATGAAAGTAATAACTACGGCCTTAAAAAATATTTTTGAAGGTAAAGATATTCCATTGCAATTAGAAGACGTTGAATGCTGTACAGACTGGATGATTGCATTTGATGTAAAAGATGGCGAAATTAAATTCTATGGAGATGATGATGGTCCGTGCAATGGGTATGACCCTCGAATCAAAACAAATATGTTTGATATGACCGAAGAAAAAAATTACTATCTTTATATTAACGACAGGTTTGGTCAAGATGATAATTCTTCTGAATTATATATTGATTTAGTTGAAACTAATTTAGAATAAAATGGGTAAAGTTTTTAAGATTATTTCAAAAAATCATGGACGGATAAGAGGATATATATGACTGAACTTCAAGCAACAAAATTAAATAAGAATGATTTGTCAAAAGAATTATTTGATAATATAGCTTTCATTAAAGTTGCTCAGTGTGGAGCGATGGGAGAGCCTGGTGTCATAAAATTTCTTAAAAGTAATGGACAATGGTATGAGATTAATTATGATAAAAAAATGTCTATTGAAGAAGTTGGAAAGTATTTTCCAACGTTGCTCAATTGTGAATTTGGACCTTTTGGTGTTAATGCTATTGTTCCAATAGGTTGGGAATATGTAAATCTTGGAGCAGGAAATTATTTGCTAATTGAAGAATTTTACTTTGAAGGGTTTTGGGTAAGGGTAAAAGATTTTAAATTGTATAGCGAGATATATAAAAGTTGGGAGATAGTTGCTGATAAGGTTGTTAATGAGTGCCTAACAAATATAGCAAACAATAGTTGTACTAAGTTAAAAGAATCATTAGATGGTAAAATACATATTTTACATTTACCAGACAAAAGGATAAAGAAATGTATAAATTAAGGATTTTAGTTTGCGGTGGCAGGCATTTTGAGGATTACAACCTGTTAAAAAGTGTATTAGAAAAAGTGCTAAAAGGAAAGGAGCTTGCCCCAAAAGACGTTGAAATAGTTAGTGGGCACTCAAAAGGTGCAGATATGCTTGGCGAAAGGTGGGCGGAAGAAAATAACGCAAGTGTAAAAATCTTTCCCGCCGATTGGGTAAAGTATAAAAGAAGTGCTGGACCAATTCGTAATAAACAAATGATAGATTATATCGCTTGTTTTGAAAATAAAATGGTAGTTGCTTTTGTTAGCCCAAATAGTAAAGGAACAAAACAAACAATAAGCTTAGCAGAGAAAAACAAAATTCCCGTTATTGTTACTGAATATGGGAAGCAAGATGAAAATATGCGTGATAAGATTAAAATAACGTATAGTCCAATTGATTCAAAAGTAACAGAAGAACAAAAGGCGTTTGGAAATGCTTTAGCCGATATGTTTACTGACTTATTAGATGATGCAGGTCTTACGGAAGATGATTTTATTGTAGATAATAAAGATTGGTCTTATTTACATAATGAAATGCACCAAATAATAGTTTCTAAAAAAGAACTATATTGGCAATTAAGAAATTTTGATATTCAAGATAATTTGTTCAACTTTTTTACGGCTGATAAAAATAGTCATGAATATGTAAGACTACTAAATTTGCTTGGCGTTAAGTTTGAACTTGTTGGGGCTTTTAATTATATAAGCAAGGTGGGTGGAGAGAGACACCTTGTAAAACCACCGATTAGCACTTATTATAGATATATTTTTGATAACTATTGTGAAAGCGCAGATGAAGTTGGTTTTAAAATATATACTTATTCACCAGAGTATAGAGAAATGCTTTTCAAAAAGTATCGTGCAGTAAGGTATTATACTACGCCTATGCTAGTGACTACAAGTGAGCAAAACTACACGGCTATATTTATGGGAATTTTAGATTATGTTGCTAAAAATGATAATTTCCCCGAAACTACGTTCAGTAGTACTACGGGATTTCCCGAAGCCTTAAGGGGTAAGGTGAAGGATTTTGATTGGCGGGTTCATGACGTTCATAGATAGGAATATGGAGATTGCTAATGAAAACTTATTTGGAGAAATTTATTTTACCTACACAAGACGGAGAAGAAGCATCTCTTTCAAGAGATTTTAATGATTATAAATTACTTGAAATATCTACCCCATATCCATATGGGATATTTGGATGGAAAGAATTTTCAGAGATTGATTTTGCGCCTATTACAATATTTTATGGTGGGAATGGATCTGGGAAAAGTACGTTATTAAATGTAATGACAGAAGTGCTAAAAATTAGACGTATCGCACCAAGAAATGATAGCGAAATTTTTAGTGAATATTGTAATTTGTGTAAGGTTAAGACTGGGTGGGATGAAGATTACGATATTCCATTAAATGTTCCAAGTGGAAGCGCATTGTTAACTAGTGACGATGTTTTTGAATATATGCTTGCATCTCGTATGCATAATAGCGAACTAGATGAAGAATACAAAAAAGCGTATGAGTACTACATATGCGTAGGTAGAGCTGGAAATTCTTGTTCATCAGTACAGGATTGTTTTGGTATTGAAGACTATGAAGAACAAAGGAAAATTGTACTTGCTTTAAAACGTTCACATTCGGCAAGAGTTTTTGCCGAAAAAGTTATAGGGAAAAAGGTAAAACCAAATAGCAATGGTGAAACTGCGATAGATTTTTTTAATAAGAAAATCAAAGATGGGAAATTATACCTTTTAGATGAGCCCGAAAATAGTTTATCTCCAAAATTACAATTGGAATTGATAAAAATATTAGGAGAAAGTGTTCGTTATTGTGATTGCCAATTTATTATTGCCACACATTCACCATTACTGTTGTCTATGGAAGGGGCGAAAATTTATGATTTAGATACTACACCTGTAGATGTAAAGAAGTGGTATGAGCTTGAGAATGTGAAAATATATTTTGAACATTTTTATAAGAATAGAAATTTATTTAACAAAAAGTAGATGATAATCATTATAAGAAAGGAGTGGTCGATAAATGAAAATTTATATTATAGAAAAACTTAGACAAAGAATGGAGTATATTAAACTTTATTTTAGACATGATGAAGTTGTATTCGTTGAAGAAGATTTTTTTAGCTTTATGCGAAAAGAGAACGTTGAATGTATAGTTTCACCAGCAAATGCATTTGGTTTAATGGATGGAGGTTATGACCTTGCAATAACTCAATGGTTCGGTCCCGAACTACAAAAAAGAGTACAACAATATATCATTGATAATTACTATGGTGAACAGCCAGTTGGAACAAGTTTTATTATTGATGCTAACGAAAAAGGTCAAAAGCTTATTCATACACCTAGTATGCAAACACCGAGAGAGATTTTAGATCCTTTTGTTGTATATCAATGTATGCGTACTACGTTAATGTGTGCTTATAAAAACAACGTAAAAAGTATTTTGATTCCTTTGTTTGGAGGAGGATGTGGAGGTGTTCATCCACAAACAATCGCAAAAATGATGAAACTGGCTTATGACCAAATTCACAATCCACCAGATAAGCTGGATTGGAGTTATGCTGATATCGCAGAGGTCAGTTCACGAACTATTAGATAGAGGAATTAGAATGAAAATCTGGTTAGATGATATACGTCCAGTTCCGGAGGGTTATGTACATGCACACAGTGTAAATGAAGCGATTGCATTGATAGTGCAGTCGGAAAAAGAAGGTGAAGAAATAGAGCTGATTGATTGCGACCACGATTTGGGTGATTATTATCCTGATGGTGGTGACGGTATAAAACTTCTGGATTGGTTATTTGAAAGGGAAACGTTTTATCCGATTGCCCTTCACACAGCTAATCCTGTCGGTAGAGATAATATGTTACGTCTCATTAAACGCCATTGGAAATAATAATTAAGGGAGAAAAATATGAAAGAAATATTTGAAAATTCATTTGAAAAATTAGAAAAATTGATATATGAGAAACTAGGAGAAAGGAATGCTTTTCATGAAGATAGATTAAGAATTAAGCATGAATTAGATTTAATTAAAAAAAATGGTGACGCTCCTGCTTTGCTTTTCTTCTATGAGTTTGTTAAATATATGAAAAAGCAAAATATATACTTTAATCCAAGAGGTGTATATTATACATCTTTATATAGCTCATATCTTTTAGGAATATTAGAGTATGATCCTATGGTGTATAATATTATGCCTTATGCTTACGAAGAAGGTTCAAAGTCATTTGATATAGATATACAACAAAGCAAAAAAGGTCAGGTAATAGATTACTTGTTTGACGTGTTTGGAAAAGATAGACTATTTAGAACATCGCATTATAATGAAAAAAGAAATGAACACGGGATACACGCATCAGGCTTTTTACTAATTGAAAATTCAAACGTAAAGTTTAGTAAGATAGAAATAGAAGGTCAAGTAGTCGCGAAGAACCATGAAGAGAAAAATTATAAAGGTGAAGGATATTTTGTTTTTCATATTTTAGGTCTTGTTCAACTAGATAGTATTCAAAAAGTTGATGCAAACGTTGATTATAAAAATTATTTTGATTGGGATGTATATGATTTTGTTGAAAAAGTGCAAATTACACCACAATGGGTTTGTAAAGAAAAAGTTGCAGAAAGAAAGCCATTAGCTGTAAACGAACTCGCTTACTGCGTGCACGACGTTGTAAATGTAAACGAGCGAAATATCTGTCACCACATAAATTATGCGATTTTATACTACAAATTAGCAAAGTTAAGAATGCTGGGCTTAATAGATGAGTCATACGAATTAAAAGAGAAAGGGTTCAATGATATATAAAGAAAAAAATTTTAATGATAGAACTAAACCGCCTCGTTGTACAATGTGTAATAAAATTTTAAACGAGTTTGATATAAATGGAGATTTTTCTTATCATAAATGGATTGGATATGGTTCTAGATATGATGAAAACAGGTTGGATTTAGAGCTTTGTGGAGAATGCTTTGATAAGGTTGTCTCGTTCATAGTTAATAATAGTGCAAGTAATCCGTTAAAAGAGTATGATGAAAGGCAAGAAAATGGATATTTTGTTAGATATCTTGTTAACAAAGAAGAGGAGCAAATTATGGGAAACGATTTTGATAGTATTGGACTAAAACACATAAATTCAACGGAAGATATGGTCAACTTTTATAATAATCATTTAGGGTGTGTAAACGAGACAATTGTTGGCGGAGAAAAGTATTCAATACTTTCTAATGGAGAGGGAATGGAGCTTTTCTTTTATGGTGATAGTGAAAAGGTTTGGCTTAATTATTGCGAGCCATATTATAAGCCGGAACAAACTGTAAGCGTTATTAGTAAAAAGTGGGTTAGACCTGATGGTAACAATGGACAAAATTATTTACAAGTACAATTAACTGAATATGACATACCTTTGAATGTTTGTGTGCCAGATTTTTATAAATTAAAAGACATTAAAGCAAAATCTGTAAAAAAGATGGATGTAATTTGCTTTATAAATTACATAAATGTTTATCAAAGCGAAGAAGATTTTCAAAATGATTATAGTGGTTTTGCAAGAGAATCTATTATACCATGTGGCGTTTTCCCTGCAAATCCAAATAAAAATTTTAAGCAAGACAACACCATGATAATGAATGGCAAAATCGTTTGGGTTAAAGAAAAGGAAAATATACTAGGTGGTGGAAAGTTTTTTCATGTCGGTGTAGAGTGCTTAGGGGTTGTTTTTGAAATTGTTATTGAAGAAGATTTCACTCAGGATTATAATACTCCGTTAGAAATTGGAAATATAGTTCACGGGTTGTTTAAATTAGTAGGAAAAGTAGTTACTCAAATTTGACATAATTCAAATTTCTTGATGCCAAACAAAACAACTTTACATATTTATGTAAAAATTATATAATAGATATAGAACAACAGTGTATTTCTTTTTATAGAAGAAAGGGATGGCGAGTCGTCATCTTATCACTTATATTTACCGTATTCGCTGCACAAGTCCTACAAAAGCTTTTTCTTCTATTCGGCAGGCTCATTCAGAAAAACTTTTGCTTAACGGTCTTGTTCCGTTCAGTCGAAATGCTCATCGTAGTCCCGCAAAGCTATGCTTTGCCCCCCTACGTCTGCGCGTTTCGCCATACAAATTGGTGTTGTTCTATAAAATCGAGGAGGAGAGGTTTATGATAGTCTATAGAGAACTTAACACATTAGCAACCGACCTGGGCTTTCCACTGAAGACGTTATTTGCTTTAAGTAATAATATTGACAAACATTATCATAATGCGTTTATTCCGAAAAGTGACGGAACTAAACGTAAACTCTCCGTGCCCGATAAAATTCTAAAGTTGGTTCAAAAATCCATTGCGGATAATATTTTGGCATATTATCCTGTTTCAAAATATGCGTGTGCATATACGTATGGTAGTAACGTCCAAAAAAATGCAGCTCCACACATTGGAAAAAAGAAAATTTTAAAACTTGACATTGAAGGATTTTTTGATAACATTATTTATTCAAGGGTAAAGGATATAGTTTTTTATAAAGAAAAATTTTCTGAACCAGTTCGTGTTTTACTTTCAATGCTTTGTTACCATCGTGATGCGCTACCACAAGGTGCTCCAACATCACCAGCAATTACAAATATCATAATGTATGACTTTGATGAGATTATAGGTTGCTATTGCAATGAGAAGGGAATTTCGTACACAAGATATTGTGACGATATGACTTTTTCAGGCGATTTTGATGAAAAAGAAGTTATTGTTTTAGTGAAACAAGAATTGAAAAAGCTTGGGTTGTTTCTTAAAAATCGTAAGACGGCAGTCATACCTAATACTAAACGTCAAACCGTAACGGGAATTGTTGTAAATGAAAAGATCAATTTAGCCAAAGAATATAAAAAGAAAATTCGCCAAGAAATGCACTATATAACAAAGTTTGGTTTGGACGAGCATTTAAAAAGAACTGGCGAAACGGATAAGAAAAAATATTTACTTTCTATAAAAGGTAGAATAGCTTTTGTTTTGCAAACAACGCCAAATGATAAAGAATTTTTAGAATATAAAAGTTTATTAACAAAGGAGAAATAGTTATGAGTTTTGTGATTTCAGGTGGCATATTAAAAAAATATATTGCAGAAGAAAAGTGCGAGCGAGTAAAAACATCTAATGGTATTAGTACCATTAAGATTATCGAGGACGAAGTTTTAATTCCTAAGGGAGTTACTGAAATTGCAAGAGGAGCTTTTTCTGACTGTAGAACACTTAAAAAAATAATTATCCCAGAAGGTGTCATTAAAATTTGCAATAGAGCTTTTAGTGAAAATAAGGTTGTTGAGGAAATAATATTTCCTGAAAGTATTAGAGAAATTGGGGAAGGCGCATTTGCTGGCTGTACACACTTAAAGAAGATGAAAATTCCTGATAAAGTTACATGTATAGAGAAGTATACATTTCGGGGATGTACTAGACTGGAAGAAGTAATTTTACCACAAAGGATGGAACGTATAAAAGAAGTTGCTTTTCGTGACTGTTCGAATCTTAAATCTATTATAATTCCAGAGGGCGTTTCAGAAATCGAGAAACATACATTTTTATTTTGTATACGCTTAGAAAATGTTATTTTACCAAACTCATTAAGAAAAATTGGTTATCAAGCATTTGAGGTGTGTCATGCATTAAAAAGTATTAAAATACCACCTTTGGTTGATTCTTTTGGCTATTCTTGTTTTGGGGCTTGTCGATTAAAGGAATTTTATATAGCAAAAGGCACAAAATTAGACAACTCACACATTTTTTATGGGGATGGTGTTAGAAAGGGTGTTCCAGAACAAATCATTGAATATTAAGGAGAAATGAGATTATGAAAGAAGTATGGGTAATGTATGAAAGAAGTGATTTAGAGCGAGAAAAAGGTAATTATGATTGGCAAAACTACGATACACAATGTCGTGTTTTTAATGATTTTAATACAGCTAAAAAAGCTTTTTTAGATAGGATTGCTTGGTATGGAATGCAGGAAAGTTCTTTGTTTGACGGAGATGGTACACTTAATAATATAGACATAGATGATTATTTAGACCAACTAAGCTATGATGATGAAGCCGAAAAAGTACAAGCATTTTTTAGGAATGTTATTAAGGCATTTAGACAACTTTGTAGAGGACAAAAAATTGATATAATGCTTCTTGATGATGGAAACGCTAATTCGTGGAGTTATGACGTAGATGTTTATAGAGAGGCTGATGGTAATCCTGTTTTAAGTATCACCCCTCAATATGATGGACCAATAAACTGTATAAATCCATATATTTATACTAATGCTTTCGTGATGAATAATACAGATAAGGATTATTATTTTTACATTGAAGATATGTTTAAAGAAATTAAATTTGTTTCACATTTATTTATTGATTTAAAAAAGATTTTAGTTGAATAAAGAAGTTAAAAAGATAAATTAAAGCATTATTATTTATAAAAATAAGATTTAAGGGTATAAGATACACTTAAAACGCCGAAAAAGTGGAATAATTGACTATTCCACATAGGTTATGCTAAAATAAATACGCATAACCTATGTAAAAAAAGACATTTATAGGAGAAAGTTATGAAAACGATTACAAAGGAATATGTGGCATTAGAAGTTAGTGATATTGAAAAAGCTGTTTCAGATTATTTGGGACGTGAGGTTAAAATTTCTGAAATAGATTGTGTTTTAATAAGATATGCATCAGTTGATACATATGAACCTCAAGGAATGTGTTTGGAATTTAATGTTGGAGATGAAACAGTTGATAGTTATGATTTGTTTTTTGATGATAACTATGGGGTGTATCTCTTAAATGGCGTTACTCTCTCTATCAGCGAAGATTACATTGGCTTGGATGAAATTTTTGATTTTGATATAGAGTTATTTAAGTCGTTTGAAACAACATGTGATACAAGCGACTAATTTATTAAAGGAGAGGTCTAATATGAATATTGGTGGAAAACATTATAACAATATAGAAAAACACAAAAAGTTTGCTTTATTAGCTTATTTTATAGATAATAATAAGGTTGAGGAAGCTTACGAACTTGTCAATGAACAAGGAAATCAAATGGCGCGAGAACTTACAATGTACTTTCTTAAAGAGTATGGGGTGTTTCATCTTAATCCTTTAGAGTATTTAAATTATGTCCCTGAAAATTATTTATATGAAGCAGTTGATGAAAATTTATGCATTTATGTAAATGATGCGATAGAAGAAATTAAAGACTGGGCATTTGCATTTTGTAAAATAAAAAAACTTATTATATCAAATAAGGTTTCTTATATTGGTGATGGCGCGCTTTCCTTAAATGCAGGTGAAATTGAATATCAAGGTACTAAGGAAGAGTTTATTGCTAGGTTTATGGGCAAAACCAAATGTTTTGAAAGAACTAATAGACAACAAAAAATTATTTGTTCTAATGGAGAGTTAGTAATTAATAAGTAGTTAATTATATTGAGGAATTATTATGAAACTGGGATATAATGAATTATTGCAAGGATTTATCAATAAGATTGCATTGCCTGAAAATCTAAAAGGAACCCAATATATAAAACTTCTATTAACACCAATCGAAGAACCAGTTAAGGTATCTAATAATGATCAAGATGTTATTACACTAGAAATGCCTTATCCGACTTATCAGGAGGTTGCCAATAAATTAAACGTTCCATTGCGCGGTTTTCAGGCTTCAATTAAATATGCTTTTTCAAAATTAAAATGGGATAAAAGAATGTGGCAAGATATAATGGACTATTTTGGTAGGCTAATTGAGATAGACATTTATGATGGGAGATTTTTGGGTAATATAGAAAATTTCACATGGAAGTGGGATGATGAGGACTTTATTGCCTATGTAATAGATTCCTTATACCATATTCATCACGGGCTTATTCAGAAAAGAGAGAAGGGTGTAATTAGATTGTACGATTCTAAAAATGACGTATATCTTGATGAGATTTAAATAACATGATATTAACGGAAGAATACGTAAGGGAAGTTTTGCAGGAAGCTTCGGATATACTTGACAATGCGTTACCTGCAGATATGTACAAAAACTGCGTTCATAATATTGACAACATCAAACTAATTGGTGGAGTTAGTTGGTGGGCACAGATATACAAGGGTGTAGGAAGGAAACGTAACGACTATGACATTAAACTTAACTATCAGCTATTAGAAGCAGTACCAGAAGAAAATCAAAAAAAGTGTTTGTTGACTACACTCTGCCATGAACTAATTCACACTGTAGACGGTTGTTTTAATCATGGTGAAAAATTTAAGCATTGTGCGAAGATGATAAGAGAATATACAAACAATTATATATGCGTAACTTGGAAGAAGCAGTTAGCTGATTGGGGCGGAGACGTAGAAGACGTTAAATGTTATAAATACATAGTAACTTGCAAAAAGTGTGGTGCAAAATGGGGTTATATTTCAAAGCCAAAGTCTTATGATAACGAACGAGAGTTTGAATGCAAAGAGTGTGGTGGCGATATTATTGTAAAGAAAAAAAATTGAATAATGACTTATATTGTTTCTGATATACACGGTGAATACGATTTATTTATAAAACTATTAGAAAAAATTAAATTTTCAAATAGTGATGCTATGATAATTTGTGGCGACGTTGTTGATAAAGGACCAGACTCTGTTAAACTTTTACAATACGTTTTGTCAAAGCCAAATATCAAAATGATTATTGGCAATCACGAGTATGATTTTTTAAAAAAGTATTGGGCGTTGATGCAAAATGCTAATCCTAACGAATTTGATAAGGTTTTAGAAGAATTAAAATTATATTTTGTGGGCGACGGATACCTTTTAGATTGGGATACTATAGATAAATTGGAGTCTTTACCATATTACGTTCAAAATAAAGATTTTATATGTGTTCATGCAGGTGTGCCGGTTGATAAAACGAACAATATTATTTCGATAGACGAGGCAAGGTGTGAAGATTTGGTTTACGATAGGAATTTCAAAGAACCAAACGTAATACCTAATACTGAAAAATGTATTTTTTATGGGCATACGCCAACTAGTTATTTGATAAACAAGCCAGAGATTATAGCATACCCAAAGAACAATAATCCAAGTTCGATAAAAGATTATTATAAAATTCATTTAGATTTAGGGGTGTGGCTTCACGGTGTATTGGGTTGCTTTTGCGTGGAAACGTGCAAGTCTTATTATGTGGAAAAAATATAATTGATTTGCAAATTTAGGAGCTAAAGAAAAATGAAAATAGATAACGTAACCTTATTTGAAGAAGATTTTTCTAAGGTGGAAGATTTTAATTCGTTTATTGAAAGTAGGTATCCTAATTTTAAGGATGATGCTGATATCTTTGATAATACATATTATAATACGATTAAAAACATACACGGACTAAGTGAACACGAACATATTTTTAAAGTATTGAAAGATTTTTTAGAAAAAATTATAAAAGATGAAGGGAAAAATGAAAAGCCAATTGTTATTTACGATGCGTTTTTCCGTTTTGATAAAAGCAAAAACATTAGTGAGCTTTATGAATATATGTTAAAGACAAAAAGACCTATATTCGTTCATGTCCCTAAGGAATTTGTATTATCGTTAAGATAGAAAAGGTGGTCGAAGAACCTATATTGCTAATGATACACTAAGTAGAGGTTATTCTTAGGTGGAGAATTCAATCATCATTTTACGTGATTTGTATATTAGAAAAATTGTACTCAATGATTAAAACAATTGTTAATCCTCAAATTTATAATAATACCTTTTGTAAAGGTTTGTTTTGGTTAATTAAAAACAATATAGGAGATAATATCTTATTTTGTGTAGTTGAACCTATTAAAGGTGCTGTGAATGAGGTGCAGCTAGAAAATAAGAAAATGAATCACGAACGAACCTGGTCGATATTGGATAAGAGGATAACACGTGGCAAACCATATAATTATTTTCCCCGTGGAAGAGTTGAAATTAAACAAGATAAGGCTATTGTTTTTCTAAATTCTATATTAAATAATGAAAATATAGTTAATCAGTTAATAGAAGTTTTTGGACTTAAGGAAGAGAACGGTATTTCTAGAATAGCAATTAAAAACGATAATTCGTGGCACTATCGTTATTTAGAGGATAAAAGTTAAAAAATTTTTAATAATTTTTTTATATGGACGAAAGTTTCGCCGATTTTGAAAAGTCAATATGTTATAATAGAGGAGAAATAGATATGCATAAAAGTTGTGCTGGATTTATTGTATGGCTTGAAGATGTAGAGCCGAATGACGTTGAAGCAGTAAAGATGGAAATAGGTATAAAAGATATGCCTTGTCCACTTGATAATGAGTATTATGATACGAAATTGTTTTACAATATATCTGATTTATATGGTAGAAAATTTCCGACCATATTTCATTTAAGTGATCAATTAGATGAAGTTTTATCTAATCTATATGATAAAGTAGACATGCTTAACCGATTGAAAGAAAAATATGGCGTCAGTTATCAGCTTTTAGTAGCATTTAGTTTTGATAAAAATGATGGAAACTATCTTATGACAAATTCTGAGTTGGTTGATTTTGGGTTGAGTGACGAACAAATTGCATTTATACATGAAACTGGAACAAATTATCGATTCGACTTTGATAGTTTTGATGAGCTGGATTCGGAAGGGTTTTAGTTTGTAATTAAAACATTGGAAAGGAGATGCGAAAGATGAATGAAGTTTTAATTATTAAAATGTTTGTTGGTGGTTTTAATGATAAAAATATTGGACACGAAGTAATCAATTTTTATAATCCCGATAATTGTGAAGATAAAAGTTACATCTATGTTCCTCCTCTTGGGAAGGTGGCTATGGATAAATATAAGGGGATTGAAAAAATAATTATGGTAGGTCCACCTGAAAATTATTCATATCCTATATTAGCAATTGCAGACGTTGTTGAGAAATTTAAGGACGACAATGATAGAAAATTAACTGAAGAGCAAACAAGTTATGGCGGCAAATGCGTAAAAAATATTGCCTTTGCTGAGGACCATCAAGATGATAATGCGTTTGTTCATCTTAATTTTATTGTTCCACACGGTAAACTTAAGCATCCAAATTGCAAAATATGCCTTGTACCTGCAAAAAATGAAAGATTTACTGTTGATAAAAGAGAAGAATGTAAACAGAAAATCGAGAAGCAGGGTGGAAAATATATTTTATTGGATTCTGAAAATCCCCAACACTCTGTAGCGTATTGCGATATTAGTGGGGAAAACAATAAGCAATTAAAAGGATTGCTTGAAGATGTGAAAAATTGGCCAGAATATCCATTAAAGAAAGTGGAGTTAACTACTGCTTTGGATGGTTATGATTCTAATAATTTCCTTGCTTTTATAGATAAGGAATATGAAGAGCAAGTTTATACAAATATGCTGTATTCTATTATAAAAGATGGAATGACGGTTCAACAAAGGATGGATTTTTCTAATTTTATACTTGACGAGGTTTCAAAGCAACTGAAAACAGCGTTTGTCGAAAATAATGAAGATTTGACTGTAAGCAAGGAAAAAAATTCCTTAACTGATATTCAGTCTTTGATTTTAACTTGTTTTAGCAAAAAGGCAGGCAAAAAAACAAAACAAGAGGCTGCAACAAAACTAGCTAAAGATTATCCTACTATTGTTTATGATGAAAAATCGGTGGAAATAATTGAAAAACAACGAGGGAGAGTAGATTTATTATTAGAAAATCAATATCATCTCATCGTGGTTGAAAATAAAATTAAATCTGCATTAAACGGGTTATATGAAGACGGTGATGAGATTAAAACGCAATTAGATAAATATGAAAATTTTGCGAGATTCTATAAAGAAGAAAATGAATCTATAAGAAATGCGCAAACAACAGTTGTTGTTTTTACGCCAAATTATAATGCTAACATCGAATTTTATGGAAAACAAAATTGCGTTGCAGTTATAACATATTCAAAGCTTTATCAATACTTTAAGGGTAATCCAGTAAACTATAAATATTTTAAGGAATTTCTTAATGCATTAAAGTTACATATTTGTAATAGAGAAGAGGAAATTAATAGAAGATTCATTAATGTCTTAAAAATTTAGAAAAATAATATTTTTATGTGCCCAAATTGTGAATTGTATTAAAAATCGTACATTATCTTTGCTATACTTGTGCTATAAGATGTAAGGAGCAAAGATAAATGAAAAAGAAACAAAACGTAAAAAAACAATTGTTAAATTTTTTGGAAGATAGAAATTTTTCTCTTAGCGAATCAGATCTTAAGGAATGGATGGATTTAGCAGAACAATATGATGCTCAAGAATCGCCAGTTAGGAAGATTTTTAGAAATCTTAAAAGGATGTTGGATCCAAAGAAACATATGAAACTTGGTAAAATCTATGTGTATGATGATTTACCTTCAGTTAAAGGGATTGACAAAAGAGTTGCATGGAGTGCCGACGAGTATCTTGCTGCAATTATTCGAGATTATATCCGAATGATAGAGAAAACAGAATATCATATTGGAGCCGCTGCATTTGACGAGTTTCCGTATATTCCACACAACAAAATGATCAATAGTAAAGAATCTGAAGAGGAAATTGAAGCGTCTAAACGTTGGCATGATATCCTCTTGCAAACAGCAGATATGTTTGATGAATATATTAAAGCAACAAGAGAAATAAATTTTGATTTTAAG